>NZ_JBSGXZ010000006.1:0-318523 GCF_053610285.1 Lentzea sp. NPDC054927
TCGTGGCGGCGGTTGCCGTCGCAGCGATCGTGCTGACGCTGCTGTACGCGGCGGTGGCGAACTTCTGACGACGAACTCGATGCTTCGACGTGTGGCCGTGCCGGTGATCGCCTTCTTGGTGGTCGCCGCGCTCGGCATGGTCGGCGGAACGCTGCTGAGGACGCAACTGCACCCGGCGCGGGCAGAGTTCGGTACGGTCGATGTCGGTTTCTCTCAGGACATGACGGTGCACCACCGCCAGGCAGTGGTGATGGCCGACGCCATCCGTGACCACACCACCGATCAGGCGGTGCGCCTGCTCGCGTTCGACATCGGCAACGGCCAGCTGGAGCAGATCGGCCGCATGCAGGGCTGGCTCACGCTGTGGGAGCAGCCAGCCGCCGCGCCAGGTCCTCACATGGCCTGGGTGCCTTCGGAAACAGGTCACGCTGGCCACGCGGCAGGTCCTGCTTCCGGAGCCGCGGTCATGCCGGGCATGGCAACAGAGGACGAGCTGGCCACGCTGAAGTCGTTGCGCGGGCAAGAGCTCGACGTCTACTTTTCCTGCGCCTGATGATCCGCCACCACCAGGGCGGCATGCCGATGATGCGCGCGGGAGAGCAGTACGCCTCGACCGACCAGCTGCGCACGTTCGCCGCGAACATGCTGGTCACCCAGATCTCCGACATCGAGCTGATGACCTCGATGCTGGCGCAACGCGGCAACACTCCGCTTCCTTCCCCCATTTAATTAAAAAGAGAATTTGCACAATGAAATAACATTTTCCATTTCAGCCCGTTAGCGTGAGTGCATGCGACGCACTTTCCGGGGGTATCTGCGCGTTCTCCGCAAACCAGCCTTCCGGCGGTTCTGGCTCGGGATGATGGTGTCGCGGTGTGGTAGCGCGTTCACGGTCGTTGCCCTGTCGTGGCTGGTACTGGATCTGGCGGGCCCTCGCGAGCTCGGGCTGGTGTTGCTCTGCTCGGGGCTGCCGATCCTGGTGTGTGGCCCGGTCGCGGGAAGGCTGCTGGACCGGTTTCCGGTGCGGCTGCTGATGGGATGGGACAACGCGCTCCGCGGCGCATTGATTGCGCTGTTGCCGGTGCTCGATCGCTTCGGGCAGCTTCGTGTCGTTCACATCTGCGTGGTTGCGGCGGTGAGCGCGGCGTTGGCGGCGGTCAGCGAGGTTGCCGAGGGCGTGCTCGTCCCTCGGGTCGTCGAGGACGGTGACCTCGAGTCGGCCAACTCCCTGCTGTCGGTCAACTGGGAGCTCGCCTACGTGGTTGGGCCGCCCGTGGCCGGTTTCCTGGTCGGAACGGCAGGCATCAGCACGGCGCTGATGGTCGATGCAGCGAGCTTCGCCGTCATGAGTTGGCTCTCGTTCCGGCTACCGGACCTGCGCGCGCCCGCACGCGAAGATCGTGGGCGCCCGGCGTTCGTGGTGCTGGCGCGATACCCGACGGCGGCGGTGCTCACGGCATGTGCCGCAGGGTTCTTGTTCCTGAGCGGAGCGACCGATCTGCTGTACCCCGTTTACGCGCTGAACGTCCTGCACGACAGCGCGTTCGCCTTCGGTGTGCTCCTCGGTGCTGCGGGAGCAGGTGGGTTGTGTGGTGTCCTGTGTGGACTTCCGCTGTTTCTCAGGCTCCCCGTGCGTGCACGGCTGCCGGTCGTGATCGCTGCCGGGGCGCCGGCGTTGGCGGCGTTGACTCTCACCGACGCACTTCCGGTCGCGGCGGTGCTCGTCGCAGTGGCGTCGTTCCTGTGGGGCCCGTACTACGCGATCGAGCGCTCCTTGTTCCAGCGCAGCGTCCCCGACGACGTGCGCGGCCAGGTCACGGGTGCCCGAGCAGCCGTGTGTGCATTGGGCTTCCCGCTCGGAAGCGCGGCGGGTGGGGTGCTGTTCTCAGGTGCAGTGTCTGCCGGGCTGATCGTGCTCGCAGTCGCTTACCTGGTGTTGGCCGCAATGCCGCTCATCAAGGTCGGCGCGGGAACGGCCACGGGTTCGGCACGCACTCCTTGCCATCCGCGGTGACGCGATCAGCGCCGATGCTCGCGAGGTAGTTGTTCGACGTGCCCCAGGTCTGTTGCATCATCACGGGCGCGAGCTCGCCATCGGTCTGGCAGCCCTGGTGGTCGAACTCCAGCGCGTGCCCGACCTCGTGGTTGATGACGTACTGCTGGTAGGCGACGATGCTGCCCTGGAACACCACTGCACCGCGTTCCCACCGGGCGGTGTTGATCACGACCCGCTTCAGGTCCGGTCGCCAGCACGAACCCTCGTACGGGATCTCGAATCCGCACAGCTGCCGCGTGGTCATCTGCGAGGTGAGACTGACCCGCACGTCCGCGTTTCCGTCGGCGACGCGCTGGAACGCGTGCTGGCCGCTGCCGATCCAGCTCTTCGGGTGCGCCAGAACGCCGCGCACCATGCGGTCGAAGCCCTCGGCGCCACCGGGTACTTCGACACCGCCTTCGATCTCGATCGTGTAGGTCAGCGGTGCCACGTTGGGGCCAACTCGATCGCCGCCGCCCGGCACGATCGTCCAGCGGCCGTTGCCGCGTTCGGTGAACGGGCCGCCCTGCGGCAGTTCGGCGGTCTTCATCGAGTCCGGGAACCGTGCGTCGCCCTCGGGGTTGACGGCGCGCTTCGGTGGCGGGCCAGCTGGCGCTCCAGCGGGTGATGGCTGTTCGGCGGCGACGTCGTGCACCACGTAGCCCGTGAGCCCCATCAGGGCGACGCTGCCACGATCGGCCACCGGTAGAAGCGGATTTTCACCGCGGCTTTCACCTCCTCCGCGAGGTCGTGGGTGGACGCGGGATGCGCGCCCACCCACAACCGGTCAGGCTCGACGTTGCCGGATCCACCCGTAGGCCACGGCAGCCAGCACCAACGCCACGGCTGCGCCGACGACCCACCATGTCGTCGACGAGTTCTCTGCAGCTTGGTTCTGCACCGCGGGAGCACTCGAGACGACCGGCGGCTGCGTGGTCGTCGTCGTGGTCGTCGTGGTGGGCACCGGGGCCGCCACAGTGAACTTGATGGTGCCCGAGACGTTGTGCCCGTCCGTCGACACCACCTTGAACGCCAGGGCATACGCGCCGTTGGCCAGCGCGGGTACCGGCTGAGTCACGACGAGTTGGGCCGTCGTGGGCGCGGCGAGCGTGACCGCTTGCCCGTCCGGACCGGTCAATGCGAGCGACTGCGGGTTGACCGGCTCGTTGAACGTCAGCGTCAACGCGGCCGGCACCGCGGTCAGCGACGCATCCTCGGCGGGATCGCTCTTCTCCAGTTTGGCGTCCGCGAACGCCGGCGCGGCGCCCTGCAGCACGAATCCCATCACGGCGACCAAGGCCGCGATCGAACGACGGAGGTTCATGACTGCTCCTGGGTAGCCCGGCGGACGCGCAGCAGCGCGCCCACCCCGATGCCGAGGCCGAGCGCGGCCAAGGCGAGTGCGCCGCCGGCGAGGTAGCGCGCGCTGTTGTCCTGTGAGGTCGCGGTTTGCGACGTCGTGCCGTGGTTCATGCCGGCCATGTCGCTGCCACCGGCCACGAGCTTGATGACCGGTGCCGGGTTCTCCGGCTCGGTGCCGTCGGACTTCGGCGGCTGATCCCAGTTCGCGACCTTGCCGTCGTCGTAGGTCTGCGCCGCGGCGACGACCAGCGTGTCGGTTGTGCTCGGGAGCCCGGCGAGGTAGATGCGGAAGACGCCGTACTGGTCGGGCGCGATGCGCACGCCCGGCTCAGCGGTCCAGGTGACGTTGCGGACCGCTTCTTCGATCGTGATGCCGTTGGTGGTGACCGGCTTGTCGAGCTTCGCCCTGGTGATCGTGCCGTTCCAGCCCGCCTTGGGTTCCAGCCGCACCGAGCTGACCGGGTTCTCGGCGGGCAGGGTCAGCTCGAACTTCACCGTGCCCGCGGTGGTCGACTCGGTCGGCACCCGAAACGCCACCTCGCTCGACCCGGTACGGCTGATCTCACCAGGTGTCGGACTGACGTGCGCCCAGGCCGATCCGGCCGAGGCCAGTGCAGCGGCCAGTGCCGCCGCGGCACACGCGCCAGCGCGCGCCAAACGTGTTGAAGACATGTTGGTACGACTCCTGAACTCAAAGGAGAAAAGAACAGCTGGGATTCAGAAGCCGCGCGGAGGTCCCCGGCGCCCGAGTTGGCGTCGCAAGAGGACAGTCCGAACAGGATCGACGTCCGACCACACCGGCACCGCGACAGGCACGTCGGCGGGCATGGGCAATGACACCAGCAGCCGTGGCATGAACGCGGCGAACGCGCCCGCGACGGCGAAGACCACGTCCTCGGCACGAGCCAAGAGGAACCCGGACACCACGAGAGCGGCCACGTGTGCGGCGATCATCGCGGGGTGCAGCGAGAGGTCGTGGTGGTGTGCCAGGCCGGACAGCCAGGTGAGCATGACGTGCTGCGACAGCTGAGCTGCCGCGAGGATGGCGACAGTGCGCTTCGCACTGCGCCGGCGATCAGCGAGAGCCGTGGCGGCGCCCGCGATCATGAGCGTGAGCAGCAGCGTCGACCCGAGGTCGGGCATGCCCCCGCCTGCCGCCCCATGGGCGGCGACCGAGACAGCGCTGGACAGCACGGCCACCAGGGCCGCGCGCACCACACGCAGTTCGGTCATCTTCACGATCAGCCTTCAGCACTCTTCGAGCGTGGATCGGTCAGCCACTTGTCGGCGAACTTCTTCATCGACTCCAGGTCGAGCTTCTCGCAGGTCATCGTGTCGTAGGCGTTGATGGCCTTGATCTGCTCGGCCTGTCCTTGCTTGAGCCCGCCCACGACCTTCTGCCCGTCCGGACCGGTGATGAACGTCCGCAACTGCCCCACCTCGGCCTCGGACAACCCTGAGTACTGCACGATGAGGTAGCCGTCACCTGCGACGTGCCCGAAGTCAGCTTCCGGCGCAGTTTCGCTGGGCTCGTAGAAGTCCTTCGGCGGGTGGTTGCCCTCGCCCTTGAACGTCTCCGTGCGCGTCTTGACCGAACACCCGGCCGCATACGCGTCCGCGGGCGGCGCCGGTGCGAACACGCTGAGGACGCTCAGCATGATCGCCGCCACGACCCCGGCAGCGACCAGACCACCGTTGGCGAGCTTCGGCGCCTTGTCCCACTTGATCAGCCGCGCGAACACCCTGCCGAGCACGACCATGATCACGATGCCGATCAGCTGGCCGATCTCGACGCCGACGTTGAACGCGATCACCCGCACCAGCAGGCCGTCCTCGGGAAGCCCGAGGTCCTGCAGCCGCGTGGACAAGCCAAGCCCGTGGATCAACCCGAACCCGAACACCGATGCCGCGAACCAGCCCCACTTCTGCGGCCTGCCGATCCACCCGACCACACCGACGAACACCAGGCTCAACGCGATCACGACGTCGACCAGCGTGGCGCTGAGCTTCCAGCCCGCCAGCGTGGCGATGATCAACGTGGTGCTGTGCCCGACCACGAACACCGAGATCAGCTGCGCCGCCCGCTTGAGCTCGCCCGCGAGAAGCACGATGCCGGCGATGAACAGCAGGTGGTCCCAGCCGAGCAGCATGTGCTCGATGCCCAGCGGGATGAACTCCCAGGCATTCTTTCCGGCGGCCGACCCGGTGATGCCGTGTGCGAGTGCCTGACCAGGCATTCCCACCATCGCCACCACCAAGGCCAGCGCACCGATGACTTTTCTGCACACCTTTTGCATCAACTCCTCTGCGCGAATGCTCATTGATCAGCGGATATCCGCTGCGCGGGACCCTAGCGGAGAAGATGTAAGGCGGTTAATAGCGAGCGCGCCCTCGACAAGCACGTGCTGCGGCAAACTTCACTTATGACAAGCGAGGTGCGCGACTTCTGGGATCAGCACGCGGCAACCTTCGACCAGGAGCCAGACCACGGACTGCTCGACCCCGAAGTGCGTGCCGCGTGGGCGGCGGTGCTCCTGCCGCTGTTGCCGACCACTCCAGCATCCATCGTCGACCTTGGATGCGGGACAGGCAGCCTGTCCGTGCTGTTGGCGCAGGCAGGGCACGAGGTCCGCGGCATGGACCTCTCCCCTCGGATGGTCGCGGCCGCCTGGTCGAAGGCGAGCGCCGCCGGGGTGTCGGCGGCGTTCGTTGAGGGCGACGCCTCCCGGCCTCTTTACGCACCAGGTAGCTGCGACGTGGTGCTCGCCCGGCATGTGCTGTGGGCACTTCCCGACCGCGCTACCGCATTGAAGCGCTGGGTCGACCTGCTCGCGCCTGGCGGCATGCTCGTGCTCATAGAAGGGCACTGGTCGACGGGAGCGGGCTTGACCGCTGCCGAGTGCCGGGCGCTTGTGCTGGACGTTCGCCAGGAAGCCGACGTCACGCGGCTGGACGATCCGGCATTGTGGGGCCGCTCGATCGACGATGAGCGCTATCTGCTCGTGAGCAGGAGCTGATCAGCGTTCGGTCAGGAACGCGAGCGTGCCCTCCGCGAGTCGTGCCTCGACATCCCTCGGGTCGGCGGCGGTGGTCTGGCGGAACTTCTGCGAGGCCACCATGGACAGCAGCCACCAGGCGGCGGCTTCGGTGTCGAGGTCGGCACGGAGTTCGCCACCTGCTCGGCCGCGGTCGAGCAGGCCGGTGATCGCGGCGGCGAACCGTTGCACGGCGCGGCGGGTGGCGGCCTCGATCTCCGGTTCGTCGTGGATCGTGGAGGCGTCGGCGAAGATCGCTCCCACCGAGCCCGCGCTGTGCACGTGCTGGAGGTGTTCGGGGTCGAGCATCATCTTGAGCAGGCCGGAGACCGGGACGTCCGCGTCCGTGACCCGTTCGACCATGCGACAGATGTGATCGGCTGAGCGGTCGACGACGGCGGCGAACAGGGCCGCCTTGGTGCCGAAGTTCTGGAACACCACGGGTTCGCTCACGCCGATCTTGCGGGCTACCGCTGACGTCTTGCCGCGCAGGTAGCCGACCTCGGCGAACAGCTCGGTCGCCGCCGCGAGGATCGACTCGCGGCGCTCCTCGGCGGTCATCCTGGTTCGGCGCTCCCGTTGTTCGGTCACAGAAGCATCCTAGACACCCCTACTTAGTCGTGACTAAGCTCGCGTCAACCAGAACTTAGTAGTCACTAAGTTAGAGGAGCACGAGATGCAGAAGAGCCGCTTACACGGGAAGTCGTCCGACCACGCTCCCGGCGCGATCCGCCATGCCCGCGCCTACGAACTCCTGTCCTCGATCGCGTTCACCGGCAGCCGCCGCCGCATCTTCGGACGCCTCGTCGACCTCGCGGACGTCACCGCGCAGGACGAGGTGCTCGACATCGGCTGCGGCCCCGGTTACCTCACCGCACTCGCCGCCTCGGCCGGCCGGCGCGCCGTGGGCGTCGACGTGTCCGAGCAGATGGTCGCCGAGGCCCAGCGCAAGCGGGCGAGCGCCGACTGCTCGTTCGTGATCGGCAAGGCGGAGGCGCTGGACCTGCCGGACGCGTCGTTCGACGTCGTGCTGTCCAGCCTGGCGATCCACCACATCCCGGAGGACGCCCGCGCTCAGGCGTTCACCGAGATGTTCCGCGTCCTGCGACCGGGAGGCCGGGTCCTCATCGCGGACTTCCTGCCACCGAAGGGACCACTGGCCAGGCATCTCGTCGGCGCGACTGCGGGCGAGACGATGCGGGACAACCCGGTCGAGCGGATCGCACTCATGCTCGGTGACGCGGGCTTCGCCCTCGGGAGGACCACGCGCGTCAGCTGGTTCCTGCACTGCGTTCGAGCGAACAAGCCCGGCGGCGCCGAGTGAAGAGGGCGGCGAACGTTCTCGTCGTGGTGGCCGTGCTCGCCGGCCTGATCATCCACATCGGACTCGGCTACCGGTTCGGCCTCGTGATCACGGGCGTCGCCGTGGCCGCACACCTGCTGGCGGGCGTGGTGGCCCGCAGGCTGTGGCGCCGCCGCACGCCGACCTGACACCATCGGCGGCGTGCTGAGCAAGCTGGGTGAGCTGGAACGGGCGGCGATGGAGGTCCTGTGGGACCGCCGTGAGCCGATGCTCGTGCGGGACGTCGGGGAGGCCCTCTCGGAGCGCGGGCTCGCCTACACGACGGTGATGACCGTGCTCACGCGGCTCACCTCGAAGGGTTTCGTGCGACGCGAGGCCGACGGCCGGGCATGGCGGTACTCCCCCGTCGCCAGTCGTGACGAATACGTCGCACAGCTCATGCTCGACGCGCTGTCGCTCACCGGCGACCGCGAGGCCGCGCTGACCCACTTCGCACGCTCGGTCAGCACTCCCGAGGCAGAGGTGCTGTCCCAGGCGCTCGCCGAAAAGCAGGACGAGACGTGAGTGCCGCACTGCACCTCGTGATCACGCTCGGGATCTGCGCGGTCATGGCGCACTTCCTGCTCCGGGCGCGCTGGGTGTGGCGGGCGCCGGGGACCGGCATCGCGTTGTGGCAGATGCTGGCGGCCACGTGGGTGCTGTCACTGGCGGGCGTGCTGATCACGCTCGGCCTCGACTCCTACGACGCGCCGATCCCGCGGGCGCTCGCGGCCTGGGCCGGCGATCCACTGTCCACTGTGGCCGCCGATGTCCTTGTCGCGTCAGGACTCGCGGTGCTGGTCGCGTTCATCACGGTGCTCTTCACGTCATGGTGGGCGGTCGCGCGGGTCAGACGGCGGCATCGGGACGTGCTGGCGCTGGTCAGCCGCACCGACGAGGTCGCGCCGGGCGCGCTGGTGATCGATCATCCGGCGGCCGTCGCGTACTGCCTGCCGGGCACGCCGTCGTCCGTGGTGCTGAGCACCGGCGCGTTGCGCAGCCTGTCGACCGCCGAACTGCACGCCGTGCTGGCCCACGAACACTCCCACGCCCGCGAGCGCCACGACCTGGCACTCGTGGCGTTGCGGCGGTGCGCGCCTCGGGTAGCGGACGCGGTCGCGTTGCTCATCGAGATGCGCGCGGACGAACGTGCCTGTCGCGAGCACAGCCCGGAGGCGCTGGCGTCGGCGCTGCACCGCTTCACCGCCGGGCCGCCCGCGGGCGCGCTGGGCATCACCGCGGCCTCGGCGCGTCTCCACCGCATCGCCGACCGGGGCGTGACGCCGGGATGGCTGCGGTGGAGTGCGCTGGTCAGCGGCCTGACGCTGGTGTCGACGCCGCTCAGCTTCCTCGTCTTCTGAGCTCGACGGAGATCTACTACAAGCCGTAGTGCTACATTCCGTAGTAGATCTCCCTCGTCCCCGGAAGAGCCTCATGATCGACGTGCTGCCGACGGCGCTGACCGTCCTCGCGCTCGCCGGCGCCGCCTACGCGGGCCTGCTGATCGCACTGAATAAAGCCCTGTTGCCGCTGACGAAGCTGTCCTGGGGGCTGGTCTGGTGCCTCGCCGTGCTGGAGGTCGGCCTACTCGTCCAGGCCGTCATCGGCATCGCGGCCCTGCTCGGCACCGAGCGCGACGTCGAGCGGTTGTCGTTCGTCGGTTACCTGCTCGGCCCTGTGGTGATCCCGCCAGTCGCGGTGGTCTGGTCGGCCGCCGAACGCACTCGCTGGAGCGCGGGCGTCCTGGTGGTCGCGTGCCTGAGCGTGCCCGTGATGACCGTGCGCCTCGGCCAGATCTGGGCCGGCCATGCATGAGACCCGCCAAGGCCTCGGCCGCATGCTGATCACCGTCTACGGCATCTTCGCCATCGCGGCGACCTCGCGGTCGGCGGTCCAGATCGCCACGCGCTTCGACGACGCCCCGGCCGCGTACGTGCTCTCCGCTTTCGCCGCCGTCGTGTACGTGCTGGCGACCGTCGCCCTCGCGATGGGCGGCCGTCAGGTCGCACTGGTCGCGTGCTCGATCGAACTGGCCGGCGTGCTGCTGGCCGGAGCCGCGAGCCTGCTCGTGCCGCAGGCGTTTCCGGACGCGACCGTGTGGTCGTTCTTCGGCGTCGGGTACGGGTTCGTGCCGCTGGTGCTGCCGGTACTCGGATTGTGGTGGCTGCGGAGGACGGCGTGAGCCTGCTCAGCGACTGGTCGTTCACCAGCGCGTTCGGGGTCTACATGGCCGCCGCGCTGCTGGGCGCCGCGGAGTGGTCGCTGACCCGGCACTCCGGAAGCACTCCTCCCGCAGCCGTCCGGTGTGGACGGATCGGCGTTGCACTGACGGTGTTGGGCGCGGTCCTGCACCTCGCCTCGCTGGTGTTTCGCGGCGTTGCGGCGCAACGGGTTCCGTGGGGCAACCTGTACGAGTACCTGTCCGCGGTCGGGCTGATCGCGGTGGTGGCGTGGCTGTACCTGGTGCGGCGGCACGAGGTTCGGCGTCTGTCGGTGTTCGTGCTGCTGCCGCTGGCGTTGCTTTTGTTCGTCGCGGGCAACCAGCTCTACACCGAGGTCACACCGTTGCAACCCGCGCTGAGGTCGTACTGGATCACGATCCACGTGGCCGCGGCGATCATGGCCAGCGGCGTGTTCCTGTTGTCCGGCATCGTCAGCGGCCTGCACCTGTGGAGCGAGCACAGGCCCGTCACACGCCTGCCCACCGCCGAGCATCTCGACCGCGTCGCCTACCGCACCGGCGCGTTCGGGTTCGTCACACTCACCTTCGCGATCATCACCGGCGCGGTCTGGGCCGAAGCCGCCTGGGGCCGGTTCTGGGGCTGGGACCCGAAGGAGACCGTCGCGTTCGTCTCCTGGGTCTGCTACGCCGCCTACCTGCACGCCCGCGCGACGGCGGGCTGGCGCGGCAAGCCCGCCGCGTGGATCAACGTCGTCGGCATGATCGCCGTGCTGTTCAACCTCTTCTTCATCAACCTAGTGATCTCCGGCCTGCACTCCTACGCTGGCACCTCCTGAACCAACCGGATCAGCCTCTGGGCGCGCACGAGGATCCGGACGAAGTTCGGATCGGACTGGAAAGCACAGCAGCGCGCTGCTCTGGAACCTCGATCTTCAGGTGCAAGCTGTCGCCGGTCGCGACCAGACTGAAGGTGAAACGAACCACGCCGCACGTTCTCTATGCGCAGGCTTGCGGGGCCCAGGGCGCTCCCGCTCCGACGGCAGCCTGTACCTGGCTACCGAATGCAAGTCACTGACAGCCGCGACCTGCAGCGGACTTCGCTTCGGCCACCGTGACGCCGGACTCGGCCGACTCCTCTGTCGGCGTGCAGCAGGAGCTGACACCACAACACACGCCTCGCCCTGTGCGACGACCGGGGCGTCCACCGAGCCGGCCGATTTGGTCGCACGCACGATCGCGGAGTGCATGCCGTCTGCCGCCTGGAACGTCGGTGTGATCTCGATGTCACTGAAACCAGCGGCCCATAGTCCTTCGCGGTACTCGCTGAAGGTGAGGGCGCCGACGATGCAGCTGACATAGGAACCTCGTTCGGCTCGCTCGGAGGGCGTGAGGTGGTCGTCGGCGACGACGTCGGAGATGCCGATGCGGCCGCCGGGGCGCAGGACGCGGAAGGTCTCGGCGAAGACGGCGGGCTTGTCGACGGAGGTTGATGACGCAGTTGGAGATCACGACGTCGATGGTGTTGCCGGGCAACGGGATGGACTCGATGCTGCCTTTGAGGAACTCGACGTTCGTGAAGCCGGCCAATTCATCGGCGGCCTCGTTAGTGGCTACGTCGTCGGTCAGGCACTGACTATTTGCACTACGGGAATCGTGGCAAATTTCGGATCGATCGTGCAACAGGTATGGCGGGTCTCTTCCAGCTCCTCACGCAGGCTCACCGTTGCGGGGAAGCGGCTTTGGTGCCGCGGGAACGCGCTTGTGCCAAAGTACCGCCCGCATCGTCGCCACGCAGTGATCCCGAGCGTGGTCCACTCGCTTCCGGTCGTAGTACTCCTCGAGATTCATCTCCGCGTCATTGACACGCACCGGCTGCTGCCACGCCGTCTTCATTTGGCCGCCAACCTGGGCCTTCGCTTCGTTCGCGAGTAGCCTGTACGCAGCCGCGACCTTAGGCGCCTCGATGTCGAGCAGCGCCTGGTGGAACGCGAGCCGCGAATAGATCCGGCTGACCTCCTCGGTGAGCTGCTGGCGCCCCTCCAGCGTGCCCGGCCGCCGCCGGATGCGGTACGGCATCTCCGCGTAATCCTCGATGACGCTGAGCGCTTCGCCAAACGTTAGTGCACGACGCTCGCGGCGCGCAGCGCGTCGATTCAGCACGTAGGTCAGCAGCGCGGTGAGCGCACCACCGGCGATCGCAAGCACCGCAGTTATCTGTGCGGCCGTCCAAGTCATGCTGCGCCTATCACACTAGGGCTTACGATCCCGTGCAGGACGTCGGTGATTCTTCCAGCCTCGCCGGCCTCCCACTGATCCGGGCTCTTCCCGAAGAGCCGGTTGATGCCGTTCTGGCATTGCAACCCCGCAAACGTCACCGGATCCTCGCGGTGGCACCGACGCAGCCACTCGATCGCGCCGAGGTAGGCCTGCTCAAGCGACGACGTCCGGTAGACGTGGTCGGGAACGTTGTACAAGAGACACTCCAGCAGGTACGACGGCGCAGTGCCTTCGACGATCATGTGCTCCCACTCGGCCAACCTTCGAGCCCGCTTGGCCAACCGGACAACCTCTTTAAACCGGCCGCCAGTACACCGGTTCTTCTGGTCACCGTTACGCCGGTGTTGCTTGGGGAAGTTGACGATCGCTCTGCCTTCGCGGTCGCGAAAGAAGACTCCCTGCTCATAGGCCACTACGCCCGGCGCCGGCGACCCGAAGTACAGGCGATACTCCGTCGCGAGGAGGATGTCGACCATCTCACCGAAGAGCGAGTCCGGGTCGTCGACGTTGAGGCAGCGGCGCCCCATGCTCACGACGTACGACTCAGCCAACGCGGCCATGACGTCCTCGCGGAACTCCTCCCAGCGATAGAGATCAGCCTGGCAGCTGTCCTCGCAGCCACCAATGCCTGGTCCGCCCAGCACATCGATGTTCGATTCGAACGGCATCTTGAGCATGAGGACGAGATCGATGTCGCTCGCATGCTCGATGTAGGTGTTGTTCACGCGTGAACCCTGGCCGAAGATCTCATACGGTCGCGCGTCCAGCAGCGACGACCGGCGCAGGGCTTCGTGAAGCACGACCTTGGCCCAGGACAACAGGATCTGATCGGGCTGCCCCGCCTCCGCAGCCGCGCCTTCCTCGTTGAGCGTGAGCTGTGGCTCCGCTGCAACTCTCGACGTCAGAAGCGACAAGGCCACCGGAGAAGCCACTAGCCGTCACTCTTGAGCCGGAGCGGCCCGTGGCCCCGCCGTGCTCGTCCGCGAAGCGTCATGGCCATGACGTCAATTATGCACCGCGCGCCTTCTCCACGATTGAGCGACGCGCCCTTACTCTCACGTCGTGGCGGACAACGAGTTGGTCCTGCTCGACCAGGTGCTCGCAGAGCGTCAGGCGGATCGCGCTGCCCCCGTCCCAGACGATGTCGCGTTCGAGCTATTCGCCGCCGAGCAGGCCCTACACGGTCGCGAACTGTCTGCGGAGGAGACCTCGGATGGCATCGTCGGCGGCACCAACGACGGAGCCTTCGACGGCGTCTACGTGTTTCTCGGGGACACGTTGCTATCGGAAGACAGCGAGGTCTTGCACGACGGCTTCGACGCACGCACGGTACCCGTGAGCACCACACTTGAGCTGTGGTTGATCCAGGCCAAGCGGGTCACATCGTTCAGCGAGACCGCAGTTGAGAAGGCTGCCGACTCGGCACGCCGGCTACTCGACCTGACCGAGGACGAGAACGACCTCCGTCAGCTCTACTCGCCAGTCATCGTGACCCGAACCGGGTTCTTCCGCGATGCCCTCCGCAAGTTGGCTACAAGACACCCAAAGGTCACCATCCACTTCGTCTACGCAACGCGCGGACGGACCAGCGGCACCAACGGCATCAACGCCAAGGTGGAGATCAAGGCCCGCGACCTCGAGATGCAACTCGCCGGGGTCGTCTCGGGCGCGTCCGGCTGTGTCGAGTTCCTCGGTGCCGCAGAACTCTGGCGGCGCAACAGCACTGTTCCGTCCTACACAACACAGCTTACCTACCAGGAAAACGCGACCAGCGGCAACAGTCACGTTGCAATCGTCAAGCTCCGTGATTACATGACATTCCTCAGTGACGAGAAGGGCGAACTTCGCCGCCATATCTTCGACTGGAACGTCCGCGATTACCAAGGTGACGTCGAGGTCAACAAGGAGATCAGAGAGTCACTACAAACTCCGGACGCTCCAGAATTCTGGTGGCTCAACAACGGCGTCACGATCGTCTGCTCGCAGGTCACTGTCGTCGGTAAGACCTACTCGCTCGACAACGTGCAGGTCGTCAACGGACTGCAAACCTCGCATACGATCCACACCGAGTTGCGCGCTGCATCTGACGACCACCCTGCGCTCGACCGTTCAGTGCTCGTCCGAATCCTCGTCACCGGAGACGATCCAGTGACGCGAGACCCACGTCATCCGAGCCACCAACCGCCAGACCTCGGTGCCCGCAGCCTCTCTGCGAGCTACCGACGACATCCAGCGGGACATAGAGGCCTACTTCCTCGGGAAAGGCTGGTTCTACGACCGCCGGAAGAACTTTTACCGCAACAACGGCAAGAGTCCCGAACGGATCGTCAGCATCCCCTTTCTCGCGCAGACTGTGATGGCAATGGGACTCAGCCGCCCAGATAATTCACGCGCCCGACCTTCTAGCCTGCTCAAACGCGACGACGACTACAAGAAAATCTTCTCGAAGGACATCCCTCTCGAGATCTACTTATGGCTCGCCGAGGCACAGAAGGCCGTCGACGCGTTCCTCTCCTCCGAGGCCGCTCATGTAACGACTCAAGAGCGCACCAACTTCAAGTTCCACATCGCGATGGTCGCCGCTACCAAGCTGGTCGGCGAGCGGGTGCACGTGCCCAAGCAGTTGAAGCGACTGGCCGACCCGACCAATAGCTCTCTGATCACGACCGCCGACCTGACTGCCTGTCTCGCGTTTGTACGCGAGAACTTCGCCGAGTTCGAAAAATTGAGCGGCGACACACCTGACAAAATGGCGAAAGGATCCGACTTCGTCGAGTTCCTCCTGTCTCGGATCGATCAGGTGGCCAACACACCTCAACCTGCCGGAGGAGAAAGTGATTCCGCACGCTGACCGTGACCGGAAGCAACGGCTACACCTTCATCGCGGACCCGGCCGTTCGCCTCGATCAAAGTTTGGCAGTCGACCTCCACTATTTCGTTGCGCCCTGCACACGATCGGCAAGACCAGTAAGTCGCCTCGAGCCCGGGATTCACTCGTCCCGCCTCGCCGTCGCCGCGCTCACCAACGCCGTCGCCCGCCGCGATGAGTTCACCGGCTGCGCTCTGCACACCGACCGCGGATCGCAGTTCCGATCAAGGAAATTCGTCCGTGCGCTCACACGCCACGGCCTGACCGGCTCAATGGGCCGGGTCGGCGCCGCGGGAGGCAACGCCGCCATGGAAAGCTTCTTCGCATTGCTGCAGAACAACGTTCTCAACCGGCGCACCTGGACCACCCGCGACGAACTCCGGGCCGCGATCGTCACCTGGATCGAACGCACCTACCACCGCCGCAGACGCCAAACCGCCCTCGGCAGGTTGATCCCCCATCGAATACGAAGCAATCATGACCACGCCAACCAGTCAGGCTGCGTGACTTCAACTGTCACCTACTCGCGCAGCAGACCCCTTCCGGATTGCAGCCGGCCCATGTCGGCGGTGAGTTCGCCTGCGCCGTGCGAGGTGGGCGGTGGCCTCTGCCCCAGCCCGGAGTTCTCCCACACGGGCCACTCAAACCAGGCTCGACGTGCTCGCCTGGATCAATTTCCCTCAAGGCCCGCGTGACGCATCGACACCGAGAGCCATCCGTCCGAGGCTTCGGTGCCACGACTAGGACACGCTTCCCGAGGCCGTAAGAAGCATCCAACCCCCACGACGGCGTGGGTCAGGCGGTCGTGACGTCGTAGGTGTGGCCGGCGAGCCGCAGGCGATCGATCAGAGGCCGGCCCATGGCCGTCGCAGGCGTGAGCGAGCCGGACCGCTGCGGGAGGTCGTCGAGGGCCAGGCAGAGGGCGCTCTGCCCGAGCATGACGGCCGTGGCGGCGTAGCCGGGATCGCCTGGTCCGGCGACGGTGGCCCGGTAGCGGCGCCCCGAACTGGTGGTGGCGTGCAGCACCGAACGGAACCAGCCCTTCGCACGAGCCTGTTCGCTGGGCCCGGTACCGGGCGCGGGCAGCACCCGGTCGAGCAGGCCGCGGACGGGCTTGACCGACATCGCGCCGACCAGCCCGGCCAGCCCACCGGTGATACCGGCCGCCATGAGCACTCCGGTGACGCCCTGCCCCGCGCCCATGACCTCGCCGTAGCGCAGCTCAGGCCCGTAGGCCCAATCGAGCAGGGCGTTGCTGCGCCGCACGATGCGGGTGTTGAACGGGGCCATCACGAACGGCGCCTGCCACGTTCCGTCGGCGGCGCGGGAGGGCATCCCCGCGTCACGGGGCTGGGCGGGCGTCGGCTCTGCTGCGCGGTCGGGACTGAGCGCATGCGGATCGGCGGCGACGCGCCGCAGGCCGGGATTGCTCTCGTAGGCCTCGATCTGCGCCCGCAGCGAGTCGATCGTGCCGCCGCTGAAACCGCCGCGGACCGTAGCCACCAACCGCACGTCGGTGAGCGGACCCGCGCCGTCGGCCACGGCCCGCTCGTGCAGCAACAACATGCCCAGGTCCGACGGGATCGAGTCGTAGCCGCAGGCATGCACGATCCGGGCTCCGGACTCCAGGGCCAGCTCGTGCACGGCGTCGATCGCGGCGCGGACGAACAACACCTCGCCGGTCAGATCCGCGTAGTGCGTGCCGGCCCGTGCGCACGCCTCGACGACCGAGAGCCCGTAACGCGCATACGGGCCGACGGTGGTGGCGAGCACTCGCGTCGACGCGGCCAGCGCCGCCAGCGCGACCGGGTCCCCCGAGTCGGCGACGACCAGCGGCCACCCCCGCGCCGCCGCAGGCAACCCGGCCCTGGTGGCGGCGAGCTTGTCCGCAGACCGCCCGGCCAGCGCGAACCGTACGCCCTCGGGGGCGTGCCGGGCCAGGTATGCGGCGGTCAGCGCCCCAACAAACCCGGTGGCGCCGTAGACGACGACGTCGTGCTCACGATTCATGGCCGTCAGCTTGCCCCCAGGCTCCGGCCACCGCGCCGACCGGGTGGCCTGGGCGAGGTATGGGAGAAACACGATCTTGTTCTCCTGTCGGGTGCCAAAACATGGCTCAACGTGCCGGACCTGCGAATCACGCTCATGCAGGTTCGTCCTCGTTGATCAAGCCGCCAAGCACTCGCCGACGACATACGGATCTACAGCCTGGGTCTCCCGTCGGGTGATCGGGTTGTAGTGGGATACGTAGCGGTACAGCACTGACGTCAGGTGCCGCTGGTTGACGAACAGCAGCCGGTTGGTGAGCTCTCGTCTGACAGTGCCGATAAACCGTTCCGCGTGGCAGTTTGCCCGCGAACACCTCGGCGGGATCTTCAGAACATCAATGCCGGCGTCCGCGAGAACCGAGCCGAACAAAGACGAGATACAGCAGTCGCAGCGCCACGCCCACGATCATGCTGCAGGATGACAGAACCTGATCACCGCAGGTCAGCGTGTGACTGCAGAGTTCTGGCACTCCACACCGTTCCACAAGGACTTGCCGGTGTCCGAGCAGTGGCCGCGGGCGCACGGCACGCACTCGCACTCCGCGCCGATGGCACCGTGATCGCATGGGGCAGAAACGATCTCGGCCAGGCCACGGTCCCGGCAGGGCTGAACAACGTCGTCGCGGTGTGCATGCCGAAAAGTACGTCCGCACAGGTCAAGCGGCATGCCGATACTCATGAAGGACTCCACCGAGACGGTCCCGCTGAGTACCGCTAGGCGTTCGATCCGTTCAGTCTCAAGGGGTTGAAGTCGGGCTCGCAAGGGTGCTGCGGCGGCGAGGGTGTGCCTGGCAGCTGGAAGACTTCGACCGCTGCTCACGGGAGGAGGCGCGCGAGCTTCGCCGGGGCGAGCTCGCGGTAGCTCTCGGTCAGCAGCTCCTTGATCTCGGTCCAGTCGGCGTCAGGTTCGATGATCATGCCGACGACCTGGGTTCCCCAAGCGGCGCGGAAGAACGGGTGGCCGGCACCGACCAGCGAATCGAACTCCTCGACCTGGGCCCGGAACGTCATGACCACCGCGGGCTCGGTCAGTTCGGCGGCACGGCTGAATGCGCCGGTACTGCCGGGATGTGCGGTGAAGACGTGCAGGACAGTGCGTTGCCGGATACGCCATCTCGTCCCGACCCAGGCCGGTTCCTCGTAACTCTCGGGCAGGCCGGCGCAGATGCCGCGCACGGCAGCCAGCACCTCGGGTGGCACGTCGGCGCGGTCGGTCATGGTCGGCAACGCTAGCCGGTGGCTCGGAAACCGTTGCCGTCACTGGCATCGGTGGGCGTGCACGTTGTCTTCGACCACGACCGCGGCATCTCGCAACACCTCGGACTTGAATTCGTCGGCCTCGACTGGCAGCGCAGTCTCGCCTCCGCCACCTTGCGAGGCGTCGGTCGCGACGCCGCCTACGTCGTGCGTCGCTTCCTCGATTTAGCGCGCTTGCGGATCGGATAAACAAGGCGACTACCTTCCGCACCCGGCGTATGCTCCAATCGGACGAACGACGCAATTGATTGGTGACCATTGGCCGCACGACCAGGCCGGAACGCACGGCGACACCGCGAAGGACCGGCGTCGCCATATCTGGGCTCTTCCGCGATCACAACCGGAGGGATGACCTCCAACGGTGTTCGCCAGTTCGTGTGGCCGCACGGCGCCGAACTCCATGCTCTGCAACGGGAGACGCTTCGGCAGGCCGATGCCGTCGAACAAAAGCTTCCGCTCCTCCTGCAGGAGATCCGCGCCACCGCAATGGCTGCAGACCCTCTTCTCACCTACAGCAGGTTGACGGTCCTCACCAGCATGCGCCGCGCTCTGCCCGGACCTGTCAACTTCGGCAGCGACGCCGTCTTGGAATTCTACGGTGGTCTCGTCACCGGGATGCCGGTCGAGGACGTCGTCGCTCGGGCTCGGGGCCGACTACCACCCGCAGGCTCTGTACGACCTGGATCGGCTCCTCCGTGAGTACGCGATGGCAGAGAACCAGGTGCATGAGGCCAAGGCCCTCCGGATCGGGTCTCTCGACTCGCTCACGAGCGCTCGGAACCTCTTGGAGTTCGAGCAGCGCTTCGACCGCATGCTCGGCTATCCAGAGCAGCTGCGACCGATCTTCGACGCGATTGTGGAGCCGCTCGCCGAAAAGTCTCGGTCGTTGCTCGGGTTCGCGCTCGGGGACGCTCTGATCGCTGCGGACGCTGACTTCGAGGTGCAATGCGAACGTCTCCGCGCGGTCGAGGAAGAATTCCAGATCGTGCTGAATCAGATCCCCCGCCGGGCGGATCACGCCACGCAAGTCCAGTACATGGCCGCGCATGCCGCCGGCATGGCGACCTTTGGCGGAGCTCCCCTCGTAAGTGACCTTGCTTCTGTTCTGGCGCAACGCACATCGATCCCCCAAGAGCAGTTGGAGGCGCTGCTGAGCTCCATGAGCACCGCCCTGGGAAGCCAACCGGACCTGGACGGCCTCCACGCCACCAACACTCTGCGGCGGCGCCCCATCATCACGACGCCCGACGGCCATCAACTCTGGACAGTTCCCGGCGACTTCATCCACTGCGCCTTGGAATGGGCCGCCGAGGCGTGCCAGCAGCAGCCGAAGCTGCTTGAAGCATTCGACAAGCGCCGACAAGACGCGTGCGAGGAACTGACGTGTAGCGCGCTGTCCAGAGTCTTCGGGACCGACACCGTCCACGCGGCTGTACTTACCCGTGGGACGGGCAACGTCCAGACATCGACGTTCTCGTCGCGCAACCAGGCGCCACGCTCATCATCGAGGCTAAAGGCGGCCGTCTCACCGACCCGGCCCGGCGGGGTGCCCCTGACCGGGTCCGCAAGAAAGCAGCCGAACTCGTAGACAAAGCGTTGGACCAGAACGCTCGAACGATCACCTATCTCCGTTCTGGCGCAACCAACTTCCAGCAGAACCGCAGGAGGTGGCACGGCACGATCGACCGGACTCACATCGTCTCGATCATCGTCACCCTCGAGCGCGTGGATCCCTTCGCTTCTGTGCTGCCGGACAGCGGCAAACGGGAAGGTGTTCCCGCCGACGGCACGTGGTTCGTCAACCTCGCGGACCTGATCATGGTCGCGGACGTCCTCAGGCACCCCGCCGAGTTCTACGCCTATGCCGATACCCGCGCTCGCATCAACAAAGCCGGCGGACCACGCATCTTCGTCGAAGCCGACGCTCTGGGAGCTTGGTGTGAGCACCGGATCGCGCCCACGACGCCGAACCCCGGCCAACTGATCATGCTCGACACCACGTCCAGCGTCATGAACGACTATTACGCGTACGCCAAGGGCAGCAGGCCGGAACGTCCGACTGCCCGCGTTCCACAGGAAGTTATCGGGGCGTTGGATGAAGTTCATCCTGATTCGTGGCACGATCTCACTTCCGCCGCCCTGGCAGTGCCGCCTTCGCAGTGGCGTCCTGTGGAGAAGGTGCTCGCCCAGTTGACCGGGCATCGCGTTTCCAAACGAGGGCGAAAGCTCTCGCGGCGGGCGTCGTCAGGTCTTGTCGTGTCGGATCGGCTGGCCGTCACCGTGGACGCCGAATCTGCCGAACCGCCCACGTCGCGAGTTCACCTGGCGCTGGTCGAACGAGCCCAGGACGGCTATGGCTCTGGCTCTGAGCGATAGGCGTAGGACTGTGCGTGCCGAAAACTACATCCGCGCAGGTTAAGCGGCATGGCGATACGCGTGGATGACCCCGCCGAGACGATCCTGCCGCTCCACGTTGAGGGTCAGCTCCGCCGCGGCGATCCAGGCCCAGGTGCGGTGACAGGGCAGGTCAGCGGGCTGGTGCCGGAGCCGATCGCGACGGTGCGGGCGCCGGTCTTGCCGAATCGCACGGTGACCGTGTCTACCTGTCGGCAGCGGCCACTCCGACGTCTGGTCACGATCAGGAGCGCGACACCAGGCCGCCGAGCTCGTACCCAGACGTCACCAGGCCAGAAGTCGGTACAGAGCCCGCAGCCGATAGATGATCATCCTTCGCCGTGCGACTGGAGGGCGCGGTTCGACTTCTGCCTCTCGACAGCGTCCTCCAGCATCTCAAGGAGAATCCGACACACCGCTGGTGTCAGCACCGGCGGTTCTTCGGGAACGAAGACTCGAGGCCGCCTCAAGCATCGTGATTCTTGCCTGCCCTGCCGCGCCTGGTAGGACTGTCCTTCTTGGACGGCGGATCATTCTCAGACATAACGGCCTCCTCGGCGACGGTGCCCAGCCGCGTACGTCCACCGACACCATCACCCTCGCACGAGAGCCCTAGGTTGGCCGCGCGAGCAGGACCTCAGGGCTGACGGCCCCTCGTCGTTCTTCGACTTCTCCCTGAGCTCCATCAGTATGTCCAACAAGATCCTGGAAACAGCCGGCGTCAGCTCGGGCAACTCATCTGGGAGATTCACACGAAGCGGACGGACGCGGCGACGTTCGCTGGACACGTCCGCGGGCACGGATTCCCGATCTTGATCGTCTGCGGACACTGCGACACCACCACCGATCATCAAGGTGCCTCAAGCGTTTCAGACATCTGTCAGTTCAGCACTTCGGTGGTTACGAGGTTGCTTGGATGCACATAGTTGCTTGCGTTGCAGAAGCCCAAGCGCTTGGGCTGTGAGTACCGCAGACACCCGATCCGTGGTGCGCAGTTTCGCGTAGACGTGTTCGAGATGTTTCTGCACAGTCCGCGGCGAGATCAACAACCTGCGGGCGATCGCATGAGCCGTCAATCCTTCAGCCACCAGGCCCAGGACCGCTAGTTCGCGCTTCGTCAGTCCAGCTTCGTACGAGGGTCTCCATGGCATCCACCTGGCCAGCGCTTGAGCCTGCCGGTCCAAGCCCACGAGCAATGCCTGCAAACGCCGAGCAAGCTGTAGATCTTCGTCGGAGAAGTCAGAGCCATCCGCGACAATCACGAACGCTCGGTGTGCTTTCCCTTGCAGAGCCAGTGGAACAGCCATTTGATGCTCGATATCGAGGTGCCCAACGACGTCATCCCATGCCTCGTAGCGTTGATCGATGAAAGACTTGGGGACTCGGCCGATCGATTGCGCGGCTGGATCGGCCGTGACGGCGAACCAGCATAGCAATGGATGCTGATCAAGATGCTCCTGTAGCCATAGGCCGGTCTCACGATCGGGCTGCACGCCCGGTTCCCACAGGTGGTAGTCAATCGTCCCGCCAGGCTGTCGATCAATCCATGAGCCAGCCTTCGCCCCAAAGGTCCTGACTAGCTCGTCCAACAGCATCGCGTGCGGGAGTTCGGTCAACGGCTGGTCAAGCATGCGCCGGATGACCTCGAACCACCGTACTAGTCGATCCTCCATAACTGCATGCCTCCCCAACACGGCCGATTACTGAGCTTCGTCAGAGCGTACGTCTCACCCGGTACGCACTAGTACGTATTCCTCAACCAGTTCATACCGTTGACGATTACAACTCAAGGTTCACCAAACACAACAAGATTCCCGTTCTTGGGGAATTTTCTCTCGCAGTAGCCACTCCAGTACTGACCGCTACATCCGGCGGTCAGTGTGAGATCACCAGGGGATTCACATGTCAGCAAGAGATAAGGACGTCCGGCGATTAGTCACCGGCGATACAAGCCATCAGATCTACGTCGTCGAAGACGGCGAGCGCCGCTGGGTCCCTGATTTGTGGACCATGCACGACCACGGGCTCAGCCCAGCAGAGCTTGAGACCATCTCCGACGACGTGCTCGACGCGATCCCAGAAGGAGCCGAGCTCGCGTCGACCGTGCCCGTCCCGACGTTCCCTGAAGGCAAGGTCGTCGAGTCGGAGAACGGCGCCTGGGAGATGCGCAACGGGAAGCTCGAACCGGTCTACGAGCCAAGCAGCTTCGCCGTCAGCCGCGGCTTGGTCCGAGATCCTGAGACCGGCGTCGCCCGAACGACCGCGGTCTACCTTCCGATGTCACTCCTCCGCGCCGCCCTGTCTTCGACCGAGTCCAAGGAGGTAACGTCATGACGCTCTGGGCACTGGCCGACTACCAGACCGACCTCGGCGCCGGACACTTCATGCGGACCACTGCACAGGTCGACGACAACTGGCTCTGTACAGCGAACACCACTGTCGAATCAGTGGTGTGGTTCGGCGGCTTTCACGGTTCGGTGATCATGCAGGTCGTCGCCCCTGACGGCCTCATCGTCGGGGTATCGCCGAAATTCGGTCCGTGGGGCGTAGACGGCCGGATGATCGGTCGTAGCAAGCGAACCGAACTCTGGCACTGGCAACTGGAGCGCAACGCTGACTGGTCCAGGGTCTACGGCGTACCCGGTGCCCGAATCGTGCCGTACCACTTCTGGGACCCACAGTGGCCTCTGGTCAAGTTGCTAATCCAGGTCGGGAGGCAATTCCTGAAGTGAGGCGATGAGGCATCCCGAACAACAGGCGCCCTCTCTGGCTTGAGTGCAGAGAGGGCACTTGACATAGCGCACACAGTCACGGCCCACCCTCCTGCCCCTGGGCCGGGTAGCTGCTCCGCCGATCAGAGCCGAGCGTCATGTCCCGACCCAGCAGAGCCCACCGCCTCAGCGAATACGAGGGCCAGTACTTGTTACACCTGGTGAAGCGAGGTAAGCATGAGTGTCGATGCACACCTTGTCCGAACTCTTGAGGCATGCAGCCCGCCGGTTCCGCAGCGATGGCCACTTCGAACTCCAACCGGCCCTCGCCGGCGCGCCGCTCCGTCGACATCGGCCCGGCCGCCGACCTGGTCTCCGCCGCCATCGATAACTTCGCACACGAAAGCCGCGGCTGGGACGAGGCTGACCTGTACTGGGATCTGGTTCGGATCGAGAACACGGCCTGTGGGGTGCCAAAACACGGCCCAATAGGCCTGACTTGCGCATCAAGCTGCCGCAGGTTCGTACTCGTTGATCAAGCCGCCGAGCACCGACGACGTACGTGATCTGCATCCTGGATTTCCGTTCGGGTGATCGGGTCGTGGTGGAGGGTGGTGTCGCCCGGTGTGGTCGTCGGTGGTTGTAGTGGAACAAGTAGCGGTTCAACACTGACTTGAGGTCACGCTCGTTGATGGTCAGCAGCCGGCCGGTGAGCTCTCGTCGAACAGTGCCGACAAACCGTTCCGCGTAACAGTTAGCTCGTGGACACCGCGGCGGGATCTTCACAACGTCGATACCAGCGTCAGCGAAAACCGAGTCGAACGACGCCGTGAAGTGGCCAGCCCTGTCACGAACCAGGAATCGAAACTCGTTGGCCCGATCGCCAGGACCCATGAAGAGGTTGCGAGCCTGCTGGGTTGTCCACAGACCGTCAGGGTTGGTGGTGGCGCCAAGGATGTGACATAGCGGGTGCCGACCTCCACCACGAAGACCACGTACACCCGCCTCAACGTGACCGCGCAGTTGACGTGGAAGAAGTCGCACGCCAGCATGCTTCCTGCTTGAGCACTCAGGAACCGCCGCCACGACGTGCTGGTATCCCGGATCGGCGAGGGACGCTTCAGTACGCGGCGGACAGTTGACGCAGCAGCAGCACGGTGGCCGAGCTTGAGCAGCTCACCTTGGATACGGCGGTAACCCCAGCCGGGTTCTCCCGCGCCATACGCTCGATCAACGCCACGACGGTCTCATCGCGACCCCGCGGTCGCCCAGTCCGGTTCGGGTAGGTCCACTTCTTCGCGACCAAGCGCCGATGCCACCGCAGCACGCTGCCCGGAGACACCAACCGGTGCTCCCGCAACCAGACAGGTAGCCACCGCACCAACGCGGCCAGCACAACACGATCAGCCCAATCCAACCGAGGACGGCGCTGACCACGACGCAACACCTCGCGGCGCGCCTCGTGGCAGTTCATACTGGATGCTTCCGGGCTGGCTCATCGAGGCTGGTGGATCACATACGGATTCCG
Organism: Lentzea sp. NPDC054927; assembly: GCF_053610285.1. Classification (NCBI taxonomy): domain Bacteria; kingdom Bacillati; phylum Actinomycetota; class Actinomycetes; order Pseudonocardiales; family Pseudonocardiaceae; genus Lentzea; species Lentzea sp. NPDC054927. The sequence continues at coordinate 25,041 of NZ_JBSGXZ010000006.1, forward strand.
GGCCGTCGCCTGCGGCGAGGCGCGGCCGTGGCACGTGCGAACGACTCCGCCGCCGCGCGTCTGGTTGCGAACTGGTCAGCGCCTTCCTGCCCGATCTGCTGCGCAGTAACAGGGTTCCTGATCCCGCCAAGGAGAAGATCCTCGGCGAACTGGCGCAGTACGCGCCGCACGACGATGTCGACGTGCTCCTACCCGTGGGAGTCTTCGCCCTCACGCGGCAACGATCGTTGCCGTCGGACCAGATCGGCCGTATCGCGACCACCGTTGGTGACGCAAACCTGACATTGAAGCTGCTGCTCGTGGCCGCACCGCCGGTGCCCGAAGTCGTCTCGGTGCTGAAGCGGCTGGGCGAGCCGTACGGTCACTTCGCGAGCACGAGCGTGAGCGACTTCAAGGTGCCCGCGGACGAGGCGCACTAGTTGATCCTCGAACGGCTGAAGGGCGCCGGTGTAATCGCGTCGTACAGGAAGGTGAAGGACTCGTACAACGTGAAGCGAGGGCTCACAGGGAGAACTCCGACGCCAGCTTGACCTTCGGCATCGGGATCTCGGTCTGCACGCCGTTGATCCGGGTCAGGTGATCGGCCTGGAACCTGCGGTACGGGTCGAGGTCGGCGACCATTCTGGCGGGCCTGGTGGGGCCGTGCACTTCGCGGACCGGCATGGCCTGCGCCGGGCTGGTCGTGACGGCGCGGTAGTGCGGTCGCCTCTGCGGGGCATGACCAAGCCCTCGTTGTGGGCGAGCCACCTCCACATCGGCACATGATCAGGCAACTCAGCACTCCGTTGTCCTATACAGAGAGCAGAGTTGATGCTTCAGCGCGGGGATGGCGATCGGGATCTGCACCGCCGCTTCTGCCGTCGGGCTGCCGGACCGGTGCAGCCCGACGGACAGGTTGTCGCCGGCCCGGCGCGCGGAGAACCCGGTCACGTTCGCCGAGGCGACGTTGAGGGACAGCCCTGGATCCGATGCCACGAGGCGGCCGGTCGCGACGTCGAACAGCTCGAACGCCCCCTCCGTGCTCACCGCGAGCACGAGTGACGCGTTGTCGACCAGCCGCGCGGCCTGGACGCCGGACAACCCCGTCGGCAGGGTCAGCGAGGTGTTCCAGGTATCGCCATCGCGTTGGTACAGGGTCAGATGCCGGCCGCCGACGGCGAACGCCACGCTCACCTGTCCGGTCGGGTCGAACGACGCGACGCCCTGATCGGCGGGCAGAACCGGTCCATCCACTGTAGATGGACCTGAGGCCGAACCGCGGTCCCACATCGTCAGCGTCAGGCGGTTTTCACCGCGTGCAACAATCTGCCCGATCCCGTGACCGATCTCGTAGCTCACGATGTTGGGCACATCGGACCTCTCGCTGCCGTCCCGGCAGTCGATGACCTTCCCGTTGACACGAGCGATCGGAATCTGTGCCTCCGCTGCCCGTACCGAACGGGAGAAGTCCTTGTCTGGCACGTACTTCACCGGCTGATCGGCACACAAGTCGGCGCCAGGTGTAGTCGACTTCTCATCGGCGAGGAGGAGGCCTGCGGGCCGGACTTCCTTCAGCGCTCCGCCTTTTCCGTCCGGTCTGGGGGAGGCGAGTGTGGCGAACTCGGGGATGCCGACTCGTCCGATGACGCCGGTGGAGCTCGCCGTCACGAGTTCCTTCTGCCGGGTGAACAGCTCCCGTTCGCCGAGTGCCGTCACCGCCCCGCCCTCGCTGGTGGTCGTGACGTCCCACGGCTTCGGCAAGCTGCCGACAGGCAGGGTGGACAGGACCTCGATCGGGAAGCCCGCCTTCACCAGTGCGAGCTGGTCACCGACCGGTGACACGGCGACAGAGTCCGCCACGAGCGTCGTGCGCACGATGACCGGAGACTTCCGGCTCAGTCGTGGCACGATCGTCAGGGAGCGGCCGGTGTCGACCACATCGCACCCGCTTGTGAACTGCCCCTCGCCGCTGATGCTGCCCTGTTCGCCGCCGGCGTCGAGGATCACGGCACCCGTGTTGCCCCTAAGCAGCACGGTCGTGTGGTCGAGGCACCGCGCCACGAGCGGCTCTGTGCGCGATTGCCGTGCGGAGCCGAGTTGATGCTGCGCGCCCTGCGTCCAGTCGGGCGCCTGCCCGTATCTGCCGGTCGGCGGCTTCAGCACGGTGGCGGTATTCAGGTGGACCGCGACGAACTCCTCGAAACCGAACGGCACCAGCCGAGTCGCGTACGGCGTCTGAGACTGATGGGGTGGCAGCTTCGTTGTTCGGCCGTCACGAGTCCAGGAGATCGAACCGTCGTCGGCGATCCAGGCGAGGTCCCCGGTCATCTGGCCGGCGTGCAGCAGGGGCGCCACGTCCACCGCAGTGTTTGGCACCCGGACGGACTTGAGCACCGGTTCCCCATTCACTTGCGCTACGACACCCCACTCCTGCGCGCCGAAGCCGATGAGAAAGCCGCCGTGTGAGTCGGCGAACGCTGTGGAAGCCGGCGAGGCCGAGACAGGCACCTTCCTGGCGGCGGACACCACGGTGACGCCGGCCGGCCCGGCCACGACAGCCGCTCGCGACGACGGGTGCGCGGACACGCTGGTGACACCGTTGACCGATACCGATTTCCCGCGCTGGTCCACGACGTACGCCGAGCCGTCGCTCAGCAGCACCACACCGTCCGCGAATGGATGCAGTGAGCACGCCTTGTTCTGAGCGTCATCGAGCCTCGTCGTCCGTGCCGCCACGACGTCGACCACGAGCGGCCCGGCATCGCTGCATGCAACGAGATGTCCGTTACCCAGCCAGGTGACGTCGCGGAGATCCTCGCCGTCCACTGGCACATCCGCCGACGTCGCGCCTGACGCCACGTCCCACACCCGCACGTGGGACGTGCCCACCGAACGCCCGGCACTCCAGGCGAGCAGTTTCCTGCCGTCCGCGGAAAATCGGGCCGCCGCGACGGGATTCCCAGTCTCCTCCTGCGGATACACGAGTGCCCGTTTGAGCCTGCGGGACGCGTGCGACACGGCCAGCATCGCCGACCGGACGGTGGGACTGTCGCTCTGCCCTGCGGCGCGCAGGGCCCGTTCGATGGCGAGCGTCGGAGCGTCGGCTGCGGCGAGCAAAGCCTCGGCGGCGTCCGCCTGGGCGCGTGCTTGGGTGGCGTTGCGCTCCGCCTCTTGGCGGTTGATCTCCGCTCTGACGAAACCAACGGCGGCTGCGGCGAAGAGCAGGGCCATGACGATCGCGACAGCTGTCCAGCGGCGCGTGCGCCGTCGCTGGTAGGCGGCTTCCTCCAGGAGGTACTCGGAGGTCTCGACGTTCATCAGCGTCGCGCAGAGGCCGGTGAGCCTGTCCCGGCTGCGGCCGAAGTAGTTGATCCACTTCTGCTCGACGCTGAAGTAGTCCCACAAGGGCTTCGGAAGACCATCTGGAACGCTGAATCCCGGTGGGGCGAGGTTGTCGTCCCACGTCAGATCGACCCCCTTGTCCGCCCGGACGAGGAACAGCCGTTCCGGCGCACCGACTTTGTCCCGCCAATGCTCGATCTCCTTGGCAACCCACGGGGATTCGTGCGTTGTGGGACCAAGCACCACAACGAGAAAACGCGACTGCTCGAGCGCGGTGCAGATCTCCTTGGTCAGTGGTCCCGGCCTCAGATCCGACGTGTCCAGGAACAGTCTGAAATCGGCGCCTCCCGCGTGTCGCCCGGCAATCGCGAAGAGGTCCCGCTTCAGCCGCTCCGCTGCTTTTTGCGATGAGCTCTGGTAGCTGATGAAGGCGTTGTAGGCTGTCACTTCTGCCCGCATTCCTCCGCCGCAGAACGGCCAAGGCTCATCGTCGCGTAGTTGCCGAGCCGTTCCTCTTTTCCACCGGAGCGCCGCACGAGTTCGCCACTCGCCCAGTTCCCATTGACCTCGATGACGTCGTCGCAGCCGGGTCCGTTCCACCGTCGCGCTGTCGCGTTCTGGCCAGCGGTGTCCCGCGCGATCGCCGTCGCCGGGTCGACGTCGCGCCGCCAGATCTTCGGGGACGGATCGCACGTCTCGCCGGGCGGTGGATCGTGCAACTCGCCCATCACCGTGAGCAGGTCGGTCCGCCAGTCGAGGTCCGTGGTCAGGAACCAGGAGTACGCGCCTGAGGCGGTCACCAGCAGGTCGGGCTCGATCGTCCGCACCTGCATGGAATCGAGCTCGATGATCACCGGCACGGAGCTGGTGATGCACGCACCCCCGGAGCCACCGACGCCGACCGCGAGCCTGCGACCGTCCGCGGAGACCGTTGATCTGCCGAGGATCCCGTCGACCACCACGTGGTTGATCAGTCTGCCGTCGAAGTCGTACTGCGCGACCACGGACGGACCTCTCCTCACACCGCCGTCCCTGGCCAGGTAGCCGACCGTAACCCTCCCCGGCTCAGCGGCCAACACGACCGGCGACGCCGTGTTCTCTGCGCCGTAGTCCGTGTTGCCGCGTTCTTGCAGCCGTTCTGCGGTCACGATCCTGTCCACCGCAAGGTCGTGTTTGAACAACACGATCTCGAATCCACCAGGCGTGTAATTCTTCCTGCTGGTGAGGATGTTCTCGCCGGTCGCCGCGATTCCCGCGCAGTCCGCGCAGTCCGCGATGGCAGGGGGCCGGTGCGGCCGGACCACGGCCATATGGCTGCCCGCCAGGACAGCGGCACTCGTCCCGATGTCGATCGACGAAACTCCGTAGCTCGCTTCATCGGCCAGCTCCGGCACCTTCTCCAACCAGGCACCGCCGACGAGCGCCACACCGTCCTTTCCCGCCACGACAGCGAATTCCATGTCGCGAGGATCAGGTACGGGTGTGCCAGTGACGCCACTGCAGGACGTAACCAGAAGGCACACCAGAAAAAGTCGGAGCGATCTCATCGGCGTCCCCTTCCCGCAAGACTCACAGCCACCATCGGGATGACGCACGATCCGTTAGCAAGTTCATTTGCGTTCACTCATTTGCCGAACGATGTGGACGTAACACAGTCCACGACCACCCGATACCTCTCCGCGTGACTGACACACCGGCAGGGTGGCGACGCATTCCCCTGTTCATCGCCTCGACGTTCCGCGACATGGACCACGAACGCGATGTGCCGGCCCGCGTGGTGATTCCGACAGTGAACGCCAAACTGCGCGAGCACGGCCGCGGTGTCTCGATCTGTCCCGTCGACCTGCGCTGGGCATCGAGACCGACGACCGGCTCGACCCCGGGACGCGGCAGCGGATGATCCTCGACGTCTGCGTGTCGGAGGTGCGGCGCTGCCGACCGCTGTTCATCGGTCTGCTCGGCACCACGTACAGCTGGAACCGCCGGGCCTGCTCGGCCGCGGATTGTGCGCGAGAGTCCGCGCCGCCCAGCTGATCATCGCGCTGTCGGACAAGAACGAGATCACCACGTCCGACGCGCCCATGATCCACGAGGCGCTGGGATTTCTGGAAGAAGCGATGTGGCAGCTGGACGTCCAGTACGAGCTCGCCCCGACGCCATCGCGGTCGAGCCGTGCGCGATCCAGTGCGGACTGCTCCACAGCTCGATGCTGAGTATGTGTGATCAGCACGTCTGCGCGTGCGAGTCGGGGATCAAAGCACTCGCGAAGCCACGCGTCGTCGACCTGCTAGGCAAGGAGACGTTCATCTTCCAGGCGATCGTCCTGCTGCGGTCCTGGTACTTGTAGACGAGCAGGGCCGATCCTGCGGCCCTGCTCGAGGGGTGACGCAGGCCGTCGACAAGCATCCCGCCATGCGCGAAGAACATCCGGGGGTCGACGGGATCATGCTCATGGTGGCGCTGACGGCGGCCAGGCGGCTGGGCAACGTCGAGCTCGCCGTCCAGACCGTCAACCGCACGCTTTCCCGCCCGCAGTCCGGTGACATCGCCGGCGATGACGAGGCGCCGTTGGACCACCTCGTCCGGGAGTTGGTCGCCGAGATTGAGAACGACTTGGCCGAATTCGTGCTCGACGAGGACTTTCCCGACACAGACGACCCGGACCTAGTCATTCGTGCCGGCCACCGGCCTGCACGAGATGCGCACGGCACTGATGACGTACTGCCCCGGCGACCCGTCGGACGTGCTCGGTGCAGCGTTCTGCGCGACACTGTCCGCGACGATGCTGGCGCAACCGGACCGGCTCACCGCTGTCCGCGACCAGCGCCACGAACTCGCCGGGACGGCGGACACGAGGTCCCGGAACCTCCTGTCGGCGATCGGCGCGCTGCTCCGACGATGCTTCACTCCGGCACTTATGACTCGGCTGAGTTCCGCTGCCGCGGGCTGGCCACCGTCCAACAACTGACGCGGTGTTCTAGCCGAGCAGCACCGCGAGCATCACAACAGCAATCGCCACCGATGACGCGAACTGCCAGTCTGTCCAGTGCCGGCGCAACCAGTCGGCGAGCAACCGACGAATGCCGTTCCGCAACTGCTTCTCTGCGCCCTCCTTCGGCGAGTAGGCGAACGCGATCGACTCGATCTCCGACCCGACGATCGTCATGACCGCCCAGTCCTCGTCGAATGACTTTTCCTCCTCATCACCGCTTTCCCGCGTGACCAACGGTGCTTGCAGCGTCAGCTCACGCTTCGACGGGTCCAGTTCGGTCGAACTGCCGAGCCACCTGCCGACCACATCGCGGCCGCACTTCAACCGAACGCTGACCGTCACCTGATGTGGGCCGTCCAAATACAACGCTGGAAGGACGTGAGCCATGGAGTGCCAGGCATCAGCTTGATGGATGGCCGGAGCCCCGTCCGACGTACGCAGGTCATTGGTGATGACCGCATAGAGCAGTGACAGGATCAGGAACAACGCAATGGTCCATCCCGCCTGACTCGTGTTCGCCGCGACGTAGCCCGTGCCGCCGGAGAGCAACTTCGACGCGTTGAGCAGCGATCCGGGCGCACCCACCCCGATACCGGCCAGCGTGAGGCCAACGAGGGCCGAAATCACCGAACCGAAGAGCAGCACCCTACTGATCTGCTGGAATGCACTCTCTTCACGCGGCAGCATGGTGCGACCCCGCAACAACTCGTAGCAAGTTCCAGGCACCACGAAGAGCAGAAAGACCAGGACACCCCAGCGCGTTGTTAGGAACCAAGGCAGCTCAGCCCCCGACTACTTCTTGCCATCCTCGCTCTTCTTTGAGGTAGACGGTGGCACCGCGGGCTTCGTCGGCGGCTGCGCCGCCACCTTGATCGGGCCACTTGGGCTGATCGTGTTTCCACGGTTCTCGGTGAAGTTGGCGTCCTTAGAGGTCACCTTAGGGTTCGCCGTGGACTTACGCGATCCCTCCGCCGGCTTCTTGGCCATCTCCGCACTCCTAGCTGATTGTTCTTGAGATGTCCCCCGACGTAGCTTGAAGTCTAAGGCGAGCGCCTCCATTCATCAGCCTGGGTGTCGACGCCGTCATCCAGGGCTCGTTGTGCTCTGTCGTGCGACCTCTCTGTTGAGCAACAGCCGTGTGGTCCCGGCCAGCTCGTTTCGATCGGGTGGATGCCGGCCAAGCAGACGCCGCGCGAGACCGCGAGTCGGCGTTGTCACGCTACGTAACAAGTCCAGGACCAGTCCGATAGAACCATGAGCCGCGGGGAGGATCGACCTGGTTTTGTCGGTGCTTCGTGCTGCAATGCGGGAGGCCGTCCATCACGCTGTGATCGGGGGTTCGGGTTCTTTGGCTGAGCAGACTGCAGAGCAGCTGTTGCATGAGTTCCGCAGCAGTGCGACCGCCGATGTCACGATGTCGCTGCTGCGTTCGAGGGACGCGATGCTGTACCTCGCGCTGATGGCGGCCCATCTCGGTGATGGCCAGATCGTGGACGGCCAAAGCCTCAGCGCTTCGATCGATGCTGACTTGCCGGCGCTGTTGCGCAGCTACTCACCCGAGGACACCGACGAGTCGACCATCACCGCTGATGACCTCCTGATGCGGTGGCGCAAACGGGGCTGGGTGCAACGCTCCGCCGACCCACGTGACCCTCGGATCGAGCGCTACCAGCTGACGTCCGGGGCTGCGGCAGCGGTGCGGCAACTGCGCACCCTGCGGCAACAGACGTCGATCGCCACCGAGTCAGCGCTCGCGATGGTGATGGCACAGCTCAGCCAGATCGCCGCCGACGCCAACCCGGATCCGTTGATCCGCCGACGGATGATCGACGACCGTATCGCGGAGTTGGTCGCTCAGCGCGATGCCATCGACAGGGGCGAGACGCCCGAGGTGGACAACGGCGCGCTGGTCGACCGAGTAGCCGCGCTCGCGCAGCTCACCGACCGCATCCCTGGAGATGTCGCTGTCTACGGCGAACGCATGCACGCCAACACGGCCATGCTGCTGCGCCAAAGCCTCGCGGACGACGTCGAGTTCGCGGAGTCGTTGCAGCGCATGTTCGACGGACACGACATCATCGCCGAGTCACCCGAGGGGCAGGCCTTTCGGGCCTTTGCCACGGCGATCGCGACGCCTTCGCAGCGAACCCGGCTGGAGTCCGACATCGCGGAGATCCTCCGGCGTCTCGAGGACCTGCCTGGGCACCACAGGGCATCGCTGCAGGGATTCATCTCCGCCGTGTGGCAACGAGTCCAGGAGGTCGAGGACGTGCGGGGTGCCGCGTTCCGCAGGATGAGCAATTTCGTGCGCGGCGGTGACATCACGCACTACCGCAGCATGCGAACGCGGGTCAGCGAGGCGCAAACATCTGCGGCTGTGGCGTTCCAGCACACGCATGGCGGTCGCGACATCGGTTTCGTCGTGCCCATGAGTGGAGTCGAGACGCGTTCGGTGGGTCGTCTGCGGCTCGATCAGGGCATGGGCACCGCTCCGGACGCAGTCATGGACACCACGAACGAGTTCGACATCGATCTCGCGTCGCTCGGCGGGAGGGAAGCCATCGACTGGTCGGCGTTGCGGGACGCGGTCCACCTGACCATGGAGCAGCACTCCGGCTACGCCACCCTGCCCGAAGTGCTGGCACAGCTGCCCAGTCCCCGCGCCGGGGACGTGATCGGGTTGTGGTCGCTCGCCACCCGGTACGGCGACGTCGACGAGGGCACCAGGTCGGTGGTGCGGGCATGCACCGATCGGGGCTGGCGCGAGATCGACTTGCCGTACGCGGTGTTCGCCGAACAGCTTCCCTCCCCCACCGCACCGGCCCCTCGACGCCTGACGTTGCACCGCGGCCGTTCCACGCAGGAAGAGCTGTTCCATGACTGAGCCCAGGAGCTTCACCAGTGTGTTCGCTGACGACCTCGCCGAACCGGACGAGGCGTCCTTGGATCCGAGCAGCATCTTCGCCGATGACGACGAGACGCCCGGTGGTAGCCACGTCGACCACGGGCAACGCACAGCACGGTTCGAAGGGGACACCAGTGAGCTGCCGCCTCAGGTGTGCTGGGCGTTGCAGGAACTGGTAGCAACTCCGCACGTCACAGAGAAGTCCAAGCACTGGCCGATCGTGGAGCAGTACGAGGCGGTGCTGCGCTCTCGGCTGGCGGAGCTGGGACTGCTCCTGGAACTCAACCGCGATCACCGGTACGCCTTCACCAGACAGGCGGAAGATCCGTCCCCGCACAGCCGGGTGATCCTGCGCTCCAAGACGCTCAGCCTGGCCGCGAGCACGCTCCTGCTGTACCTCTACACCCAGTACATCCTTTCTCCTGACGAGCCGATCGTCGATCGAGCCGACATGGTCGAGCACATGTTCGCCTACAAGCCGGCGAACGACACCGATGAGGTCGAGTTCCGCAAAAAGATCAACACCGCGATCAGGTCGCTGGAAGAGCTGTCGATCATCAAGCCGGTCCGCGGAGGTACCGACAGGTTCACCGTTTACGGGGTCGTGACCGCGATTCTCACCGCCGACCAGGTCACCGCGCTGGACAACCGCTACCAGGCCATCGCCGCGGGTACCCGTCCCTCGAGCGCGGCGGCCGACGAGGAGGAGCAGGCCGAATGACTCGGACCGTCCACACTGGCCAGTTCCGCCTCGCCAGGCTTCAGGTCGTCAACTGGGGAACCTTCTGCGGCTACAAGGACTTCCCGATCGATGAGCGCGGCGTTCTGCTGACCGGCCCGTCCGGCTCAGGCAAGTCATCGCTTATGGATGCTCATTCCCTCGCTCTGCTCCCGAACCACGATCAGCGGTTCAACGCATCAGCCGACCTCACCGCACGCGGTGCAAAGCAGAACTCCCGCAGTGCCGCTGCCTACGTTCGAGGTGCGTGGTCGGAAACCAACGACGAGCACGAGCAGTCCAAGGTGCGCTACCTGCGAGGCGGCAAGCCCACGTGGTCCGCAGTCGGCGTCACCTACGAGGACGGTCTGGGTTCGTCCACCACCGCGGTGGTGGTGAAGTGGTTCACCAGTGCGGAGAACGACGGCTCTGCCATGAACACCATGCATCAGCTGCACGACGGCACGTTTGACCTGCAAGCACTCAACGAGTGGGCCGAGCGGGAGTTCGACACGAGGTGGTTCAAGCGAATGCACCCCGACGTGCGTTTCCCCAGCAGCCAGGATGCATACCTCAAGGAGCTCGGTCGGCGAATCGGTCTTGACCACACCGGCACCGCGCTGTCCCTGCTGGGCAAGGCGAAGGCGATGAAGAACGTCGGCGACCTGAACCTGTTCATTCGCGAGAACATGCTAGACAAGCCGGAGTCGTTCGCCGCCGCGGCAAGAATGCTGCAGACCTTCACTCCGCTGAACGAGGCCTACATCACCGCGAAACGCGCTTCCAGGCAGGAAGAGGTGCTGCGCGACGTTCCCCCGAACTGGAACGACCACCAGGAGTCCAAGCAGGACCACAGCACTGCGGAGGGCCTGCGCGGCACTCCGCTGGAACGGTACGTGCGCGGTCTTCACCTCGCCGTGCTCACCACCGAGCTCAACACACTCAGGGAATCAGCAGATCTGCTCGAAGCACAGCTCCTGGATCAGACCAAGCTGAAAGACGATGCACAAGGGTTACTCATCAGGCTGACAGGACAGCTCCAGCAGCAGAACTCCGGGCTGCAGCTGCTCGAAGTACAGCGGCAGCAGTTCGAGGCAGCTGCGAAAGCCGCGAAGGAAGGCTTAGACCGATACGGCGGCTACGTCGGCAGGCTCGGAGAGCCTGTGCCGCAAGACGATGCGGCGTTCCGCGCCCTGCTGGTGCGACTGCCCGTGCTGCTTGAGTCAGCCAGAGAGCAGAAGGCCGAACTCGAACCGCAAGCGCACCGGGAGATCTCACGGAAGGTGCAGGCGCAGCAGGAGTACACGGACCGAGACGCCGAACTGCGCCGTCTCCGCTCCGCCCCCACGCTCATTCCCGGACACGCGATCGCACGCCGGGAGACCATCGTGCGCGGAACCGGTGTCCCGATCAACACACTGCCCTACGCCGCCGAGCTGATCGACATCGCCGAAGGCGAAGAGTGTTGGCGTCCAGTAGCGGAGAAGGTCCTGCGCAACTACGGTATGCGCCTGCTGGTCGCCACCGAGCACATCGACCGCGTCCGCCGCTTCGTAGACTCCCACAACATGCGTGGCCTGGTCGAGTACACCGAAGTCACCGCAGTGTCAGCGCACATGCCACAACCAGCACGCAACCGGCTGGCCGGAAAGCTGACGGTCGACCAGCAACACCCGCACGGACGCTGGCTCGCGGCTCAGCTTGCCCGCCAGTTCGACCACGTCTGTGTCGAGACCGCAGCCGAGCTCGACGGTCACCGTTTCGCGGTGACACTGAACGGCACGGTCAAGATGCCGGGTAACCACTACCGCAAGGACGACCGCCCAGAGCTGACCAACCCCTCGAACTACATCCTCGGCGCGAACACCGCGGCCAAACGGCAGGCGCTGGAGCGGGAGGTCGCGGCATTGGCGGACGAGGTGCGCTCGGCCTCTGAGAGCGCCGACGGGTTCGGAGAACGCCTTGAAGTCGCGAACAAGCGGATCGATGCGGCCACCGAACTGATGGACTTCACGACCTGGTCGAGCGTCGACTACTGGGCGCCCACACGAGCGGCGAACGGCCTCGGCGAACAGATCGCACAGATCCGTGCGAACGACGTGGATCTGCAACGTCTCGAAACGCAGCGCAATAAGGCCCAGGAAGAGTTCGAGAAGGCCATCGGCGACTGGCAGAAGACGAAGCAGCGCATCGATGACGAGGCAGATGAGCAGATCAAACTCGGAGACCTGCGGCACGCCGAGGAGGCCAAGCCGCACACGGTTGACGAAGACGAGCGCCTCTACCTCGACGAGGTGTACACAGCCATCCAGACCACGGCGACGACCTCCAACATCAGCGCGATCCGCCGATCGATGGGCCGAGAGCTGGACAACCGCGTCACCAAGGCCACGTCACGCCAAGCCTTGGCAGCGGAGCGAATTCGCAGCGCTATCACCTTGTTCTTGGAGCACTGGCGGGACTACGCGCCCGACGACAGCGGCGACGTGAACCTCAGCGGTGCTTCGTTCGCCGCCCTGCACACCGAGATCGTCACCCGTCGACTTCCCGAAGCGATGGGCAAGCTCCAGCACATGATCAGCAACGACATGGTGCCGTCGATCGCGATGCTGCAGCACACCATCGACGAAGCTGGCCGCCAGATCGAAGAGCGGGTCGGCTGGGTCAACGCCGGCCTGCGCAGGGTCGAGTTCAACGACGGTACGCACCTGCAGATCGCCTACGCCGCCAACCCGTCCGCCGACGTCAAGGCCTTCCGCGACGCAGTCGACGAGCTCATGCGCAAGGCCGCCGTGCTGAAGAACGACCCGGAGCAGCAGGTGGCCCAGTTCCACCGCGTCAAGGCACTCATGAAGCAGTTCACCGACCAGGACACCGCAGCCGAACGATGGCGGCGCAACGTCCTCGACGTCCGCAACAGCTACACGTTCTACGGCAGGGAACTCGACGAAGGCGGCATCACCGTCTACACCTACCGCAACACCGCCACGAACTCCGGTGGTGAGCAGGAGAAGCTGGTGGCGTTCTGCCTCGCCGCCGCCTTGAGTTACAACCTCGCCGATCCGGACACCGACGGCAGGCCACGCTTCGGCACGTTGATGCTCGACGAGGCTTTCAGCAAGTCCGACGAGAACTTCTCCGCCCAGGCGCTGTCGGCGTTCGACGAGTTCGGCTTCCAGCTGATGATCGCCGCACCGATCCGCATGGCGGGAATCGTCGAGCCGTACATCGGTCAGGCAATCCTCGTCGACAAGCGCGTGACCGCCGACGGCGCGCGCTCCACCGGCAAGACAGCCACCTTCGGCGAGCTGGCCGCACGCCGGTTCGCTGACGAGGACGGCGAAATCCGTGCGACGGCCTGACGAGATCATCGCGTCGCTACGAGGCCGGTTCAGCGACTCCTACGCCGACTGGGCACGAGGCGGTGGCACCTGGCCGATGCGGATCTCGCTGCGCCCGCCAGCTCCATCCGAACGGACCGCGCACCCGGTGCGGTGTCACGAATGGGCGGCGGACTGGGCGGCATACACCGGCCCCGGCCACGTGGAACGCGCCAACCTGAGATTCCCCACCGGAACCCACCCCATGCCCAAGACGCTCGTGCTGTCCCGTCCCGGCGACGTGGCGCGAACTCACCCCGACGACCAGGCAACCTGGCTGCGCTGCGGCAGACGACTGACCGAGCTGGAGAACTCCTTCCCCAGAGCGAAGTTCCACCGCCTCGTTCGCCGCATCACCCAGCTGGACGATGCCGACTACGCGCGGCTCGTGCACGCGGCCAATTGGCTGACCATCAATCCCACCTCAGGGCTGTTCCTGCGACAGCTGCCCATCGAGGGCGTCCACACGAAGTGGCTCGCCGCGCACGCCACCCTCGTGCTCGCACTCCTCGGCGACGAGAGTGTCGACGAGTCCACCGATGAAGTGCCGCTGTCCAGGAAGCGGACACTTCACGACCGACTGGGCCTGTGTGTCGTTCCCGAACTCGTGCAGGTCACCGTGCTCGACCCGGCGCTCAGGGCTCAGTTCGCGGGCATGCGCCATTTCGCGGCGACCGTCGAGGACCTCGACCGCTGGCCCCAGCACCCGACCCAGGTTCTGATCCTGGAGAACAAGGAGACCGCGTTCGCGATCACCGACGACTACGAACGCACCGTCGTGCTTCACGGCCACGGTGCCCACGTCGACCAGTACGCGCGCATCACTTGGGTCAGGCAGGCGCAACGAGTGATCTACTGGGGCGACATCGACTTGCCTGGCCTGCAGTTCGTCAGCGACCTGCGCGGCATGGGCATCCCTGCGCACACGGTGTTCACCGACATCGACACGCTCCATCACTTTCGAAGGCTGGCTGTGGAAGGTGCACCTCCTCAGCGCACCGCCACGCCACCACACCTCACCACCGCCGAACGTGAGCTGTACGAACACCTCACCGCGTACTCCGCCAAGCACGGGACGGGCCTGCTGCTGGAGCAAGAACGGCTGCCGTGGGAGGACGTGTATCCGATGCTCAGGAACTTCCTGTTGAAGCGCGTGACAACGCTGGAGAGTGCACCGGTTTTGTCGGGGGTACTGGATACCTTCGGCAAGTGAGGCTCACCTCGGGATTGGCGTCACCACAGACTTCAGGTGATGCTCGTTGACGATGAGCAGCATGCTGAACGTGCGCGGCGGGCCTGCTTGCAGGCGTCACTCCTCTGCCGGCCGCCAACCGAGCTGCCGCGCTTTGCCGTTGGCCTGCCGGCGAAGGTTGCCGGACATGCCGCGCGCTTCCGCCAAGTGCAGGTACGCCTTCATCGCCTGATCCGAGCCGAAGCCCTTCAGCTGCGCGGCCGCCTCCATGCGGATGGCCGGCTTGGCGCGTTCGTCACGGACGACCTTCCACACCAGCTGCTGGCCGTCCGACGAACCGAGATGCCGCGCCAGCATCAGTTTGGCGTTGGCGTCCAGCGTCGTATCGCTCGCGAGGGACTCCAGGAGACGCCTGCCCCAGGATCGTTTGCTGTCCCGCGCCTTCACCACGGCCTGCACCCGGATCGTGCCGTCCACATCGGTTGAGGTTGCGATGCTCTTGTAGGCGAGAAACCCGGCTTCCGCGTCGACGCGCGCGGCCGAGGCGGACGCCTGCATGCGCACGTCGACGACGATGGAGCTCGCGCTCGCCACCTTCACGAGCAGCCTCAGGGCGGCGTCGACGTCCACCGCCAGATGGAGTGAACGTTTCGCCACAACGAGCTTGTTCTCATCGCTGAGTCCCGACGCCACGACGAGTTGTTCGTACAGCGCCAAGCAGCTGCCCCCGGAAAGCACACCGGTCAGCCGTGCGAGCGCGTCGAGCCTTGAGGCGTCCGGTTTCTTGTCGTCCCGCACCAAAGCCTTCAGCAGGCCGACCGCTGCCTGTTTGTCGAGCTTCAGAAGTTCGCCGATCGCCTTCTGGCACAGCGGGCCGTCCAGCGCGGCGCCGATGGCGATCTTCTCGAACAGTGCCGCGGCCCGCTGTGGATACCTGACCCTGCTGAGCAGGGCGGCTTCCATCTGCTCGTCGGGGATGAGCCCTCCCTTGTCGGCGATGTCGAGCAGGATCTGGGGGTCGTGGGCGAACTTCCGCACTAGGAACACCGCTGCCTCGAACCGGGGCCGCGGGAACAGCTGCTCGTTCTGCGCCGCATCGGTGAGCTGCACTCGGGCCTGCTCAGGGGCTTCGTCGTAGAGCCGTTCCATCGCGGCCAGCCGGTAGTCCTCGTGCCGGGCGGTCACCATGAACTCACCGCGAATGATCACGCCCAACTCGGGGTCGTGTTTCTCGACCGCAGCGGTTGCGGCTTCCCGGATGCGGTCGCTGACCGTGTGGTCTCTCTCCAGCTCGACGAGGAGCTTCACGCCGACGGCTGGTTCGTGCTGCTGCACCAGCTTCGCGGCGACCAGACGCAGCCAATCTCGGGCGTTGCTGCGGGCGAGATGAGAGAACACCCGCAGGCACAGTTCCTGGTCACGCTCCCACAGGAGCGTGTCGATGCTGCGCCTGGCCTGATCCGCGATGCCGGTGCTGGCCAGGAACGGCAGCAGCAACGGCTCGCTCGCCCGGAGGTCGACCTGGATGAGATACCGCAACGCTTCGAACCTGCGGTCCTCGTGCGCGCTCTCCTTGGCGGCGAGCGTGCGCAGCACTTCGATCAGGCGGTCCTGGTCGAGGTGCCGCAGCCACGTAGCGCGGTCCTCCCATTCTCGGCCGGACCGGGTCGACGGTGACTCGATCATGCGCACCAGGATCCGCACGGCCTTGTCCCCGACCCCGGGATCGAGATCGAGATCGACGCCGTGCCGTGCCAGTTCGGCGATGAACGGGAACTCGCGCACGCGGTGCCACGGGCGCAGCAGGCGACGCAACGGCGCGCTCAGGTCGGCGCCGGCTCTGGCGAGCTGGGCTGCGACGAACACCTTCACCTCACGGCTCAGGCCCCGACGTCGCCAGTCCGGAGCGAGAAGCCCGCGCGCCGCCGTCGCGGGGTCGCTGGCCGCACGGACGAGCCATCGGGCGGCCAGGAACTCCCTAATGGTCGGGTGCGGGAAATCGAAGTCATCACCGTGCTGGATGAGTAAGCCACTGGCGCGCACGATCTCGCCCACCACCGAACGCCACTCGTCGGGGCTCACCATCTCGGGCCGTGGCACACCGTCCCATCCGACGGCGACGTCGAGGAGTGCCGCGGATTCCGGCACCTGCCCGCTCACCTGGACAAAGGCGATGTGTTCGAGCAACCGCGGGATGTGGTCGATCAGGTTGTCGGCCGCTCGTTCCGCAGTCGGGCCGTGGCCGGCGAGCCAGCTCACGAGCCGGACGCGCGTCTCCGCGTACGCGATCTTGTCCAGCTGCCACGCCACGTATTCCTCGTACAGCTCTGTCTGGTCCTTCGGCAGCTCGCGGCCGGGGTCGGCGCCGTAGAGGACGCATAGCATCGTGGCGATCAGCGGCACCCGGACCAGGCTCCACAACTTCGTGTCCGCGAGCCTGCCGAGCAGATCCTCCGCGACCGCGTCCGGGTCTCGATGCCCGATGTTCCGCAGCCACTTCACGGTGAACGTGCGCAGATCCTGCTCAGAGAAGAGCTCGAGCTCGTACGTCGGAAAACCCGCGTGGTCGAACGACATCAGCTCCTGCCGGCTGAGGTTGCGGCTGGTCAGCATGAACCGGTACGTCGTGCCCGAGCGGTGGTGCGCGATGTGGCGCACCACCCTGAGCCGCCCCGGCACGTCGACCACCTCGTCGAGTCCGTCGACCAGCACGAGCCACGGCACGCCTGGCAACGGTTCCTTGCTCACCAGGTCGACGAGGTCCTGCCGCGGCAGGTCGGTGGTGAGCACCCGCGGCAGCGCGTCGGCCAGGGCATCGGACAACGACACGTCACCCGCGAGCGCCCGTGCGGTGGTCGGCAACGGCACCGCCCTGGGATCGGCACCGCCGAGCAGCTCGTCCGCAGTCTTCGAGGCGAAGTGCCGCACGAGGCTGGTCTTACCGGCGCCGGGATCGGCGAGGATCTGCACGTCCAGGTACCTGGTCAGCAGCCTGTCCGCATCGATGCGTTCCGGCAGCGCGGTTTCATCGTCGTGCGTACTTGCCTTGCGCGCTTTGTCGTCGGCGCGCGGGTTGGCCTTGCGCGCGAGGTAGATCCGTTTCAGATCCGGCGCTGATCGCGCCACGCGCTGATATTCGTGCTCGCTGCCGAGCGCGCACACCGATCCGAGGTATCTGCGCAGCCGAGGACCCAGGTGTTTGCGCCCGGCTGCGGCCAACTGGGCGTCGGTCAGCAGATCGAGCCAGCGATGATTCTCCCTGTCCGCCACCGCGTGCTCGGGCAGCATGGGGATCTCGGCGATCGCGCCTTCAACGGTGAAAACACCGCAGACACAGCCGGTCAGCGTGTCCAGCACCGGTGCGCCGGGCAGTTCTTCAAGGGCGTAACGGAAAGCCGGGTCCGGCACACCGCTCGACACGCACGCGAACGGTTCGTCCGACGGCTCGTCCACGATCTTGCCGAGTGCGCTGCTGCCGGCGTCGAGCAGGCCGGCGGCCGTGATCACGACCCCAGGCGCAACGCGTACGCCACGCCCTTCGCCGTGCTTGTACCGCACGCGCACCGTCGTTCCGGCCAACGCGAGCTTCAGCGGCTCGGGTTGGGTGGAGACCGCCTTCGCGGCTTCGACGTGCAGATCACCGTGCAGGTCGCGCACCTGTACGACCACTCCGAAGACCGGCGCGCTGACGCTGTTCTCGTGCACCGATCACACGGTAGGACGGCTGCTGCGGTGGACAAGGCCCGAACGGCCGAAACCATTGGCGCACGGCCTACCTGAGCCCCAGCAACTGCGGCACCTGCACCGGCGGCGAGGACACGTCGACACGTCGTCTGCTGAGCAGCTCGACACGATGAAAACCCTTCAGCGTAGGCCTTCGTGAGCAACTCTCCCCTGCGGCCCGTTGAGGCATTCGATCTGTTCGGGTTCGAGAGGTTGGGGCCGGACCCTCAAGGGCGCCGCGCCAGCGAGTGATCGGTGGATGCGGTGCTCGTCGTAGTGTCGCTCGCACTCACAGCGCACATAGGCCGATCTGATTCCAGGTCAGCCTGCTATCCAACTGTTCGCCACGAAAGGTCTTGACCCCAATCGACAGAACTTAGCGACGAAAGATTGAATCGCATCGACTGGCCCTCTATACTAGGTTCGAGCTATCCAATAGCGCGTGAACACACGAACTGCGCAAGCTTGCTACATATGGGGACTCAAGTCCCCCCTCGGACATTCTCTTACCCCACGGGATTCGCCAGAATCCCGTGGGGTAATTCATTTTTCGACCGTTTTAATTGCACCGCTCCAATGCGGGCCCGACCGTCTTCATGAGCTATGGAGCGACTCGTAGGCAAAGTCGCTGGCCGTCGTATTCGATCAGTAAGCCCTGCTCGTGTACTCGACCGTACATATTTCGCGGCGCGCCGCCAGGTCGGCTCCTCGCGCTGATGTAACCATGCGGGCACCGGTGGATTCGACGCCGAGAATCGCGATCTTGGCTGTCGCATCTGTTCGGGGCGCTACGAGGGCGGCGTCAACCGGACGGGTGCCGCGTGGCGGACTCCTGCTCGGCCTCCTGGGAGGCGGCCCACGACGCGAGCAGCCGGAGGCCTTCGTCGGAGGGTGAGCCGGGTTCGGCGGTGTAGATGGTGAGGGTGAGACCGGGGTCCGCGGCAATCTCGAGGCCTTCGTAGGCGACGGTGAGGTCGCCGACGACGGGGTGGTGGAAGGTCTTCGAGCCGGTGCTGTGGTGGCGGACGTTGTGGGCGCCCCAGCGGGTGCGGAACTCGTCGCTGCGGGTGGACAGTTCGCCGATCAGGTCGTGGAGTTCCTTGTCGTGGGGGTCGCGGCCGGCTTCGGTGCGCAGGATGGCGACGCAGATGTCGGCGAACGAGTCCCAGTCCGGGTAGAACTGGTACGAGGCCGGGTCGAGGAACTGGAACCGGGCGAAGTTCGGGGGCTGGTACCGGCTGTCGTAGATCGGTGCGTAGAAGGCTCGCGCGAGTCGGTTCGCGGCCAGCAGGTCCATCCGGCCGTTGCGGACGAACGCGGGTCCCGCGCTCACCGCGTCCAGTGTCCACTGCAGACTCTCGTGCGGAGCCCACTGTTTGGCCTTCGTCCGGCGCCGGGGCCGGACGATCGCGGCCGTGCCGTCCGCGGCTCGGGCGAGGTCGAACAGGTGCGCGCGCTCCGCATCGTCGAGCCGTAGCGCACGTGCCACCGCGGCCAGCACGGTGGCCGAAACCCCGGCGAGCGCGCCGCGCTCGAGCTTCGAGTAGTACTCGATGCTCACGTCGGCCAGCGCGGCGACCTCGCTGCGGCGCAGTCCGGGGACGCGGCGGTTGCCTCCGGCAGGCAGCCCTGCCTGTGCCGGGGTGACCTTGGCACGCCGCGAGACGAGGAACTCGCGGACTTCCTCTCGATTGTCCACACCATCAGCGTATGGCCGGCGGTCAGGTCGCGGGGTGCCCTGTCGATACACCCCTCAGCAGAAACTCCCTGCTCACGAGCGCCGGTGATGTCCTGGACCGGCATTCGACCACAAGGGAGGAGCCATCATGCGTGGCGCTGTGTTGCACGGGCCCGGCGACATCCGGGTGGAGGAACGCGAGGATCCGACGATCGTCGCCCCGACCGACGCGATCATCCGGCTGTCCGCGACCTGTGTGTGCGGGTCGGACCTGTGGCCTTATCGCGGCATCGAGAACTACGACGGCCCGGCTCCGATGGGACACGAGTACGCGGGCATCGTCGAGGCAGTCGGCAGCGAGGTCACGACGATCGAACCGGGTCAGTTCGTGATCGGCTCGTTCTTCGCCTCGGATAACACCTGCGAGATCTGCCGGGCCGGCTACCAGTCGTCCTGCGTCCGCCGGGAGCTCGTGGGCACCCTCGGCGCCCAGGCGGAACTGCTGCGTGTCCCGCTCGCCGACGGCACCCTCGTCGCCACCCCCGATGTGCCGGACGACGATCTGGTCCCCAGCTTCCTCGCGGCGTCCGACGTGCTCGGCACCGGCTGGTTCGCCGCCGTGGCCGCGCAGGCCGGGCCTGGCAAGACGGTCGCGGTCGTGGGCGACGGCGCCGTCGGCCTGCTGGGCGTACTGGCGGCGAAGCAGCTCGGGGCGGAGCGGATCATCGCGATGAGCCGCCACGCACCACGCCAAAAGCTCGCGCTGGAGTTCGGAGCGACCGACATCGTCACTGAGCGCGGCGAGGAGGGCGTGGCCAGGATCAAGGACCTGACCAGCGGACTGGGCGCGCACAGCGTGATCGAGGCGGTCGGCACCCAGGAGTCGATGCTGCAGGCCATCCACTCGACCCGGCCCGGCGGGCATGTCGGTTACGTCGGCGTCGCCCACGACGTCGCACTCGACGGGCTGGAGCTGTTCTTCTCCCACGTCCACCTGCACGGTGGCCCCGCTCCGGTCCGCCAGTACCTGCCGCAGCTGATCGACCTGATCTGGGACCGCCGGATCGATCCGGGCAAGGTCTTCGACCTCGAGCTCCCGCTCGACCAGGCCGCCGAGGCCTACCGGGCCATGGACGAACGCCGCGCCATCAAGGCGCTGCTGCGCGTGTGACGCCCCGAAAGGACCCCGAGTGACCCACATTCACCGCCCCGCTCGTGAACAGGCCGTCGGCCGCCCTCTGACGGTCGTACTCTGCCTGCTGACGGTATTTGGTCCGATCTCCATGGACCTTTACCTGCCGGTGCTGCCCGCGCTCACCACCGACCTGCACACCACGACCTCGGCCGCGCAGCTGACCATCACCGCCTGTCTGCTGGGTCTGGCGATCGGCCAGGTCGTCGCGGGACCGATCTCCGACCGCTTCGGCCGTCGGCGGCCTGTGCTGGTGGGTGTCGTCGCCTACGTCGTCACCTCGGCGTTGTGCGCCCTCAGCCCCACCATTCCCACGCTGGTCGGCGCGCGGGTCGTGCAGGGCCTGGCCGGCGGGGTGGGCATCGTGATCTCCCAGGCAGCGGGGCGTGATCTCTACAGCGGCGGCAAGCTCATGCGGTACTACGGCCGCCTGACCGTGATCGCTGGGCTCGCCGCGGTCGTCGGACCGGTCCTCGGCGGGCAGCTCGCGTCCTTCACCGACTGGCGCGGCTTCTTCGTCCTCCTCGCCGCCGTCGGCGTGCTGATCCTGCTGGCCTGTCTGTTCATCTTCCGCGAGACGTTGCCGGAGACGAGCCGCACCACCGGCGGGCTCGCGCAGACCGGGCGTGACTTCACCCGCCTGCTCTCCGACCGGGTGCTGCTGGGCACAGTGCTGATCTCCGGATTGGTCAGCGTCGCCCTGTTCGCCTACCTGGCCGGCGCCACCTATGTGCTGCAGGACATCTACGGCCTCTCCCCTCAGGGCTACTCGTTCGCGTTCGCCCTGAACTCGCTCGGGTTCATGCTGTTCGGCTTCGCCGCGGGCCGCCTGTGTGAACGATGGTCAGAAGAGGGCACCATGGTCGTCGGGCTGGTGATGTGCCTGACCGGCGCGGGCGGACTGCTTGTCAGCGCGGTGTTCCACCTGCCCGTGATCGCCGTGATTCTCTCTCTGTTCACGATGGTCGGCGGCGTTGCCACGATCACCCCGCCCGCGACGTCCCTCGCCATGGCGAACTATCCGGGCATCGCCGGTACCGCCTCCTCCCTGCTCGGCCTCGCCCGCTTCGGAGTCGGCGGGCTCGCCGCACCCCTGGTCGGCCTGGGCGGCAGCCACGACGCCCTGCCTCTCGGGCTCGTCACCGTCACCGCCACCGTGCTCGCCGTCGTCACCTACCTGGCCGTCATCCGGGGCCGCACCACCGGCCACGAACGTTTCGGAGGTCATCGCAATGAGGAAGCGACTCCTCGTCATCCTGACCGCGACCCTGCTGTCAGGTTGCGCGGACTCCCCGAACGGCACCTCGACACCGTCCACGAGCTCGGTGCAGTCCACGACAGCCATGCCGCAGCACACGACCGGAGGGGTTGAGATGGGTACGTCGCGAGTGCGGTTCGCCGCAGGGGATGCCGAGGTCGTCGTCCGGGTGGCCGACAACCCCACGAGCCGGGACTTCGTCTCGAAGCTGCCGCTGACGCTGGCCTTCGAGGAGTTCGCCGGCCGGGAGAAGATCAGCTACCTGCCGCAGCGCCTCACCACGGAGGGCTCGCCCGGCAGCGCCACCCGCAACGGCGACCTCATCTACTACGTGCCGTGGGGAAATCTCGGCTTCTTCTACAACGCCGAGCCCGGCGGCGGCGCGTCCGACGACGTCATCGCGATCGGCACGGTCGAGTCGGGGCTGGACCGGCTCACCCTGCTCGAACAGGGCCAGGTCACCGTCGAGGTGATCAAGTAGCAGCCGGTACGGCGGATCAGCCGACCCCACCCGCACGTCAGAAACGCTGAAGGAACGGAACTTCATGACCACCATCGCCGTAGTCGGAGCCGGCCAGGGCCTCGGCGCCGCGGTCGCTCGCCGCTTCGGGGCCGAGGGCCACCGCGTCGCCCTCATCTCCCGCAGCCAGGAACGACTCGACGCTCTCGCCGCCGCCCTGCACTCCGATGGGCTCACCGCCCGCGGTTACGCCGCCGACGTCCGCGATCCGAAAGCACTCACCGCGGCACTCGACCAGGCGGCCGAGGAACTGGGGCCGGTCGAGGTGCTCGAGTACAGCCCGTTGCCGCAGCAGGAGTTCCTGCGTCCCGTGCTGGAGACCACTGTGGACGATCTGGTCGGTGCGGTGGAGTTCTCGATCGACGGTCCCGTCACGGCGGTGCACCAGGTCCTACCGGGCATGCGGAGCCTCGGCCGTGGCTCGATCCTGTTCGTCAACGGCAGTTCCGGCGCCCGTCCGAACCCGAACGTGGCCGGCACCTCGATCGCGTTCGCGGGTGAGAGCGCCTACGCGGCGATGCTCCACGACACCCTGGCCGGCGAGGGAATCCAGGTCGGTCAGCTCATCATCCCCGGTGCGATCCGGCCAGGGCACCCGACCCACGACCCTGCCGTCCTCGCCGACACGCTCTGGCACCTGCACACCCACCCCTGCCAGTTCCGGATCTTCGCCGAAGACCTTCCCACCGAACCATGACCGGCGGCACAGCGAGTGTGTGGTCCTCGTGTACACGGTGACGCGAGGGGTGCTCTGTCAGTAACTCCCTCCGCATGGCCGTCGCAGGTTGGATGAATCTGATCCCACCACGCCGAAACTGACAGGAGGGCGCATGTCCGCCGAGCACCGCGCTTCCCCCGTTTCCGACCTACCAGAGCCCGCTCCCCCGCCCGCGCCGGTCGAGTCCGCGCCGGCGTTGCGTCGTCGTACTTTCATCGCGGCCACCGGAATCGCGGCGGGCGGCGTGGTCGCCGGACCAGCACTTCTGGACACCGAGCCGTCCGCGTCCGCGCAGCCAGCCGGCGGGGGCACGAGCAGTCGTGTCGCGTTGACCGTGAACGGCAAGCGGGTGACGGTCACAGTGGACAACCGGACATCGTTGCTGGATCTGGTGCGCGAACACCTGAATCTGCCCGGCACGAAGAAGGGATGCGACGCCGGCGCCTGCGGCGCGTGCACGGTGCTGGTGGACGGACGGCGGGTCAACGGTTGTCTGACGCTGGCGGTCCGGCTGGACGGCGCGGAGGTCACCACGATCGAGGGACTCGCCAACGGCGAGCGCCTGCATCCGTTGCAGGAGGCGTTCGCCGAGCAGGACGCGTTCCAGTGCGGCTTCTGCACGCCGGGGCAGATCATGTCCGGCGTCGGCTGCATCCGTGAAGGCCATGCGCGGTCGCCAGAGGAGATCCGGGAGTGGATGAGCGGCAACATCTGCCGCTGTGGCTGCTACGTGAAGATCGTCCGTGCGGTCCAGCAGGCCGCGAAGGCCCGGTGAGGCAGGCATGTTTCCTTTCACCTACACGAAGGTCACCGACACCCGTGCGGCGGTCGCCGCCGCACAGCGCGGTGAGCGGTACATCGCCGGCGGCACAACGCTGGTCGACCTGATGTGGGAGACCGTCGAACGTCCTGGCGCGGTGGTCGACATCAGCGCCCTCCCGTTGCGGGAGATCACCACCACCCCACAGGGTGGGATGCGGATCGGCGCGCTCGTGCGGATGTCCGAGGCCGCCGCCGACCGCCGGGTGCGCGACGCCCATCCGATGATCTCGGAGGCCTTGGAGCTGAGCGCGTCGGCGCAGTTGCGGAACATGGCGACCATCGGCGGCAACATCATGCAGCGCACGCGCTGCACGTACTTCCGCGACGTGTCGGCTGCCTGCAACAAGCGCCGGCCTGGTTCGGGGTGTGCGGCTCGGGAGGGATTCAACCGGACCCACGCGATCCTCGGCGCCTCGCAGGCGTGTGTGGCGACCCATCCTTCGGATGTCGCGGTGGCGTTCGCGGCGCTGGAGGCGTCCGTGCACCTGCTCGGCCCGGACGGGGAACGCCGGGTGGCGTTCGCCGACTTCCTGCTCCGGCCGGACACCACGCCGGAGCGGGAACAGGCGTTGCGGCCCGGTGAGCTGATCACGGCGGTGGAGATCCCACCCCATCCCGGCCCGCTCAAGTCCGGGTATCTGAAGGTCCGGGACCGGCAGAGCTACGAGTTCGCCCTCACCTCCGCCGCAGTCGCCCTGCGCATCGGCGGCGGGCTGATCCGGGTGGCGAAGGTCGCCGCCGGCGGTGTCGGCACGGTGCCATGGAAGCTGTCCGCGGTGGAACAGCACCTGATCGGCAAGCGGCCGTCGAACCAGCTGTGGACCGAGGCCGCCGCGCGGGCCGCGGATGGCGCCCAGCCATTGGCCCACAACGAGTTCAAGGTCGAGCTGCTGAAACGGACCGTGGAACGTCAGCTGCGTGTGGTGGGAGGAACCCGGTGACCCTGCAACCCCAGACCGCTGTCGGCACCCCGCAGTCGCGGGTGGACGGACGGCTCAAGGTGACCGGGCAAGCGCCCTACACCGCCGACCACGGCCCGGATGACGGCCTCGAGAACGTCCGGTATGCGGCCGTGGTGGACAGCAGCGTCGGCCGTGGCCGGATAACCGGCGTCGACACGCGGGCCGCGCTCGCCCAACCGGGCGTGCTGACGGTGATCCACCACGGAAACTCGCCACGTCTGCCCTATGTGGACAATCCAGGTTCGAACAACCCGCAGCCAGGCAGGAGGTTGCGGGTGTTCCAGGACGACCGGGTGCTGTTCTTCGGCCAGCCAGTCGCGGTCGTGGTGGCCGAAACCCTCGAGACCGCGCACCATGCCGCGAGCCTGGTCGAGGTCACCTATGCCGCTGAGGCACCGTCGACCGATCTGACGCGGGCCCCAGCCGACGAACCCATCCCCTACACCCGCGGCGACGCTGACACCGCGTGGGCGCAGGCGCCGGTCCGGCTCGACCTGAATTACCGGATGGCCCGCAACCACCACAACCCGATGGAGCCACACGCCACCATCGCCCGCTGGCAGGGCGACGACCTCACCCTGTGGGACAAGACCCAATGGGTGGTCGGCGGTACCCAGCAGGAGATCGCCGCGGTGTTCGGCATTCCGCAGCAGTCGGTGCGGGTCATCTCGCCGTTCGTCGGCGGCGGGTTCGGCAGCGGGCTGCGGGCGTGGCCGCACACCACGATCGCGGCACTGGCCGCCAGGGTGACCGGCCACCCGGTGAAGCTCGTGCTGTCCCGGCGGCAGCTGTACTTCGGCACCGGCTACCGGCCCGCCTACACCTACGCGGTGAAGGTAGCCAGCGATCGGCGCGGTCAGCTGACCGCGATGGTCCACGACGTCAAGTCGGAGACGTCGAGCTACGAGAAGTTCACCGAGGCGGTACTGCTTCCGGGGCAGATGCTCTACAGCATGCCCCACGTGCGGCAGGCCTACTCCACGGTGCCGCTGGACGTGAACACCCCGATCTGGATGCGTGGTCCCGGCTTCGCCACCGGCGTCCACGTCATCGAGTGCGCCTTGGACGAACTCGCCGACGAACTGCGCATCGACCCGATCGAACTGCGGCTGCGCAACGAACCGGGCAAGGACCCGTCGACAGGCCTGCCGTTCTCCACCCGCCGGCTGCGCGAGTGCTACACCGTCGGCGCCCGCGAGTTCGGCTGGCACCGCCGCAATCCCAAACCAGGCGTCACCCGGGACGGGGACTGGCTGATCGGCACCGGCATGGCCGCCGCCGTCTACGACACCGGCGGGTTTCCCGCCCAGGCCCATGTCCGGCTCAACGCCGACGGCACCGCACTGGTTCAGTCCGCGACCAGCGACATGGGACCCGGCACCTACACCTCCATGCTCCAGGTCGCCGCCGACGCTCTCGGCCTGACCATGACCACGGTGACGTTCCGCCTCGGCGACTCGGTCATGCCGCCGACCGGGCCGCACGGCGGGTCGACGACCATGGCCAGCGTCGGCACCGCGATCCAGCTCGGCTCCGACCAGGTGCGCCGCCAGGCGATCACCCTGGCCGTCAACGACTCCCGCTCACCCCTGCACCGCGTCAATCCCGACGACGTGATCGTCCGCAAGGGACGCATGCACGTGAAGACCGACCCCACGCGTGGCGAGAGCTATCAGCAGCTGCTGACCCGCAACCAACGCTCCCACCTCGAAGCGATCGGGACCTACGCCGGGGCCGTGCACGACCGGTTCTCCATGTCCGCGTACGGCGCGGTGTTCGCAGAGGTTGCCGTCGACGCCCGCCTCGGTATCGTCCGTCTCAGGCGCATGCTCGGCGTCTACGACGCAGGCAAGATCGTCAACCCGAAACTCGCCGACAGTCAGGCCATCGGCGGCATGGTCGGCGGTATCGGGCAGGCACTGCTCGAACACACCGTCACCGACCCCCGCGACGGCCGCATCGCCAACGCCAACCTCGCCGACTACCTCGTCCCCGTCAACGCTGACATTCCCAACCTCCAAGCCATCTACCTCAACGGCAACGACCCTGAGACCAACCCACTGGGCGTCAAGGGGCTCGGCGAGATCACCCTCGTCGGCGTCGCACCCGCCATCGCCAACGCCGTCTTCCACGCCACCGGACGCCGCGTCCGCGACTTCCCCATCACCGCCGAAGCACTGCTCTGACAACCAGTCGCAACCCTTCCCCGTCCGGGGAAGGGTTGCGACTGGTCACTGCGCGGTATGACACGCCGATTATTCGGCGGCCTCCTGGGGCCGCTGCCGGGACACCCACGTCGCGACCTGCACCCTGGACGTGAATCCGAGCTTGGCCAGGATGTGCTCGGTGTGGGTCTCCACGGTCCGCACCGAGATCACCAGCTGGTCCGCGATCCGGCGGCTGGTCAAGCCCTCGGCGATGAGGTCGGCGATCTCCCGCTCGCGCCGGGTCAGCACACTGGGCGACGCCACTGGCAAGACGGCCGCCGGCTGCTCGTTCAGGGCGAACGCGATCGCCTCGTCGACGTTCATCGCCCGGCCGCGCTGGAACGCCTCGTCGAACCCTTCGGTGCCCAGTCGCTCCCGCGTGACTCGCTCGGCTTCTTCGTGGTGCGGGTACAGGTGCTGGTACGTACGCAACGGGCGGCCCATGATCTCCCAGAGCCGGTCCGCCGCTCCGAGCAGCGTCACCGCCGGCGTCGCGTGCCCCATCGCGGCCTCGACCCACGACAGCGACTCCACCGACCAGCCGATTCCGGTGAGGTCGCGGATGTCCCTGCGCAGCCTGATGCTCTCGCGGTACAGCTCGGCGGCCCGGTCCTGGTCGCCCTGCGCCATCTCGAACAAGCCCATGCTCCAGAGCGCGTAGGAGCGGTGGAAGCACTCGCCCGCCGACTCGGTGATCCGCAGCCACTCCTCGTGACAGGCGGTGGCGCGAGCTGCGTCGCCGACGAGTCCCACCGCGCTCGAGTAGCTCAGCATCAGGTCGAGGCGGCGCGGCACGTCGACTCCAGGGGACAGCACAGCGAGGCCCTGCTCGAAGACCGCGATCGCGGTCGGCAGGTCACCGCTGTACAAGGCGACGCTGCCTTCCACCCAGTAGGCGAAGGCCGAGATGGCGGGGTCGGTCCCGACATCGACGATGGCCCTGGCCTCGGCCAGGCGCTCCCCGCCGACGTCGAACTGTCCGTCCGCCAGCGCCAGACTCGCATCGGTGAGCAGGGCACTGGCACGGACGGCGGACGGCGGGCTCGGCTGGGAAAGCGCACGCGCCAGCCACAGGCGGCCTTCTCTGGCCCATCCGCGTCCCCACCAGTAGAAGTGGAACAACCCGGCCAGTATCCGGAACGCGGCGTCCAGCTCGCCCGGTTCCTTGAGGCAGTAGTCCACGGCTGTCTGGTTGTTGGCGTGCTCCCGGTCCAGCCGGGCGAACCAGTCCACCTGCCGGGAGCTCACCCAGTCGGCGTTGGCCCGCTCGATCAGCCCGAGATGGAAGTCACGGTGCCCGCGGAGCAGGTCAGCGTGCTCACCGGTGTCCTCGAGCCGCTCAACGCCGAACTCGCGGATGGTCTCCAGCATCCGGTAGCGCATCACGTCGCCGTGCTGCTCCCCCACCAGGATCGACTTGTCCAGCAACGTTGCCACGGTGCTCAGCACGTCCTCGACGGCCAGCCCGTCACCGGAGCACACGTCCTCCGCGGCGTCGAGCTCGAACCCGCCCGCGAACACCGACAGCCGCGCCCACAGCAGCTTTTCCCGGTCCGAGCACAGGTCGTGGCTCCACTCGATGCACGACCGCAGCGTCTGTTGCCGGGCGGGGAGGTGGCGCCGCCGTGCGGTGAACGACTGCGGCTGGTGCACCAGCCGGGCAAGGATGTCCTTCTCCGAAAGCGCTCGCACCCGTGCCGCCGCCAGCTCGATCGCCAGCGGAAGGCCGTCCAGGCGTTGGCAGATCTCGGCCACCGTGGCCCCGTTGGCGGCGTTCACGGTGAAACCGAGCCGCACGGACGCCGCCCGTTCCGCGAACAGCGTCACCGCCTCGGAACTGCTCAGCTCCTGCTCGGCGATCGGCCGCTCCCGGTCCGGGAGGGTGAGAGGTGGCACGGGCATGACAACCTCGCCCGCGACGCCCAGCCACTCCCGGCTCGTGGCCAGGATCCGCAGCTCGTGGCAGGTCTGCAGCAGCGCGCCGGACAGCTCGGCGACCGCGTCGACCAGATGCTCGGAGTTGTCCAGCACCAGCAGCAGCCGGCGGGACGCCAGATAGTGGGTCAGCATCTCGAGTGAGGTCCTGCCCGCCTCGCGCATGCCGACCGCCAGCGCCACGGCGTTCGCCACGAGCTCCGCGTCGCGCAACTGGTCCAGCTCGACCAGCACCACCCCGTCCGGGAACGCCCGGTGCACGACGTGACTCACCTCGAGGGCGAGCCGTGTCTTGCCCACTCCACCCGGTCCGGTGAGGGTCACGAGGCGTGACGCCGACAGCAGGCGCCTGACCTCTTCCACCTCGTGCCTGCGGCCGACGAAACTGCTCAGCTCCAGAGGGAGACCCGATGCTCTCCTCCGGACGACCGTGCTCATACCACGGAACCGTAATCCGGTGTCTTCCGCCGCGCAGGAAGAAGCCCGCAACGGTTTGGCCAACGAATCCGTAGCCTTCTCCGTACTTCTCCCGATGTGTCCGCAGCGCGTGGCGCGCACCCTTCCTCCAGGTGGCCCGGAGCACTCAGGCCGGTGAGAAATCGACCGCCGGGACCACCTGGGAGCGCCAGCCATGTCGCTCCAGCCGCCTGACCCCGTTCGTGGGCGGCCTGGGTTTGTCGGCCGCCCACAGAGCGCCCGGTGATGTCCACGACCGCCGATGTCCGCCTCCCCCCGACGGACACCGGCACGCACCGGGACAGGCGGGGTGGACGGTCTGCTCGCCGCAGCGCGCCTCTGCGGTCGGACCGTCCACCCCGCCGTTCGACCTCACCAGGACAGCTCAGGGAGGACACTTCCATGACGATCGACTCGGCACCGCAGCCCTGCCCGCGTTGCGTCCGGCCAACGGTGCTGGTCACCAACCGCCGGGGCCGCGAATGGCTGCATGTCGGCACGTGGCTCGCCCGGTGCGGCCGGGTGTGAACGCGGCAGGGGTCAGCTTCCGGTCAGCGACACGGCGAGATCCGTGATCGGCAGCGGGAACCGGCCGACGCTGGTTGCCGTGCCGTTGAGCAGGTTGACGGTGTACAGCGAGACAGTGCCGTCCGGTGCGACGAGAGTGGCGAAACCTGCTGCCGACGTCGCCTTTCCACCGGACAAGGTGCTGTAGATGTCAAAACCCGCGTTGCCGCCGGCATCGACGGTCAGCTTGCCGGTGGCGGTCAGCAAACCGTTGTTGGCGGGTGACTGGACGAGCACCTCATCGGTGGCCGTGCCGATGTCGAACAACGTGGTCGCCGTGTCCGGGTTCAGGTCGTTGTTCGTGTAAGCGGCGGCCGTGACACCTCTGGTCGGCCCGAGCGCCGGCGGGGTGGAGAGGACGGCGTCCTCCGTGGTGGTGTTGTCGCCGAGGTTGTGCCGGAGATTCTGGCCGGTGTCGCTGATCACCCGGAGCCGGTCGAGCGCGGGGTTGAAGTCCACGCCGAAGTTCGTGCCGTACAACGGGACGGTCAGCTGCGAGACCTTCGTGACGACCGGGTCCGTCACCTGTGGCGGAGTCTTGACCGTGTAGATCCCGCCCTGGTTGCCCACCAGGTACATCAGACCGTTCTGCACGCGGAAGTCCAGCCCGATCGCCGCCGTGTCCCCCGCGAACCCCTGGATCAACCTCACCCAGTCCAGCTGCTGCGGCTTGTCCGTGGTGAACGTGACCATCAACGTGCCGTCAGCCGAGATCCCGAACGCCCGCAGACCCGCGGCGGGCTGGGCGGTGCTGCTCCCCCCACCGCTGGCAACGGCCACGGCCACCGACACGACCACAGCCGCCGTCGCGACGCCCCTCTTGAACCGATTGGACCGCATCAGTTGCCTCCCCTGCACGAGAAACCCTTGCGGCACAACCTATTCAACCGGACTGGACGTCGACTGGACGGCGCAGGTGAGCCCGCCCCGGCGCGCCACAGGCGCTGGGACGGGCTCTCGGCCGGCCTGGGAGAGTCAGCTTCCGGACAGCGAGATGGCGAGATCCGTGATCGCCAGGGGGAACTGTCCGACGCTGGTGGCCGTGCCGTTCAGGAGGTTGACGGTGTACAGGGAGGCGGTGCCGTTCGACTCGACGAGAGTCGCGAAGCCCGCTACCGAGGTTGCCTTGCCGCCGCTCAGGGTGCTGAAAATGTCAAAACCCGAGTTGGGGCCGGCGTCCACGGTGAGCTTGCCGGTCGGCGCCAGGGTTCCGTTGTTGGCCGGTGACTGGATGAGCACCTGATCGGTCATCGTGCCGATGTCGAACAACGTGGTCGCCGTGTCCGGGTTCAGATCGTTGTTCGTGTAGGCGGCCGCGGTGACGCCGTAGGTCGTCCCCTGCGTGGGCGGGGTCGTCAGGCTCGTGTCCACGGCGGTGGTGTGTGTGTTGAGGTCGTGCCGCAGGTTCTGGCCGTTGTCGCTGATCACTCTGAGCCGGTCCGCCGCGGGGTTGAAGTCCACCCCGAAGTTCGTGCCGTACAACGGGACTGTCAGCTGCGAGACCTTCGTGACGACCGGGTCCGGGTACCACGTGACGGTGTAGATCCCGCCCTGGTTGCCCACCATGTACAACAGACCGTTCTGCACCCGGAAGTCCAGGCCGATCGCCGCCGTGTCCCCCTTGAAACCCTGGATCAGCCTCACCCAGTCCAGCACCTGCGGCCGGTCCGTGGTGAACGTCGCCATCAACGTGCCGTCAGCCGAAATCCCGAACGCCCGCAGACCCGCGGCGGGCTGGGCGACACTGCTCGCCCCACCACTGCCGACCACGGCGGCAGCCACCGACACAACCACAGCCGCCGCGGCAGCGACCCTCCTGAAACGTGCCTTCATCAGTCCTCCCCTGTACGAACACCTTGCGGCAGAAGCTATTCGGCGGGACTGGACGTCCGTTGGACGGCGATTGGACCAGGCGTCGCTGCGCCTTGCGGGCACCCCGGCGCAGGAACACCATTGGGACCACACAGTTTCGAGGGGGGACTCGATGAACATCAAACGCAGCGCGGCGCTCACGGGATGCGCGGTCGTCCTGCTCGCCGGGACGTCGCTCGCCACGGGCACCACGGCCGGCGCCGAGGAGGTGACGTGTTCGACACCGACGCTGACCTCCGTGCCGGTACGCCTTGCCGATCAAGGCCTGTGGAGCTATCACTACCAGGTGTCCTGGTGTGTGGAGGAAGGACTGATCACGAACATCACGCACAACGTCACGCACGAGGAAGACGGCAGCACGTGCGTCTGGGTGGCCAACGCGGAGGAGTCCCACAAACGGGTGCTCGACGGCAGCGGAGCCTGGAACGCGTTCAACATGGCCGAGTTCTCCTGCAAGAACCCGGACGGCCAGGACGGCAGCGTGAATCCGTGGGGCGTCATCACCGTGTGGCCGAACGGCGCCAGCTCCGTTCTGCGCAAGGGCGTCGGCGACGTCATCGAGGAGTAGGCACTGCCCGCTCCAGAACGGCGACGGTGAGCGCTTCGGCGTGGCGGTGACCGGTTTCGCGGTGGATCGCCAGCGCGCGCAGTGCGTGCTCGGCGCCTTCCTGCCGTTTGCCCGAGGCGAACAGGATCTCGGCGAGCGCGGTCATGGCCTCTCCCCGCAGTGCGAGGTAACCAGCGCGCTCGGCGAGTGCGAGCGCGTGCCTGGCCTGACCGGCGTCGGCGGTGACCGATGCCAGGCCGATCAGGATGTCGATCTCCGGGTACCGGTCGCCGATGGTGCGGACGAGGTCCAGTGCCTGACGGTACTGGCGGATCGCGTCCGCCCGGCGGCCGCGCCGGTGGTCCACGGTGGCCAGTACGGCGAGCGCTTCCACCTCGGTTCGGGGATCACCGGTCTCCCGCGCCAGGGTGAGGCCGGTGCGTGCGTGCTCCAGGGCTTCCGCGTCGCGGGCGAGGTCGAGGTAAGTCGCGGCGAGCCTGCTGCGCGTCAGAGCCTCGCCGCTGCGATTGCCGTCCTCGTGGTGCAGCGTGAGGGCACGGATGAGCAGCGCGGCCGCTTCGGCAGGCAGTCCGCGGGCGCGCTGCGTCTGGCCGAGGTTGCCGAGGTTGAGCGCTTCGCCGTAGCGGGAACCGATCTGGCGGTATCGCGTCAACGCCGCCGTGTAGTGCTCGGCTGCCTGCGCCAGCCGGCCCAGCTCCCAGTGGACGAGGCCGAGGTTGCCGAGCGCGACGGCCTCGCCCGCCGGCTGGCCGATGCTCCGGCTCACGGCCAGGCACCGGACGAACCGGGAGGCGGCGGCCTCGAGCCGCCCGGACTGCCAGTAGAGGCCTCCGAGGTTGCCGAGCACAGCGGCCTGGGCCTCGACCCAGCCCGACTTCCGCGCGTCCAGTTGCGCGTACGTGTAATGCCGCACGGCCTCCCGGTAGGTGCCCTGGCGGTAGTACAGGTCGGCGAGGCTGAGCCGGGCGGCCGCCCGCACGCGCGGCTCGTCGGCCTCCTCGGCCGCGGCCAGTCCGGCCTGCGCCGTGGCCAGCCACTCGACGCGGCGCGTGCACATCCAGAAGTAGCCGCGAAGGGAGTCGGAGAGCAGCCACGCCATCGGCCGCGGTCCACCTCGCGCCGCGCCCCGGACCGCCGCCACGAGATTGCCGCGTTCGGTGTCCAGCCAGTTCGACGCCTCCGCGGGCCCGGTGACACCGGACGGCGCCCTGGCGTTCAACTCGGGTACCGGCAGCCGCAGCATGTGCGGGTAGAGCAGTCTCGCGGCACCGTCCACGGCGTTCAGATACCAGTCGTACAACCGGTGCAGCGCTGACTCGCGGTCTCGCGCTGTGTCCTCGTCCGACGTCCGCTCGGCCGCGTACCTGCGGAGCAGGTCGTGAAAGCCGTATCGGCCAGGCGCGTGGAGCTCGACGAGATGGGCGGCGGCGAGCCTGTCCAGCAACCGTGCGGCCTGATGGGGATCAGAGTCGATGAGAGCCGCGACGGCCTCCGTGCCGGCGTCCGTTCCTGGCACGAGGCTCAGCAGGCGGAACAGTCGCCGCGCCTGCGCCGGCAGCGCGGCGTAGGACAGGTCGAAGGCTGTCCGGACCGCGACCTGCTCGTCGCCCTCCACCGCGAGAGCGGACAACACATTGCCCTCCCTCAGTTC
The DNA here is from genome assembly GCF_053610285.1 of Lentzea sp. NPDC054927. NCBI lineage: Bacteria > Bacillati > Actinomycetota > Actinomycetes > Pseudonocardiales > Pseudonocardiaceae > Lentzea > Lentzea sp. NPDC054927. The sequence goes on from NZ_JBSGXZ010000006.1 coordinate 59,678, forward strand.
CCCGACGTGGTCTTCGATCCCGTAGCCGGGCCGCTCCGCGAGGTTCGCGGCCGCTATCCGCAAGGCGAGCGGAAGGTAGGCACACAGCTTCGCGAGCTCCGCGGCCGCCACCGGCTCGGCGCGTACCCGCTCGGCGCCGAGAGTGCGCGCCAGCAACTCCCATGCGTCGTCAGGGCTCAGCACGTCGAGCGTCACGGGGCGAGCCCCGTCCATCGCGACCAGGCCGGTCATCCGATCCCGGCCGGTCACCACCACGAGACAGTGCGGCCCCGAGGGCAGCAGCGGACGGACCTGGTCCGGGCCGGCGGCGTTGTCCAGCAGCACCAACACTCTCCGGTCCGTCGTCAACGTCCGGAACATGGCCGACGCCGTCTCCACGTCGACGGGCACGCGGTCGGCGGGCACCCCCAACGCGGACAGGAACTGGGCGAGGATGTCGATCGGCGGGGCCGCCCCGCCCTTGCTGTGACCGCGCAGGTTCGCGTAGAGCTGCCCGTCGGGGAACCGTTCCCGGACGCGGTGCGCCCAGTGCACGGCCAGCGCTGTCTTGCCGACGCCGGCGGTACCGGAGATCGCGGCGATCGCCATCGCACCGTCCGAGCGGCCCGGCAGCATTTTGTCCAATGTGGACATCTGCGCGGCCCGGCCGGTGAATCCGGGAGTGCGCGCAAGCAGCTGTCTCGGCACACCCAGCACCGGTCGCAGCTGAACGGTCCCACCTGTCGTGCCGACATCGTTGTCGTCGTTGAGCAGAGTCGCGTGAGCGGCACGCAGTTCCGGCCCTGGATCGACACCCAGCTCCTCGACGAGCCGCTTGCGCACATCGCGGTAGGTCTCGAACGCCTTGGCGCGGTGGCCGGCGGAGTGGTAGGCGCGGATCAGGCGGGCCTGTGCGGCTTCGTCCAGAGGCTGGTCCGCGGCCGCCTCGGCGACGTCGGGGAGCACGTCCACCGCGGCACCGATCTCGATCATCGCATCGCCGTAGCGGGCAAGGACTTCCCGCCGTTTCGCGACCAGTGACACGACCTTCGGATGCGTCGCGAGAAGAGGTGCGTCCGCGACCGGGCGGCCGTGCCACAGACCCATGGCCTCGCCCAGCCCGGCCGCGACACGTTCCCAGTCGTGCTCGCGGTAGGCGTCGTTCGCCTCGGCGACGAGGCGCCTGAAGGCGAGCAGATCGATGTCCACCGCATCCGGGTTCAGCGCATAGCCACCGTTCGCGAACGGCAGGATCTCGCTGCCCGAGCGGAACGTGCGGCCGGGTTCCAGGAGTCGCCGCAAGTGTTTGACATGGGTCTGCAGCACGTTCACCGCACTCCGCGGCGGGTTCTCACCCCACAGCGCGTCCACCAGGCCGACGGTGGCCACCGTCTCACCCTCGGCGAGCACGAGCAACCCCAGCACAGCTCTCCGTGCCGGTGGGCCGAGTGGGATCTCCGCACGGAGGTGCCACGCCCGCGTCGGGCCGAGCACCTGGATCCGCACAGACCTCATTGCCACTGGCCTGAACGTAATTCACCGACTGGCACCTCACAAGGAGACACCCGGCATTGGGTCCGCTCAGGCTATTCCCCGCCGCCAAACCGACGACTGCTCACGTACCGATCGGACCGGGGTCCGGCAAGCGATGCGGGGATGGACACCGGCGCTGTGCCCGGTCCAGGAGCCCGGCCCGAGCAGTTCCGCGCCGGCACGGAAGCCGGGCTCGACATCGTTCTCCGACCCGTGCTCATGGGCCACGAGGTGAAGGATCTGAGACGTAGGCCTTCGTTCGGGTGGAGGTGGCGGACCGTGGGCGACGGCCTGCTCGATCCGGTGATCGGGCGGGAGGACGTGATCGACGAGGTGCTCGAGGTGTTGTCGCGACGCACCAAGAACAACCCCGTCCTGATCGGGGATCCGGGCGTGGGCAAGACCGCCATCCTCGAAGGCATCGCGGCACGGATCGCGACTGGCGAGGTGCCCGCCACGCTGAGCGGCAGGCGGCTCCCTCGCCAAGGGCGTGATCCGGTTCGCGGCTGACAGACCGCCGTCCGACGACCTGGTCCGGCAACAGCTGGACGAGACCGGCTGGGCTGGACATCGTCCTGTGCCCTCGGTGATGACCAATGCTGGTTCCCACGTCGTCGAGTGGTGTTCACCCGGAAGAGGAACTCGTTCCATGAGCGGCGGCTAGACACTGTGCGGTGGCCACCACCGCGGGCCGCACGTGAGCGCAGAGAAGAGTTGCCGATGAAGCGATCGACGCTGTCCGTTGTGCTGGCACTGCTCGTGACCGTCGTGGCCGGCCCGCTGCCGGACGCCGCTGCCGGCGGAGTGCGGCCGCTCGAACGTGCCCACGCGCACAACGACTATGAACACGACCGTCCGCTGGCCGACGCCCGCGACCGCGGGTTCACGTCGGTGGAGGCGGATGTGTGGCTGGTGGACGGAGAACTTCGCGTGGCGCACGACCTGGCTGACGCGCGTCCGGGCCGCACGCTGCGCAGCCTCTACCTCCAGCCGCTCACCGAGCTCGTGCGCGCGAACGGGGGCCACGTCTTCCCGCGCTGGCGCGGTTCTTTCCAGCTGCTCGTCGACATCAAGAGCGACGGGCCGGCGACGTACCAGGCCGTGGACGAGACGCTGCGCGAGTTCCGTCCGATGCTCACCCAGTGGGTGAATGGCCGGGAACGGTCTGGCGCGGTCGAGGTGGTCATCAGCGGGAACCGGCCTCGTGAGGACATGCTCGCCCAACGGGTCCGGCTGGCCGGGTACGACGGGCGTCTTGGTGATCTCGGCAGCGGTGCCCCTGCCGGTTTCATGCCGCTCGTCAGCGACAACTGGACGAAAAACTTCACGTGGCAGGGAGTTGGCCCCATTCCGGTGGCCGAGCGGGAGAAACTCCACCGCATCGTGTCGCAGGCGCACGCGGCCGGGTATCGGGTGCGGTTCTGGGCCACGCCGGACACCGAGGGAGAAGCGCGGGAAGCCGTGTGGCGGCAGCTGGTCGCGGCCGGCGTCGACCACATCAACACCGACGATCTGGCAGGACTGCGCCAGTTTCTCCTGGCGAACGACCCCGCCGAGCGGCACGTGGCCTGAGCCGCATGTGAAAGAGGCCGTCGTGATGACAGCCTCTTTCACTTTCCCTCAGAGCTATGAGGTTCCCCGATAACTCGACCTCGAACACTGGTCGGGAGCTATCCATCTGGCAGAGCCAGCCTCCTATCGGGAAGCCCATTCACATACGCGACTTCGCGTCGCACAACACGAGCACTACTGCCGGCACGCCTACGACACGTAGACAGAACTTGTTGCCGCGATTGACAAGTGGGCCATGTTCACAACAGTGTGCGGCGGCACTCCGCACTCGGGGGTGAACCTCACGGCGACCTCACCCCATTGAACACGCTGCGCGTCACGGCAAGCAACGACATCGGCGTCAACATGAACGCGACGATCAAGTACCTGCTCGGCCGGACCCTCGATCCGATACTCGGCCCCGAACGCACCGACTACCAGTGGTCGTACCGCAGCGCGCTCGATTTGGGCGTGCAGGCTGCGGTCCTGCGCGAGGGCCGCTTCGGCGGCATCGCAGGCGAAGCCGAGCGCATCACCGTGCCACGACGGTGTTCGCCTGCCGCGTCGTTCACGATGCGGCAGGCGGCTCGGCGGCCACTCGTCAGGTGTCCGCCCATTCCGCAGGCCATGCGGACGAGTGTCTGCGCAACGGGAAGTGCTGTTGCACGCTGTCACAGGAAGTCCGCTCGGGGACAGTGTGACAGCCCGGCCCGATGACGAGCAGGCCGTCGGCGATGCGCCGGGATCCGGTTCCCGAGCAGGGACCGGGGCGACACAGGCACTCCGAGATGTGATCTCTGAGCATGGACCGGGCGCCGGGCATGACGAACTCGATTTCGTAGCCAAACGAGATCGTCGTCGTTGTCCAGGAAGGAGAAGGTCCTGCGAACAGGGAGTGCCATGACGAGCGCGGCTGTCAGCGGCCCGCCAGGCGACGGCGTGTTGCGCACGACCCACCAGGACGGTGTGCTGGTGGTGGACGTTTCCGGAGAGGTCGACCTGGGCACGGTCAATCCGATCGCGAACGAGCTGATCAGCCTGGTGGCCGGTCGCCCCCATGCTGTTGTCGTCGACCTGCAGACCGTGACGTTTCTCGGTTCGATCGGCATCACGCTGCTGCTCGACGCTCAGCAGTACGCCGAGCGCCTGGGCGTCCCGTTCGCGACGACTGTGGCGAATCGAGCAGTGCTCAGGCCGTTGCGGCTTACCGGTGCCGACCGCGTGTTGCGGCCCCATGCGACTCTGCCGGGTGCGGTGTCCGCGGTGCGCACGCAGATCGGCTGAATAGACCTGTTCGGGTGCACGCCCGAACGGGCGCCGCACACCGATGTGCTGGTGGCGGCTGATGCCGTTCCCCGTACCCGCGCGGGCGCTGCTACCCGTCCTGCGGCGCCAAGGCCGCGGCAAAGCGCGTCGCGACCGCCGCGACCGCGGCACGCAGCTCGTGTGCTGCCGACGAGCACGCATCCGGCCTCCAATGGTTGAAGCCGTCCCATCGGAGGCCGGATCCACGGCGCCACCTCGGTCAGCGGGGCGTCGAACACGACGTGGACGGGGAACTCCCAGCCCGTGCCCAGGTTCTCCTCCAGCGCCGCGACCGGGTCGAGGCCCTCGGGTGACTCGAACTCGTGCGCGGTCTGCACGACCGTGCCAACCCGGTCGATTCGGTAGGTGCGGATCGCGTTCGCCCGGCGGGAATGACACAACAAGTACCAGCGCCCGTGGCGGACCACGACCGCCCGCGGGTCCACTTCGGACTTCCACGCGTTCCCGTTCTCGTTCCGGTACGCGATTAGCACCTGGCGCCTGGCTGCAGCGGCGGCGACGAGTGCGCTGGTGGTGGCCGGATCCGGGCGAGCGGAGTGCCGGTCAGGCGCGGCTTTGGCGTTCTCTCGCAGTGCGGCCGCCTGCCGGCCGACGTTCTCGGGTAGCGCCTGGATCACCTTGCCGAGCGCAGCACCGACCGTGTCGTCGGCGTCGGTGGCTGCCGGCTGGCCGCAGCCGGTACCCGCCGTGCGGGCCTCGGTTCGACTCGACCTGGATGCCAGCCTCTCGCAGAATCCCGATGTAGCGGCGGGCGGCGCGTTCCGTGACGCCCAGCCTCTCGGCGAGCTGGTCGGCCGTCGTACCGGGGCGTGCCTGGAGGATCTCCAGGGCGCGCAATGCCCTGGCGGTGGGTGTGCGTGCCGAAAACTACGTCCATGCAGGTTAAGCCGCATGGCGATACTCGTGGATGACTCCGCTGCCGCCGGAGGTCACCCTCTCACTCATCGCGCGTCGACGAGCACAGTCGTCAGGCCCGGAGCCATCAAGGTTCCGAGCCTGCGACCAGGTATTCCGTTTACGGGCAACGCTTCCAGGAGAAGAAGTAGTCCGTCTTGGCGTAGCCGTCGAGCGAGTCCATCGCCATGAAGCTCGTCTTCTTCCGATCAGACGTGCCCACGTTGACCCGCAGCTCGGTGTTGATGTTGAGGTTCCTGTTCACGCCACAGGGCGGGTAGATGATCGGCGAGCCCACGTCCGTGGCCTGCCATTCGTCATCCACCGGGCCCTGCCAGTTGTGGCTGCGGTAGCCCGTGTCAGTCATGCCCTGGAAGTAGTAGTTGGACTTCAGGGAACTGGTGGCACCGCGTTCGAGGTGGAGGTAGCCGGCGTAGTCGACCTCGGAGATGCCGTAGACGAAGCCCTCCGGCGCGTTCACCCTGATGCTCAGCTGGCAGTTCTTCCGGAAGTCCGTCGGCGCGGCACCGGGGCCGACCTTGGCCGCATAGCTGCTGAAGACCACGTGGAAGGCGGAGTTGTCCGGTGATACCGACACCGAGGTCGTGCCTCTGGGACAGCCGCTTCCGTTGATCATGTCGATGGTGACCGCGCCGGGTGGCGGGATCTCGGCCTGTGGGAGGACGACGGTGGACATCACCATGGCCGCGGCGACAATCGCGTGGATCATTGGACACCTTCCGGCTCGTACACTGGGCAGCGGCGGAGAAGAAGTACCCAACCCGATGACGGCGGCTTGGCGGGTTTCCTGCCGCCTTGCGATTACCTGACGATCGACCCTCCATCCCGTGTCCTGTTCCCCATGTGAACCGGTACGCCTGCACTGGGAGCGCTCCCCGAAGGGGCCGACAGCCCTCAGGAGAGCACATGCGCTGGAGCATGAGTGCGCTGGCGATCGCGGCGGTGGTGATCATCGTGAGTCCCGAGCTGCAGGTTCGTACTCGTTGATCAACCGACGACTCGTCGGCCACGCCCGGACACGCCGCTCAGCCTCGCCAGCGGGTGGTCGAGGCACGGTCGCGTGTAGTGCCGCGCTCTCATGTTCGACGGTGGCTATGGTGAAACACGCAGCGGTCCAGCAATGACTTCAGGTGATGAGCGGCCTGATGGTGCCAGCAAACCGTTTTGTGTAGCAGTTGACTCACGCACACCGCGGTGGGATCTTCACGACCTCAGTAGCGGCGTCAACGAGAACGGCATAAAACGACACCGCTGAACCGGCTGATCCGTTGCATGAACTAAGAATGTTGCACGCTTGCTACGCATGGGGATTCATATCCCCCCTCGGACACGAAGATGTCGCAAATTTGCGACGTCTGCGTGGCAGGTGCTCAAGTCCATTTGAGCACCTGTTTTGCGTTTCGGCGCCACTTCCAGGTGGCGTTCGATGACCATTTCCTACATCCGCCCCATCGTTCCCCGCACCGCCCCAGGAAATACGACGGGCGTCGCCACCCGCGCTGCCGGTCAGCCGCTCCCGCTTATCGCCGTCCCTGCATCACGGCCGCTCCGGCAGACGAACGTCGTGTACCGCATGGCCGCCGTAGATCAACGCGGCCGCGTCGCAGACCGCCACATCACCGCCGCACTGGACTGGGACGCGGGCACCCGCCTGAACATCCGCGAACACGACGGCGGGTTCGAGAGGCCGGGGCCGGGCTCGTAGGTTCGATGGTCCGGTGTGGACCACTACAGCAGCTGGGACTCGTTACCAACCGACACGCCTGCGACCTTCGCGGACTGCCTCGTCCACGTCTAGGGACCACAGGCGCAGGATGTTGTCGGTACTGGCGGACATCAGTGCGCGGCCGTCGGGCCGCCAAGCCAGATGCTTCACCTTGTTGGTGTGGCCGCTCAGCGTTGCCCACCTCTCGGCAGAGTGAATGTCCCACACGATGATCTTGTTGGCGTTACTACCGATCGCCAGGCGTGTGCTGTCCGGGCTGAACTCCAGTGCGGACACCTCGACATAGGAATTGCCGACCTCGTGATGTATCCCCAACTGCGAAATGTCGCGCCCGGTCGAGATCTCGGTTTCTACGCGCCAGGTTGTGGTGTCCCAAACGGTCACAATGTCACCCGTGCTCCAGGTGGCGAGCCAGTGGCGGTCCGGGCTCAGGGCGATCCCGCTCTTGGGACCGTCTTCGCACGCACGCAGCATCATGCGCCAGGTGACCATGTTCTGGATCTTCATGCAGCCGTTGACGGTCGCCATGGCCACGTCGTCGCCCGCCCCGAACGCCACCGCCGTGCGCCGCGGCTCACTGCCGATCAGGATCGGCTCATCGGGGTTGTCCAAGCGCCACACCGCGTCATGGTTCGTGGATCCGGCAACCAGCAGGGCACGTGAGTCGGGGCTGAAGGCCAGCAACCCTGCTGCGTCCGGCACGAAACTCGGGGCAGTCAGGTGTGTCTGTCGCCCTGACGCCAAGTCGCGCACGGCGACTGTCTCGCCTGGGCTTGCGACCGCCACGAGCGTGCGGTCGGGGCTGAAGCGACCCGCCGTCCCGCTGGTCCCGACGCGGGTTGTGCCGGTGCTGCGCAGTCGATCGTTGAGCTTTTCCACGGTGCCTGTTGAGGTCAACGCCAGCACGCTGGAGCCGGAGGCATCGAACGACAGCGCCTGCACTTCGCCCGAAGACGAGCTGGGGTACATAGCGGTCGGCCAGAAGCTGATGGCGCTGGGGCCCTGCACCGCCAATGTGCCGTCGGGAGCGAACTCCAGGTGTGTCACCCGTTCATCGACGACCAAAGACCCGAGTGGGATGCCACGCGGGATGTCCCACAAATTCACCTTCATACCGTCACCCGCGGTGGCGAGCATCGTTCCGTCAGCGCTCACGGCGATGACGTTTCCCGCGTTCTCGCGCGGTTGTGGGCTGGCGGCCAGTGTTCCTGCGGCGGTGTCCCACAGAACGACTTTGTTGTCGGCGAGCGACACCGCGACAAGGGAGCTGTTCGGCACAGCTCGGATTTGGTGGATGGCGGTGTTTCCGAAGCGGTAGCTGTTTCGGTGCTCGCCGGTTTCAACGTCCCAGATCTGAAGTTCATCATCGGCGCCTGCGATCGCGAGGGTACGGTTGTCGGACGCGATCGCTGGCGTCTTCTCCCGGTAGCCGCCCACAGCGAGGTCCCGGCGTTTCTGGCCCGATGCCGTATCCCAGATCGTTGTCGTCGTGCCCGCGGTGACCAGTGACCTTCCGTCGGCGCTGAAGCGCAGTGCTGAGGAGTCACGGGAGACGTCCTGAATCAGCTTCACTGGCTCGCTTTGGCCGGCGGTGTCCAGCAGGAACAGCTGGTGGCGACCATCCTCCATCGCGATGGTCCGACTGTCCGGGCCGAATGCGAAGCCCGCCATGCCTGCAGCATCAGCAGGCGGGCTTACCGTGCTGATGACGGTGAGCGTCGCGGAGTCGTACAGCGTGAGCTGTGAGTCGTCGAACACGGCGAAGATCTTGCCGTCGGGGCTGTACCGGTCCAGCGAAAACTGGGGGTGGGCAAGAGGAATGTGTTGTAGCGGACGTGCAGCACTGGCGGTGAGCAGGCGGCTGCGGGCCTCGACGCCGGGATAGGCGTTGTACGCCCGCAAGGCGTTGCGGAGGGACTCCTTCGGATACGTCGCGGCCTGTTCCTGGGACAGAGCGGCCAGCTGTTGGGACAGTGCCCACTGGGTGCGGCGTTCGGCCTTGTGCCGTTGCTGCACAGCGATGCCTGCTCCTACGGTCGCCACGACGAGCAACGCGGCTAGTCCTGCGGCGAGCCAGCGGAGTTGGCGTGTGCGGCGACGAGTCGCGGTGCGTTCAGCGTTCTCCACGACCTGACTTGCGGTGAGAAAGTCCAGCTCACGCTTGGTCAGTCCAGGGCGGACGCGGTCGACCCACTCCGAGGTCACGGCCAGGCGTGTGGTCCGGTAGAGGGCGCCGGTGTCACGGCCCAGCTCGTCCCAGATCCGTGCCGCCTCGGTCAGCTGGTGGTGGATGCGCAGACCGTCGCGGTCTTCGGCCAGCCACTCGCGCAGCCGCGGCCAGGCTCGGAACAGCGCCTCGTGGGTGATCTCCACGCTGTTCTCGCCGAGGGTGATCAGCCGGGCGCCGGCCAGCACGTCCAGCACCGGGCCCATCTCCGGCACCTCCGACCGGTCGATGCGGCGTTTGGTGTCCTCGGTGCCCTCGCCCAACGCCGTCAGACGCAACAACAGCTGGCGTGCAACGGTTTGCTGGTCCGCGATCAACGCCGCGAACACGGTCTCGGCGCTGCGTGCAAGGGCGCCGTGGATGCCACCCGCGACCTGATAGCCGGCCAGGGTGAGGGTGTGGCCGCGGCGGCGGCGCCATGTCTCCAGCAGAGCGTGCGACACCAGCGGCAGCACGCCGCTGCGCCCGGCCGCCTCAGCCACCAGCGTAGTCAGCAACGCGGATTCGACGCTACAGCCCGTCTTCGTGGCCGGTTGAGTGATTGCGCGGCGCAGCTCGTCCGGGGTCATCGCGCCAAGCAGGATCTGCGCGTCAGTCAGTGCGCGGGCCAGAGTCGGATACTGGGCACAGTGCGGGTAGAAGTCCGAACGCACGCCCAGCACTACACGGGTGCGACTGTTCGGGGCGCTGACGGCGGCCAGCAGCACCTCGATGAACCGCGATCGGCGTGCGGGGTCGGAGCAGAGGGTGAAGACCTCCTCGAACTGGTCGATCACCAGCACGAGATCCTCGTCCGGGGACACACACCGCACGAACCGGTGCAGATTCCTAGGATCGGCGAGCAACTCCTCGTACACCTGGCCCGGTGCGCGGCCGGTGTGCGAGGCCAGGCGGACAGCGCACTCCTCGACCGGGTTCGGTCCCGGCGTGAACACCACCGCACGGATCCTCGGCGCGAGCCCGGCACGCAGCAGCGACGACTTGCCCTCGCCGGAGGCGCCGAACACCGCGACGAAACGCTGCCGCCCCAACCGGGCGAGCAGCGTGTCGACCACGGCCTCCCGGCCGAAGAATCGGTCGGCATCCTGCGCCCCGAACGCCGCCAACCCCACATACGGAGCAGGCCCTTCCTCCTCGCCCGCGGGCGGGACCTGCTCGGCAATGGCGAGTTCGGCCGCGACGTCGTGCCAGCGTTGCCGCCACTGCTCCTCGTCTCCGCCGCATGCCCGGACGTAGCCCAGCACGACCTCCAGACCGGGAAGCCTGCGCCCGCCCGCCGCATCCGACAACGCCGTGGACGAGAAGTGCGACCGGCGCGCCAGCTCACGATAACTCGGACCACCCGCACTCGCCCGCAACCGCCGCAGATCAGCGGCGAAACGCAGCACCGGACCGTCGCCCTCGTCCAACGGCCGTTCGCCACGAGGCATCCGCACCCCCCGAGCTCGTGTCTCCCCGAGCACCGACCATAGTCCGCAATCCGTTGTCCGCCAGGGACTTCACCGATCGCGGACAACGCCATCCGGGTAGATCTCCAGACATGCCACCGGCGACAGACCGGCACAGGCATCCATCGGAGGAGAATATGAAGTCGAAGTTGTCAACAAAAATGGCAGTCATGCTCGCGACAATGGCGACAGCACTGGTCTCAGAGTCCGTGTCTGCGTCCGCCGTACCGGAGAAGGTCACGCACGTCTCAAGTCTGACCCAGTACCTCGACGCAGCGGCCGAGGGGAAGGCTGCGAACGTCGTGACGCTGGAATATGGCGCGTTGGTCGGCCGCGGTCCGAACGGGGAAGAGTCGCGGGTGTTAGACGTCGAGAACTGGCAGACCGCGAACCGCAGCCGTCTGCAGATGTGGGACTACCTCACGGCACCCGACCCGTCCAACCAGCGGTGGTACATCTACCACGACGACAGGTGGGCAACCAACGTGGTCGCTATCTGGGGTGACCAGTCGGGCAGGTGTCTGGACGAGTCACGGGACCATCAGGCCGCCGACGGTACCGCCGTTTATATCTACGACTGCTCATACGCATCCAACCAGCTGTGGAAACTGGTGCCACACCCAGCCCACAACGGCTACCTCGAGATTCGCAACGTCTATGACGACCGATGCCTGGACATCAGGGATTATCAGTACGTCAACGGTGCGACCATCCAGGTCTGGAGGTGCCTGAGCTACTGGAATCAGGCTTGGGCCTGACCTCGCCACCGCTCAAAGGTCCCGCCCGCGTGATGTGAACGCGGGCGGGATGCCACTGTCACCTGCCGGCGACTACCGCCGTTGCTGCCCTGCCTGTGCGCTGCCAGGCAGCAGGGTGATTTCGGTGCGGGCCAGGTCGGGGTTGTGTTCGAGGGTGGCAACGATGACGGCTGCCAGCGCGCGACTGTGGTCGGTGAGGCCGGTGATCGGGTCCGGTGGGGCGGCGCGGTGCAGGAGCTGCTGACCGAGTTCGCGTTCGAGTCGCCGGATGTCGCGGGCGAGGTTCTTCGGGTCGATGCCGAGCGCTGCCGCGGTGGCGCGCATCGTCGGGTGATCGCTGCGAACGCGGCCAATCATCGGTTACATGCGGATCTCAGCGATTGCGGCTCGGAGATCAGCCGTCAAGTAACCACGGACGCGCCGTGCAACTTCTTCCTCGTGAACATACTGCCGCACGGGGCCGTAGCACGGCTTCCAGGCAAGCTCGCGCAGTCCCTTCTGGACGTCGCACTTTCGGCGAGGGGCCCAGGCAACCTGACTCCCCCGCCTGTCGAATCGAGCCCGGCACCGCCAGTGATATCGCCTGAACCGGTACCCGGAAACGAACAGGCACCTCCCGGCGAACCACGTCCTTAGCACGCCACGTTGTGCGTGCCGAAAACTATGTCCATGCAGGTTAAGACGCATGGCGATACTCGTGGACATCTCCGCCGAGACAGTCTTGCCGATTTACGCTGAGGCGTTCGATCTGATCGGATTCAAGAGGCTGGGGCCGGATCCGCAAGGGCGCCGCGCAAGCGAATGATCGGTGGGTGCGGTGAGGTGGCGTCATCTCATCGAGATCACAAATGTAAACCCGATCGGGGGCACGACCCACGACAATGTCATGCATGGGCAGCCGCGTCCGGTTGATCGTCATCGCCGAGCTGGTCGCCTGCACCGCTCGAAAAGTCATCGCTGCAGCTCAAGCCGCATATCGGTACTCGTTGATCACCCCGCCTCCCTTCCGTTGACCGGTAAGCCAACGTTTCAGTTGGCGGTGGAGCAGGTCACGGCCGGGCGAGCGGGTTCAGGACCGGCGGCGACGAACCCGAACGAGGTGGTTCCCCCAGCAGCGAGCACGGCGTTGTGGCCGGCGTTGGTGACGGTCACCGCGGTCGCGTTCTGGGTCAGGGTGCCGTTCCACAGGTTGCCGATGGTGTGGCCCGCAGCCGGCTGCCACGTGATGGTCCAGCCGGTTAGGCCGCCTCCGCTGGTGTTGCCCACGGTCACCTCGACCTGGTAGCCGCCCGGCCACGAGTTGGTCACCTCGTAACGGGCAACGCAGGCGTTCGCGGTCGTGACCGTGGTCGTCGCCGTGGTGGAGTTGGTCTGGGCGCTGCTGCTGGGCCGGTCGCCCTGCACGACGGTGCCGATCACAACACCGGCGGCGACCAGGACAGCCGCACCGGCGACCATCGCGATCACCCGGCGTGGCAGGTGGCGGCGGACGAGCAGCATCCGCGTCCCGCTCTTCGGGGGCGCAGCGGGCAGCGGCAGTCCCTCCGCGACCGCCGCGAGCAGCTTCTGGGCCTCGGCCATCGTCGGGCGTTGTGCCGCGTCACGATGCAGGAGGCGCAGGAGCACCTCGCCGAGCGGGCCACCCAACCGTGGCGGCTCGAACTCCCCCCGGACCACGCGTTGCAGGAGCGCGTAGGGGTTGTCGTCCAAGCCGAACGGCGGCGTGCCCTCCAGTGCTGCGTAGAGGGTCGCGCCGAGGGAGAACACGTCCGAGGCGAACGTCGCCGCCTCGCCCGCCGCCACCTCCGGCGCCAGGAAGGCCGGCGTGCCGACGATCAAGCGGGCGTCGGTCACCGTGCCCTCGCCGACCGCGCGGGCGATGCCGAAGTCGGTGATCTTCGCGATGCCGTCCTCGGCCAGCAGGACGTTGAACGTCGAGACGTCCCGGTGCACGATGCCCTCTGCGTGCGCCGCCGCCAGCGCGGCGGCGACCTGCCTGCCCACGGCCGCGACCACGCCCGGCGGCAGCGCGCCCCGTTCGGCGATCAGCTCCGCGAGGCTGCGGGAGGGCAGGTACTCCAGCACCAGACAGGGCTTGCCGTCGTGCTCGACGACCTCGTACACCCTGATCGCGTGCGGATGCCGCAGCCGACCGGCGACCCGGCCCTCGCGCAGCATCTGCGCCACCGCGTCCGGGGACTGCCGGTCCGTGTTGAGCAGCTTGACCGCGATCACGCGGTCGAGCTGCTCGTCGCGCGCCTGCCAGACCACCCCCATGGATCCTTGCCCGATCGACGACACCAGCCGGTACCGCCCGGCGATGACCTCACCCTCTTCTGGCACATGCCGACGCTACTTGGCTGAGCCGACCATCGGCCACCTTCGACTTCTCGCGAGCTGGGTTCTAGATCTAAAGCCGCACTCGGTCATGGGAATCGGAGCCCTCCTGGCCGCGGCGCTCCACGGACCGATGGCCGCCGCCGGCCCGGCGGCGGATCAGGCCGAACAGGTGCGGTACGCGAACGAGACCGTCAACCTCTCGTTCGAGCAGTACGTCGCGCGTCAGAATGACTTCCGCGCCAACGGGTGCACGCTCGCCCCGCCGAAGGCCGACCAGGGGTGCAGGAAGCCCGCGCCCTACAACGCTTCCTTTCCATCGTCAGCTCCCCGCGCGTACGGGTTCGGTGGTGAACTCGACGTCGGTCACACCCGCGACTGCGCGGACCAGCACGTCCACCACGTGCCGTTCGGTGGCGCTGTTGCCCTTGTCCACGATGGACACCTTGCCGCCGGTCACCGCGACCTGCCAGCGTTGCACGCCGCCGACCATGCCCAGCCGGTTGTGGATCTCGGCCTGGATGACCCAGTCCGCGCGGGTGATGGAGCGCAGCATGTCTCTGCGGGTCACGATTCCAGCGAGGTGGCCCTCGTGCACGACCGGCACGCTGCGCACACCGTGGTCGAGCATCAGGGCGGCGACCTCGGCCAGATCGGCGTTCGGACTCACGGTCACCGGAGACTTCGTCATCACCTCGGCGACCACGTCGGCAGGCGCCTGCCTGGCTTCGACGGGTTCGCCGTGCACAAGCCCTCTCGGGTCCTGCGGCAGGCGGTTCTTCAGCAGATCGGCTTCGCTGACCATGCCGACCAACGCGCCCAAGGCGTCGACCACGGGCAGGGCGGTGAAGCCACGTTCGGCGATCAGCCTGGCGGCGTCACGCGCGGGCGTGTCCTGTTCGACGACCACGACGTCCGTGGTCATCACGTCTCGAGTCCTCATGACGCTCCTCAGCCGAAGATCTCGGTCTGGCGGGTGTGCGTGGTGTCGTTCCACCCAGCCCTCAACTGGTTGTGCACGTCGACCACGCCCGGCAGGACGCGGATGAGGTGTTCGGCGATCTCCACTTCGCTCTGCCGGTCCAGCTGCCCCTGCACCGTCACCACTCCGTCGGTCACCGCGACGTAGAGGGAGTCGGGGTCGACCCACAGCATCCGGCCGAAGATCTCGTCGCGGATCGTCGTGCGCAGCTCCTCGTCCTCACGTACGAAGAGCTTCAGCAGGTCGCGACGGGACAGCACGCCGACCAGCGCGCCGTCGGAGTCCATGACGAAGAGCCTGCGCACACCGGTGGCCGCAAGCTCGCGAGCGGCCGCGCTCGCGGCGAGGTCCGGCGCGATGCTCTTGACCGGCGACGTCATCACGTCGCGGGCGGTAACACCGCTCGCCTGCTCCCAGCGGTGCTTCGTCGCACGACCCGCGAACAGACCGGGCGCGTCTTCGGTGCCGCCGCGGAACTCCTCCTTGGGCAGCAGGTCGGCTTCGGAGACGACGCCGACCGGATAGCCGCCGTCGAGCACGGGCACCGCGCTGATCTTGTTGTCCTCCAGCAGCTGTACGAGGTCCTTGAACGGGCACTCGACGTCTGCGGTGATCACCTCACGTGTCATCAGCGAGGCGACTGTCGGTTCACGCATGACACCCTCCGGCAATCCTTGGTCGGTATGTGACCAAGCCTTGTCGGCGATGCAGCGATCAGACACGTGCCAAGGGGGTGGGCGGGCCGGGACGTTTCGCCCCTACCGCGAGGACCGAAGGACCCTGCGACCAGGCGGGCGGGCTCAGCACGCTGAAGGCATGAGCGAGAAGTCACGCATAGTCGTCGGAGTCGACAAGTCGCCCGCCGCACGCGCCGCGTTGTCGTGGGCCGTGCGGGAAGCCAAGCGCACCAACACCGCCGTGCTGGCGGTGGGGGTGTGTCAGCTGGGTTTCGAGGCGGCGCACAAGGAGGACCTCCGGGTCGCACTCGAAGAGCTGGGGCAGGAAGCCGATGGCGTCCGAGTGGAACTGCAGACGCCGCACGGCGTTCCCGGCCCCACGCTCGTCGAGCTGTCCAAGCACGCACCGTGCCTTGTCGTGGGCGGACACGGTTCCCGCAAGCGGGATCTCGTGGTGTTCAGCTCGGTCACGACGTTCTGCCTGCGCCACGCGCTGTGCCCGGTCGTGGTGGTTCCCAACGGCGCCGAACAGCACGCGGGTCCGTTGATGCTGCGGTGAGTGCCTCGGGTCCCGGCCAGGCCTGGACGTAGGCCCCTCTCCAGCGGCCGCTCGTGCTGCGAGCTTCAAAGCAGGACTTCAACGTGGAGGTGAGCGGGATGGACCGCGGTCAGCCCGACGAGACAACGGTACGAGCAGCGGTAGCACTCGCCGGACGCGCACCTTCGGTGCACAACTCCCAGCCGTGGCGCTGGGAGGCCGGTGCGCGCAGCCTGCACCTGTACGCCGACCACACGCGCGGCCTGCCCGCGACGGATCCGCTGGGCGCCGACCTGATCATCAGCTGCGGGGCCGCGTTGCACCACCTGCGAGTCGGGCTCGCCGCACTCGGCTGGCGTGCGAAGGTCCACCGGTTGCCCAACCCCGCCCAGCCAGACCACCTCGCGGCGATCGAGTTCCAGCCGTTCGAACCGAGGGAGTCGCACGTCGCGCTCGCCGCCGCGATTCCCCGCAGGCGCAGCGATCGCCGCGCCTTCTCCTCCTGGCCCGCCCCCGACGAGATCCTCCAGCAACTCGTGGTGACCGCCCGTGCCGAAGGGGTGGACGCCCACGTCGTCACCGGCAAGGCACACGACCAACTCCTGATCGCGATCGGCACGGCCGCCGGCATCCAGGAAGCCGACCCGGCCTATCAAGCCGAGATCCGGCAGTGGAGCGGTGTGTATCCCGGTGCGTCAGCCGGTGTTCCCGCCGCCAACATCCCCGCAGGTTCCCGCCAGTACGGCGACCTGCGGATGCGCGAGTTCGCGCCGGGATCGTTGCTGCAGGGCGGTCCCAGCCTGCTCGGTGAGGACGCGGGAACGCTCCTCGTGCTGAGCACGTCGTCCGACGACGACCTGTCCCGGCTGCGCGCCGGCGAGGCAACCAGCGCGGTGCTGCTGGAAGCGACCGCCGCAGGGCTGGCGAGCTGCCCGCTCAGCCAGCCGCTGGAGGTCGTGAAGACCAGGGAGTTGGTGCGCGACGAGGTCCTCGGCAGTGCCACCTGCCCGCAGCTGGTCATCCGCGTCGGGTGGGCCGCGTTCAACGCCGACCCTTTGCCCGCCACACCCCGCCGTCCCGTCATCGACCTCCTCCGCGACCAGGAGCCGAAGTGACCACCTACATCCGCGACTTCAGCACGCTCGGCAAGAACGACACCTCCGTCGCCGGAGGCAAGGGCGCCAACCTCGGTGAACTCACCGGCGCCGGGCTGCCGGTGCCGCCCGGCTTCGTCGTCACCGCCGAGGCGTTCCTGACGTCCATGAGCCAGGTTCGCGACGACCTCGCCGCCGAGCTCGTGATCGCGCTAGACCGAGGTACCTCGCCGCAGCGGCTGGAGGAGTCCGCCGAACGGATGCGCGAGCTGGTGCGCAAGGCGGGCGTCTCCGACGACGTGCGGCACGCGGTCTTGCAGGCATATCGCGGCCTCGGCCAAGACGAGTCCGTGGCGGTCCGTTCCTCGGCCACCTCCGAGGACACCGCCGGCTCGTCGTTCGCGGGCATGAACAGCACCTTCACCAACACCCGAGGCGCGCACGCCGTGCTGGACCGGCTGCTGGACTGCTGGGTGTCGTTGTTCGGCACGCGCTCGATCGCCTACCGGGCCGAACAGGGCATCACCGACGAGCCCGCGATCGCCGTGGTAGTGCAGAGGATGGTGAACGCCGAACGCTCCGGCGTCATGTTCACCGCTGACCCTTCCAGCGGTGACCGCGACAAGATGCTCGTCGAGGCCTCGTTCGGGCTCGGCGAAGTCGTCGTCAGCGGCGCGGTCGAACCGGACACGTACGTCCTGCGCCGCAACGGCGATGTGGTGTCTCTTGTGGACACACGCGTTGGCAGGAAGACGCACAAGATCGTGCGTGGCGCGAACGGCAACGACGAACGCATCGACCTCGACACCGAGGAATCACACGCGCAGGTGCTCACCGAGGCCGAGGCCATCGCGATCGGCCAGCTGGGCCAGCGCGTGCAACGGCACTACGGCGAACCCCAGGACACCGAGTGGGCCATCGCCGACGGCAAGACGTGGCTCGTCCAATCCCGGCCGATCACAACTCTGCCAGAGGAAGCCGCACCGTTGTCAGGTCCGCTGGTCGCCGGCCTGGCCGCCTCACCGGGGATTGCTTCTGGCCGGGTCCGCGTGCTGCGCTCCCCCGACGAAGGGAACCGATTGCGCGACGGCGAGGTGCTGGTCGCCGAGATGACCAACCCCGACTGGGTGCCGACGATGCGCCGCGCGTCCGCA
The DNA here is from genome assembly GCF_053610285.1 of Lentzea sp. NPDC054927. Lineage (NCBI taxonomy): Bacteria > Bacillati > Actinomycetota > Actinomycetes > Pseudonocardiales > Pseudonocardiaceae > Lentzea > Lentzea sp. NPDC054927. The sequence continues at coordinate 77,923 of NZ_JBSGXZ010000006.1, forward strand.
GTGGTCACCGACGGCGGCGGCATCACCTGCCACGCCGCCATCGTGGCTCGCGAACTGCGCGTGCCGTGCGTGGTGGGCACCGGTTCGGCCACCACGGTGCTGAAAGAGGGCCAGCTGGTCACCGTCGACGGCAGCACCGGAGACGTCCGTGCAGGCTCGGCACCGATCACCACGGCACCACGCATCGTCGCCCCGGTCGTGCAGGCGACCGAAGGGCTCTGTCCACGCCTGACCAGCGCAACGATGGTGTTGGTATGACTGAGATCCTCGTCGCCTACGCGACCAAGATGGGTGCTACCAAGGAAATCGCAGACGCGATCGCCAATCGGATCCGTTCCGCGTCGCACGAGGTCGTCGTGCTGGACGCTGCGGATGTCGGCTCCGTCGAGCCCTACAAGGCAGTCGTGCTCGGCAGCGCGCTGTACGCGGGCCGGTGGCGGCGGGAAGCGGTGAAGCTCCTGACTCGCAACGAGAAGCTCCTGCACGCCCGGCCGTTGTGGCTCTTCCACAGCGGCCCGCTCGGCACCGATCTCACGCCGCAGCGAGCCCCGCGCAAGGTGCGTGAGATCGCCGCGCGCATCGGTGCGGAGGAACCCATTACCTTCGGCGGCAGGCTCACGCCGGAGACCGCTGCCAGCTTCATCGCCAAGAAGATGGCACAGGGCCCGATGGCGGGCGATTTCCGTGACTGGCACGAGATCGACCGCTGGGCGTACACGATCGCCCAGCAGCTCGTCGCGGCGCGCTGACAGCTCAGTTGTGCATCTTCAGCAGCTGGCGGTGCAGGTGGTCCCGGACGGCGTCGACCGCCTCGGTGACGGTCTTCGCCTCTGCCTGCGCCACCACGTGCGTGCCGTTGACGTCGAGGTTCGCGTGCACCTCGACGGTGCGCGGACCGGGGTTCGCGATGCGGACGTGCGCGTAGTTCGTCGGTTCGGGTGCGAACCTGGCGAGCGGAGCGATCCGGTCGTGCGCGTACTGCTTGGCATCCGGCGAGGTCTGATCGCCCGCATCGACCACGACGTTGGCGATCTCCTGCTGTCCAGCGTGCTTCATCAGTTCTCCTTCAGCCTATGTCCCTGCGCCGCAACGTGATCAGGCCGGTAGCGGTGAGGACGGCGGTCGCGGCGATCAGCCACAGCAACGGCGTTGCCGTGATCGCGCCGCCGGGCATGTGCGGCACGTGTGCGAACGGCGAGGCATCCAGCAGCCACTGGTCCAGCCCCAGCAAGGGACCGAGGTCGCCCAGCAACATGAACGCCGCCAGCACCGCCCAGCTCAGCGCGGCGAGCCTCGGCGCGGCGCCGACCAGCACCAGGACGACCCCGGTGAGCACCCAGGCCGCAGGCACCTGCACGAGTGCACCGACGAACACCCTGCCGACTTGGCCGGTGTCGCCGGTCCGTGCCGCGTGGACCACGCCCGCCGACAATCCTGCTCCTACGAGTAGCAACGCGGTACCGGCGAGCGCGACGCTCACATGGCTCATCGCCCACCTGGCGCGGCTCACGTTCGCCGTCAGCACGGCATCTGCGCGGTGCTCCGCCTCCTCGCTGTGCAGTCGCAATGCCGCTTGCACACCGTAGCCCGAGGCCACCACTCCGAGCAGCGCGAACATCGCCGAGAGCACCGCGTCGGTCAGCACGTCCCGGTCGCCGAGCTGCGGGAACATCTGCTGGGCCTCGAGACTTCCAACCATGTCCCCGATGCGGTGCACGACGCTGCCGACCAGCAGGCCGTAGGCGGCGAACCCCACCGTCCACCCCACCAGCGAGCCTCGCTGCAGCCGCCACGCCAACGAGACCGGCCCGCTCAGCCACCGCGACGCCGCAGCCGGCCCCACCCGATCGCGCAGCACGCCCGCGCCGTGATCCCTCCGTGCCACGAGCCGATACGCCGCCGCGATCACCGCGACCGCGAAACCGGCCGCGATCCCGGACACCCACCAGCGGTCGCCGGCGTAGGGCCGGAACTGCTGTCCCCAGCCCAGCGGCGACAGCCACGACAGCCACTGCGGGCCAACGGTGTCCCCGATCGCACGGAGCACGAACACCACGCCCAGCACCGCCGTGGCAAGTCCCATCGACGCGCGACGGCTCGTCACGAGCTGCACCGCCACGGCCGCGACACACGCGAATGCGATGCCCACGCTCATCCAGGCCAGGGTGAACGTCACCGATCCCGCGACGGGCAGTCCGGCGTCCGCCACCGAAGCCGCCGTGATGACTCCCAGCGCCACATTCGCGCCCACCGCGACCAGCAGGGCGGCGGTCAGCGGTGCACGGCGGCCGACCACGCCCGACCCGACCGGCTCGAGCCTGCCCGCCTCTTCTTCAGCGCGGGTGTGCCGCACGACGAGGACGATGGAGAAGATCGCGATCGCCACCGAGCCGGTGCCGAGTGCCTTGAGCATGGCGAGCGCGCCGATCGACGTCAGGTCGTAGATGTGGCCGTAGACCGCGACCAGTGCGGGCGTGTTGTTCATCAGGGACGCGGCCTGCGCCACCGAGTCCGCCGTCGGGAACAGGTCCTTCGTCGCGGCCGCCGAGGTCACCGCCAGCAAGACGAACGCGGCGATCCAGGCCGGCAGCAGGATCCGGTCGCGCCGCAGAGCGAGGCGCACGAGCTCACGGGTGCCGTTCATCGCTTCACCTCGTAGTGGCGCAGGAACAGCTCCTCCAGCGTCGGCGGCCGGCACGTCAGCGTCCGCACGCCGAGCTTGGTGAGCGCGGGCAGGATCGTGTCGAGCTGGTCGGTGTCAACCTGACAGCGCAGGTGAGTTCCGTCGAGGTGGGGCTCGTGCACGCCGGGCAGCGAGACGAACCCGTTGGGCGGGCTGACGAGGTCAGCTTCGATCGTGGTGCGAGTGAGGTGTCGCAGATCCGTGAGCGAGCCGCTTTCGACGAGCTTGCCGTGGCGGATGATGCTGACGCGGTCGCACACCTTCTCGACCTCGGCGAGCACGTGGCTGCTCAGCAGCACCGTCCTGCCCTCGGTCCGGAGCACCGCGAGGTAGTTCTCGAACACGGCTTGCATCAGCGGGTCCAGCCCAGCGGTCGGCTCATCGAGCAACAGCAGCTCGGCGTCGCTGGCGAGCGCGGCGATCAGCGCGACCTTCTGCCGGTTGCCGGACGAGTAAGCGCGGCCTTTCTTCGTCGGGTCGAACTCGAACCGCTCGATCAGCTCGGCCTTGCGGGTCGTGTTCAGCCCGCCGCGGAGCCTGCCGAGCAGGTCGATCACCTCGCCGCCGGTCAGGTTGGGCCACAACGTCACGTCGCCGGGCACGTAGGCCAAGCGCCGGTGCAGGGTGGCCGCGTCCCGCCACGGGTCGCCGCCGAGAAGAGTGACGGTGCCATCGTCCGCGCGTAGCAGGCCGAGCAGGATGCGCAGAGTCGTCGTCTTGCCCGCGCCGTTGGGTCCGAGCAGGCCGTGCACTTCCCCGACCTGCGCGGTCAGGTCGAGACCGTCGAGTGCGTTGGTCCGGCCGTACGCCTTCCGCACACCGGTCAGGGAGATGGCTGCTGTCATGGTTCGACGCTGGGTACCTGGCCGTGGCCGAAAGAGGGGCCGGCGGCACGTCCACACGGAGTCGAAGTGCCCTGCCCGGCAGGGTCCGTTCACCGGATGCTGGGGCTGACGACCGACGAACCGGGAGTGATGATGAAGATCGAGGAACTGATCGCCAGCGTCAAGAACTCCGTGGAGGCGAAGCGGGTCTACGCCGAGCCGTACGAGCGGAACGGGGTCACCGTCATCGCCGCCGCGTCCATCTCGGGTGGCACCGGTGGTGGTTCAGGCCGGGATGAGAAGGGCCAGGAGGGGGAAGGCGGAGGGTTCGGGATCTCCGCGAAACCCACCGGCGCCTACGTAATCAACGGCGACAACGTGCGGTGGGTACCCACGGTCGACGTGAACCGGCTGATCGCCACCATGGGCGCGGTCGCCGTCGCGGCGATCTTCGTGGCCGCACGCTTCTTGAAGTCGCGCAAGTGATCGGGGCTTTCAGACCGCCAACAGCGAGCCGACAACGCGTTCGCCGGACGAGGTGAGCACTGCGAGAACCCGGTGCCCTGACTGCGACCTGTGTGCCGCCGCGACCAAGCCCCCGGTGCACAGGTCGTTCGTCGCGGTGAAGTCGCACCACAGGCCGTCGACTCTTCCCGGCAGGGTGTGACGCAGATCCCAACGCGGTGACTAGGCCGGGACCAACGTCGCACCTCAGACGTGTCCCTAGGTCCTGGGGACACTGCCGCGCGCTGGTGATGCTCACAATCATGGCGACCACGACTGCGACCGAACCAGACAGCGATCCTCGGGAGCCGCTGGACCGGCTGTTCCGGGACCTGCGGACAAGGCCGACCGGCCTGTCGGGTCGCGAGGCGGCCAGGCGGCTGGTCGCGCACGGCCCCAACGAACTCACTCGCCACAAACGGCGGGACTGGCCCAAGCAACTCCTGCGCCAGTTCACCCACCCGCTGGCACTGCTGCTGGCGCTGGCCGCTGTCCTCGCGATCGTCGCCGGCACCACGCCACTCGGCACCGCGATCGTCGCGGTGATCGTCCTCAACGCCGGGCTGGCGTTCGTCCAGGAGCAGCAGGCGGAGAAGGCCGTCGAGGCGCTCGCCGCCTACCTGCCGGCAAAGGCCTCGGTGCTGCGCGACGGCGTGCGCGCGTCGATCCCCGCCCGCGAACTCGTGCCGGGTGACGTGCTGATCGTCGAGGAAGGCGATCGCGTCTCGGCCGACGCGCGGCTGATCGAGGGCGGTATCGAAATCGACCTGTCGACCCTCAACGGCGAGTCGCTGCCTGCCTACCGTTCCACGGAGCTCACCGACGTCGCAGGGCCGCTGCTCGACGCGCGGGACCTGGTGTTCAGCGGCACCAGCTGCACTGGAGGTGAAGCGAAGGCAGTCGTCTTCGCAACGGGCATGCGCACCGAGCTGGGCCGGATCGCCGCGCTGTCGCAGCGAGTCGGGCGGGACGAAAGTCCCTTGGAACGTCAGGTGAAGCGGGTGGCGTGGCTGATCGCCGCGGTGGCGGTCGGCGCTGGAATGGCGTTCCTGCCGCTTGGCGTGTTCGTCGCGGGGCTGCCGTTGCCGGACTCGTTCAACTTCGCGATCGGGTTGCTCGTCGCGAACGTGCCGGAAGGCCTGCTGCCGACCATCACGCTCGCCTTGGCCGTCGGGGTGCGGTCGCTCGCTCGTGGCGGTGCTGTCGTGAAACGGCTGTCCGCGGTCGAGACGCTTGGTTCGACCACGGTGATCTGCACGGACAAGACCGGCACGCTGACGCAGAACCGCATGACGGTCACCGATATCTGGACGCCGGATGGCGATCGCACCGCGTTGGCCGCAGCGGTCTCCGCGTGCAACAACGCCGACCTCGATGCGGGCAGCGGCGACCCAACCGAGCTCGCCCTGTTGCACGCAGCGTCGGAGATTGGTGCCGAGGTGTCCACGACAGGCCGTGGAGACCACCGCGTGCGTCAGTTCCACTTCGATCCGGCGCTGCGCATGATGTCCACTGTGGATCACAGTGACCACGGTCTGGTGGTCAACGTCAAGGGTGCACCCGAGGAAGTGCTGGCCCGGTTGACGGCCTACGACTCCGCCGAGGTGGAGCGCGTGATTGCCGAGTACGCGCAACGCGGTCTTCGTGTGCTGGCAGTCGCTCGACGACGATGCGACGCAATCCCTGAGCACCGGGAGGATGCCGAGCGCGACCTCGAGCTGCTGGGTCTGATGGCGATGTTCGATCCGCCACGGCCTGAGGTCGCCGACGCCGTGGCGCGCTGCCACACCGCGGGTATCCGCCTCATCGTGGTCACCGGCGACCACGGGCTCACGGCGAAGGAGATCGCGCGCCAGGTCGGAATCGCCCGCAACGGCACGAAGGTCGTCACCGGCGCCGAGCTGGACGACATGACCGAGGCCGACCTGGACGAACTGCTGCGCGACAACGAGGAGCTGATCTTCGCGCGCAGCTCCCCCGAGGTGAAGCTGCGCGTCGCCGACGCGTTGCGGGCGCAGGGCAACGTCGTGGCGATGACCGGCGACGGCGTGAACGACGCGCCGGCGCTGCGCCGTGCGGACATCGGGGTCGCCATGGGACGTTCCGGTACCGACGTGGCACGCGAGGCGTCGACGATGGTGCTCACCGACGACAACTTCGCCACCATCGTGACCGCGGTGGAGGCGGGCCGGCGGGTCTACGACAACGTCCGCAAGTTCATCCTCTACATCTTCGCCCACGCCACCCCGGAAGTGATCCCGTTCCTGCTGTTCGCGCTGTCCGGTGGCGCGATTCCCTTGCCGCTCACGGTATTGCAGATCCTGGCGATCGACCTCGGCACCGAAACCCTGCCCGCACTGGCACTCGGCCGCGAACCTGCCGAGCCCGGCCTCATGTCGCGACCGCCGCGGCACCACACCGATGGCGTCATCAACCGGCAGATGCTGTGGCGCGCCTGGGGACTGTTGGGCGGCGTCTCGGCATTGCTGGTGCTCGGCGGGTTCTTCCTCACCCTGGTCTCGGGCGGCTGGTCACCAGGCGATCCGGTCGGTGAAGGTGCGCCGTTGCACGACGTGTGGGTGCAGGCGACCACGATGTCGTTCCTGGGCATCGTCGCCTGCCAGCTCGGCACGGCCTTCGCGTCCCGCACCCAGTACGCGTCGCTGCGGTCGATCGGCGTCTTCAGCAACCGTTTGTTGTTGTGGGGCATCGTGTTCGAGGTCCTATTCGCGGCCGCCGTGGTGACCGTTCCCGCTCTGCAGCGCGTCTTCGGCACCGCCGTACCACCAGTCGAACACCTGGCTCTGCTCGCCGCCTTCCCGGTGATCGTGTGGGGCGTGGACGAGCTGTGGCGCTGGTATCGCCGCGGCAGGTCGTGATGTCCCGACCGAACCGGGACCAACGGCTGCGTTCGCGCGCGACGTTCCTGACAAGACTCAAGGTAGAAGAACTTCCTGGGAGGTAAAGATGTCCGCTGTTCACGCTCCTGCTCGCACCCGAACCGAAGCGAGTGATGTGCCCCTCGCGGTGCTGCGCGTCGTGACCGGGTTGCTGTTCCTCTGGGCGTTCGTCGACAAGGCGTTCGGTCTCGGCTACGCCACCCAGGCCAAGAACGCGTGGTTCTCGGGAGGCTCACCCACGAAGGGCTTCCTCAGCCGGGTCGCCGTCGGGCCGTTCGAGTCGTTGTTCCACGACATCGCCGGCGCCTGGTGGGCCGACCTGCTCTTCATGGCCGGTCTGCTCGCGGTCGGCGCGGCGCTGGTGCTCGGCATCGGCCTGCGAATCGCGGCCGTCAGCGGCGCACTGATGATGCTGCTCATGTGGGTCGCGGAATGGCCGCCGGCGCAGCACACCTCGGCGGGCGAGGCGACGATGTCGACCAACCCGCTCATCGACTACCACGTCGTCTACGCACTGGTGCTGATCGCCCTCGCGGCCAGCGCGTCCGGTGTCACGTGGGGTCTGGCGCGCTGGTGGAATGGTCTGCCGGTGGTCAAGGCGAACCCTTGGCTGCGGTGAACAACAAAAGAAGTGAGCGAGGGCGCCGCGGACGCGGCGCCCTTTCTCTTGGTCTGTGCGGGGTCAGACGGCGCGTCGCGCATGCCCGATCTGCTCGGTCAGCCCAGGCCGCGCGAGGAGAACCGGGCACGGTGCGAACTGCAGTACGGCGTGGCTCGTCGCGCCCAGCTCGAGGCCACTGGGCCAGCCTCCTCCATGCAACCCGACGACGAGCAGCGAAGCTCGCTCGCCGAACTCCACGAGTCGTGCCGTCGGAGATCCGTACAGCACGTACTGCTCGACGAGAACGTCAGGATGGCGGTAAGCACAGGCGGCGAGCCGTTGCGCCAAGAGTGACTCGCGGACGGCGCCGAGCTCGGACCAGGGGATCCCGACCGACGCGGCGAAATCCTCGTCCCCCAGCGGCGGGGTCCAGGCGTGCACCGCCACCAGTGAGGTGCCGCGAACGGCAGCCTCCTCGAACGCCCGGTCCACGACGAGCCAGTTCTCCGGCGCACCGTCTACACCGACGACCACAGGTGCGTCTGGAGCGGAATCCTCGCCCCTGACGACGACAACCGGGCATCTCGAGCAGGACGACAGCGCGATGGCGACGGAGCCGAGAGGCAGACCAGCGAAGCCACCGAGACCACGGGGGCCGACCACGACGACCGCCGCCACCTCGGACTCCTGCTCCAGCAACCAGGCATCCGCGCTCACCTCGACACGCGTCTGGAAGTCGAGACCTGGAGCGATCTCCTTCACGGCCGCGACTGCATCCTGCATCCACCCCATGGCCTCGTCGTGCAGTGCACTGCGGGCCATGCCGGAAGCATCTGGGACGCCGGCAGGCAGCGGCAGTTCGGCGTGGACGAGGCGGAGTTCCGCGCCCCGCCGAGCCGCCTCCTCAGCCGCCCAGCGGACCGCACGCAGCGAGGGCTCGGATCCGTCCACACCGGCAACGACGACGTTCGAATGTCCAACAGGAACGGTGGCCCGTCTCAACGCCCGGTCCAGTCCGGCGCAGTCAGCTCCCACTCGAGCTGCCACCAGCGCAGGCGAACCCTCATGCACGCGAACCTCACGAGTCCGAACACCAGCGCCATCGTGCCCGCGATCAGGCCCCACAGCAGCAGTGCGCTGAAGATCGCGTTGAACGCGGCTCCCTGGTTCGTCATGGGAGGCTCGGCCGGCTCACCGCTGAGATCAACCCAGATTCGCAGAGTCGTGCCGGCCCCGGCGCCGTAGGGCGCTCGAACGACGCCCTTCCGCACAAGGCCGTCCGGCGTGCGCCAGGTCGCGACAGCATCGGTCGTCTCGACCAGCGCTTCGCTGCTGGCGGCACCGTCCATCGACGGCGCGTCCTCGACAAGCACTGCGCTTACCTGGGTCCGGCGCTTCTGCTCGGTTTCGACGCGCGACTCGTGCGTCGCGTAGATCTCCGAGCCGACCGCGCCGGCCACGGGGACGGCGAGCAACGCCACCACGACCCCCAGCGCGAGCACCGCACCCTCGATCCGGTCGCCGAACGTGGCAAGCGGGTTGCGTCCGGGGAATGCCCTGCGGACTAGTCGGGACATCGTGTTCGCGGTCATCGTCCACCTCCACCCCCAAGACTTCCGGGTGGACACGGTGGTCCCCAGGGACCTTGGTCTCGTCACCGATGAGCCCCTGGTCTCGCCGAAACGAAGCCTCGGTGCGCTGGTGCCGCGACCGCTCCTCAACTGCCTCCGTCGGCGTCGACGAGCTGACCGCAGGGCTTCTTCTCCGACGTTCAGACCAGCTTGGCGGCGTGATCCGGCACTTCTCGTTGCAATGCGCGGGCCGTGCGCTGGTAGCCGCTGGACGGTGGCCGCGGGGGCAGTTTGATCTTCGGCGCGGTGACCTCGTGGTAGTCGATCGTGCTGAGCAGGTGGGCGATCATGTTGATCCGCGCCCGTCGCTTGTCGTCGCCTTCGACCGCGTACCAGGGTGATTCTGCGATGTCGGTGTGGACCATCATCTCGTCCTTGGCGCGCGAGTAGTCCTCCCAGCGGGTCAAGGACTCGAGGTCCATCGGGGAGAGCTTCCACCGCTTGAGCGGGTCGTCGAGGCGCTTGCGGAACCGGCGTTCCTGCTCGGCGTCGCTGACCGAGAACCAGTACTTGCGGAGCAGGACGCCGTCCTCGACGAGCATCCGTTCGAACTGCGGGCACTGCCGGAGGAACAACCTGTGCTCCTCCGGTGTGCAGTAGCCCATCACGCGTTCGACGCCGGCGCGGTTGTACCAGCTGCGGTCCAGCAGCACGATCTCGCCCGCCGCCGGCAGATGTGCCACATAACGCTGGAAATACCACTGGGTGCGCTCGCGTTCGCTGGGTGCGGGCAACGCCACGATCCGGGCGACGCGCGGGTTGAGGTGCTCGGTGATCCGTTTGATCGCCGAGCCCTTGCCCGCCGCGTCCCTGCCCTCGAACGCCACCACGAGCCGGGCGCCGGTGGCCTTCACCCACTCCTGCAGCTTCACCAGCTCGGTCTGCAGCCGGAGCAGCTCCTGCTCGTAGACTTCCCGCCCCAGCTTGGCCATCAGCTGCCTTTCGCGTGACGCTGCCGCCACTTCTCCAGCTCCACGACGACGTACGCCGCCGCGCTCAGCATGAAGACCACCAGCCACGGCTGCCACCCGAGCGGCGCGGTGTGGAACAGCGAGTTCATGAACGGCACGTACGTGAGCAGCAGTTGCAGCCCCACGGTCAGTCCGATCCCGACCCACAGCCAGCGGTTCGGTCCGGTGGCCGGCCGCCATTTCTCCAGCGAGCGGCAGTTGACCAGGTACGCGATCTGGGCGCCGACGAAGACGTTGACCGCGACCGTCCGCGCGACCTCCAGCGTGGCGCCCGAGGCGAGCTGCCAGCGGAACGCGCCGAACGAGCACGCGAGCAGGATCGCGGAGACGAACACGATGCGGCCGACGAGCTGCCGGGTCAGCAGCGGGAGCGACGGTGGCAGCGGTGGCCGGCTCATCACGTCCGCCTCGCGAGGTTCGAACGCCAGCGTCAGTCCTAACGCGACAGCGGTGGTCATGTTGATCCACAGGATCTGCACCGGCAGGATCGGCAGTGCCGCGCCGAGCAGGATCGCCGTCAGGATCACCAGGCCCTCGGCCATGTTGGTGGGCAATGTCCAGATGATGAACTTGCGCAGGTTGTCGAAGACCGCGCGGCCTTCCTCGACCGCGGCGCGGATCGAGGAGAAGTTGTCGTCGGTCAGCACCATGTCGGCGGCCTGCTTGGCCACCTCCGTGCCGCCCTTGCCCATCGCCACACCGATGTCCGCGCGCCGCAACGCAGGAGCGTCGTTCACGCCGTCGCCGGTCATCGCGACGACCTCGCCACCGGCCTGGATCTCCTTGACCAGCCTCAGTTTCTCCTCAGGCGCGACGCGGGCGTGCACGTCAGTGATACCGAACTCCGCCGCGATCGACCTAGCGGTGGCCGGGTGATCACCGGTGATCATCTTGACCTCGATGCCTGCCGCCTGGCAGGCACGCACGGCCTCGATCGCCTCGGGGCGCGCCGGGTCGTGCATCGCGACCAGGCCGAGCATTTCCACGTTGCCCCGCAAACCTTCCTCGGACAGTTCGACACCTGCTGCGCGTCCGATGGCCAGCACCCGCAGACCGGCGGCGGACAGTTCGTCGGCTTCGGGGTGGTGGTCGAGCCCGGCGAGGGCGAGGATCCGTTCGACCGCGCCCTTGACGTAGACGACGTCGTTGGCGTGCCGGGTCGCCATGAACATCCGTTCCGAGCTGAACGGCAGCACGTCCACCCGTTCGGACACGTCGTTGTCGTCCAGACCGGCTTTGCGGGCAGCGACCACGAGCGCGGCCTCGGTCGGATCGCCGACGGGGAGCCAGCGTCCGCCGTCCTCGACGATTCGCGCGTCGTTGCAGGCAAGGCCCGCCAGCAGGCACTCACGCAGCGCCGGTGTCACCTCGGGCGTCACGGCTCCGATGGGTTCGTACCCGATGCCTGACAGGTCATGGCGCGTGCTTCCCACGACGACCGCGTTCACCGTCATCGCGTTGGCGGTCAGCGTTCCTGTCTTGTCCGTGCAGATGACCGTGGTGCTGCCCAGCGTCTCGACGGCGGGCAACCTGCGGATGATCGCGTTGCGCCGCGCCATCCGCGCCACCCCGATCGCCAGCGTCACGGTGACCGCTGCGGGCAGGCCTTCGGGAATCGCGCCGACAGCGAGCGCGACAGCGGCGGTGACCATCTCTGCGAGTGGTTCGCCGCGCAGCACGCCGACCACGACGCTGAACGCGGCGAGCCCGAGGATCACGACGGTCAGGATCTGGCTGAAGCGCGTGAGCTTGCGGGTCAGCGGGGTCTGCACGGTGGTGGTCGTGCTGACCAGCCGGTGCACCCGGCCGATCTCGGTGTCCGCACCGGTCCCGACCACCACACCACGCCCGCCGCCGGCGGTCACCAACGTGCCGGAGTAGGCCATGTTGGTGCGGTCGGCCAACGCCGTGTCCGAAGGCAACGCCACCGGGTTCTTCGCCACCGGCACCGACTCCCCGGTCAACGCCGACTCGTCGACGCGCAACTCCTTCGTGGTGACCAGCCGGAGATCCGCGCCGACCTGGTCGCCCGCCTCCAGCACGACCAGGTCGCCCGGCACGAGTTCCGCCGATGGGACCCGCGCGGTGAGACCGTCGCGCACGACGGTCACCTCGGTGCGCACCATCGCCGTCAACGCGTCCAGAGCGCGTTCAGCGCGCGCCTCCTGGATGAACCCGATGATCGCGTTGACCACGACGACACCGAACACCACAGACGCGTCCACGACCTCGCCCAGCGCGGCGGTGATCCCCGCGGCCACCAGCAGCACGTAGATGAGCGGGTGGTGCAGCTGTCCGAGCAGCCGCACCACCCAGCTCTGCCCGCGCTGGGCGGGCAGCTCGTTCGGGCCGAGCGCCGCCAGCCGATCCCGCCACTGGGTGGTGGAGAGACCGGCGGCCTCGTCCGTCTCCGCGATCAGGACGACCTCGGCCACCGGCAGTCCGTGGTGGGCGACGTCCTCGCGGTCAGCTGTGGACAGCGGCACGGCCTGCCTCCACGTGCAGGTGGTTGTTCCGGGTGATCGCCTGGAGAATCGAGAGCCTGGTGACCATGCCGACAACCTGCCCGTCGTCGAGCACGGGCGCGCACAACACCTCATAGCGAGTCATCGCGTCGAAGACGGTCTCCACCGGCGTGTCCCGCGCGGCCACGAGCACCGGCTGCGACATCACCTGCCGCACGAAAGGTGATTGCACACCTTCCTTGCCTCGCATCACGTCCACTCTCGTCACCACGCCCCGGAACCCGCGCTGGTCGACGACGGGCAGCATCGTCAGGCCGAAGTCGTCCATCAGGCCGCCGGCGTGGCGGGCGAAGTCACGCGGTCCGACCGTGACGAGCGGCCAGACCATCGCGTCGGCGGCCTTCATCGCGTGGTCTCAGCGAGTTCGCGGTCGCTCACCGGGATGACGACGATCGGCGCGTGCGCGTGCCGCACGACGTGCATGCTCGTCGAGCCCAGCACGATCTGGCGGATCCGGTGCCCGGTGTGCGAGGCGACGACCAGCATCGCGGCGCCTTCAGAGGCCTTTTCGAGCGTCTCCGCGGCGTCGCCGCGCAGGCTCTTGCGGACGATCTCGGGCAGCTCCTCGCGCTGTTCCGACAACGTCTGCACTGCCTTCTCGATCAGGGCCTCCGACTCGGCCCGCACGCGCTGCTCGGTGGTCTCCGTCCAGTCAGCGAGCGCCTCGAAGGTCCAGGCGTGGACGACGTGCAACGGGCAGCCGCGCACGACGGCCTCGTCCAGCGCCCACTCCAGTGCTCGGTCCGATGCGGGCGTTCCGTCGATGCCCACGACGATCGGCTTGCTGCTCATGGCCTTTTCTCCTCTGTCTTCGCGTTGTCAGCTGATCCGCAGGCGGCGCAGGAACGGGTCGGTGTGCTCGGCCTGTGCAACGCGCACCCGCGCGTCCACGACCACGCATCCCGTGTCCGTCACCACCAGGGGGTTGATGTCGAGTTCGACGACCTCGGGCAGTGCGCCGGCCAGTTCGGCCACTCGCAGCAGCACTTCCCGCACTGCCTTCTCGTTCGTCTCCGCGAGCACATGGCCCGCAGTGCGGAAGCCGTGCAGGAGATCGTCGGCGTCCGCTGTGGACAGTGGCGCGAGTGCGGCCGCCCGGTCGTCGAGCAGGTCGGTGTCCACGCCGCCGAGTCCGGTGACCACGAGCGGTCCGAACTTCTCGTCGGTGACGACGCCGACCAGCAGTTCCCTGCCGCCCGAGGCCATCGGCTGCACGAACACGCCGCGCAACCTGTCGCCGAAGCGTTCTTGGAACGCGCGGAAGGCTTCCGCCACCCCGCCCGCGTCGGTGACGCCGAGTTCCACGCCGCCTCCCTTGCTCTTGTGCAGCAGGTCGTCGGCGACAACCTTGAGCGCGACCGGTGCGTCGTAAGCCTGCTGCGCCGCCACCGCGTGCTCCAGGGTCGTCGCGAGTGTTCCGCCCAGCACTGGCAGCCCGAACGCGGTCAGCAGCGACACCACCTCGTCCGGAGGCAGCCAGCCCTGTCCCTGCGCCACAATCGCCTTCGCGGCATCGAGGTCGATCCGGCTCAGGCGAGTGAACTCCCTCGGGCGGGCGAGCCATTCGGCGCGTTCCGCGAGCCGTGCCAGAGCCGCTGCCGCGCGAGCGGGCTCGGCGTAGCAAGGCACCTCTCCCCCGAGCCGTTCGATTTGACCGGTACGCACTGCGAGCACCGGCTTGCCGTCGATGTTGTGCACACCATCGGAGGGGTCGCCGAGTGCGGTCGGCACTGTCACGGTGATCACCGCCTCGACCGCGGGGTCCGCGCCGATGACGTCGAGGCAGCGGGCGAAGGTCTCCTCGTCGACGACCGCGGTGGTGTCGACCGGGTTCTGCACGCTGGCCGTCGCCGGAACCAACTGTGCCAAGGCCTTGCGGGTCTCTTCGCCGAGTGTGGCCATGTGCAGTCCTTGGCGGACGCAGGCGTCCGCGGCCAGCACGCCGAGTCCGCCGGCGTTGCTCAGCACCGCGACCGACCGTCCATTGGGGAGCGGCTGCCAGCTCAGGGCCATCACGGCGTCGGTCAGCTCCGGCACGCTGTCGACGGCGATCACGCCCGCCTGGCGGAACAGCGCGTCCCTGGTGACCGAGGGCGTCGCGGTCGAGGCCGTGTGCGAGGCGGCAGCGCGCTGGCCCGCTTCGCTGGTGGCCGCGCGGATGGCGAGCACCGGTTTGCTCGCGGCGACCCTGCGGGCGATGCGGGCGAACTTGCGCGGGTTGCCGAAGGACTCCAGGTACAGCGCGATGATCCGGGTGTCCTGGTCGTGTTCCCACCACATCAGCAGGTCGTTGCTGCTGATGTCGAGCTTGTCCCCGGTGGAGACCAGGTTCGACAGGCCGAGGCCGAGCCTCCGCAACTCCTCCTGCACGCCGATCGCGACGCCGCCGGACTGGGTGACCAGCCCGATGGTGCCCGCGAGCGTGCTGTGCGCGGAGAACGTGGCGTTCATCCGCATGGCGGGCGCACTCGTCGACACGCCAAGGCAGTTCGGGCCGACGAGGCGCATCCCGTGTGCACCGACCACCGTCAGCAATTCCTCGGCGTTGACACCCGAGGAGATGACGACCAGCGCGCGCACGCCGCGGCGGCCGCACTCCTCGGCGACGGCGGGAACGGCCTTCGCCGGCACGCAAAGCACCGCCAGTTCGGGTGCTTCAGGCAGCTCGCCGACCGAGGCGTAGCAGTCGACACCGTCCACGGACTTCGCGTGCGGATTGACGGCGTAGAGGTCGCCGGTGAAGTTGCCGTCGACGAGGTTGTGGAGCACGGCGTGCCCCACCGAGTCCGGTGATCGACCCGCGCCGATCACGGCGATGGAGGTGGGACGCAGCACGTGGGTCAGGCTCGCGACGTCGGCGAGCGATTCCCGTTGGCTCACCGCGTCGAGGTAAGTGTCGCCGGGCTCGAGGACGAGCTCGATGTACATGACCTCGCCGTCGGGCACGATGGCCGTGACGAGGCCCATGCTGGTGAAGACGCGCAGCATCCGGCCGTTGATCGTGAGTACCTCGGCGGTGAAGCGGCGCACGCCCCGGCTGCGCGCCAGCGAGGCCAGGTGCTCCAGCAGCAGCGTGCCGACGCCGTGGGCCTGCTCGGCGTGCGACACGACCAACGCGACCTCCGCGAAGTCCGTCTCCCGCACCACCACGTAACTCGCAGCCCCAAGCAGCCGCCCTTCACGGAACGCGCCGAGCACGACGTGGCGTGGCGCGTCCGGCGAGACCATCCGCTCGACGAAGTCCTCCAACTGCCTCGGCGACGTGCTGAAGAACCTGAGGTACTGGTCCTCGATCGGCAGCCCGCGGTGCAGGTCGAGCAGTGCCGACACGTCGTCCGGCCCCAGCTCGCGCACCGTGACGACCGAGCCGTCCGTCAGCAACGCCGCCGCGTTCACAGCAGCGGTCCAGGCGTCAGCGGTGCGGCCGCGGCAGCAAGCGCGTGCTCCTTCTTGACCTTCGGCTCACGGATCACGACGACCGGGCACGAGGCGTGGTGCACGCAGTACGAGCTGACCGAGCCGAGGATGACCTCGACCACCGTGCTGTGCCCGCGGTTGCCGACCACGAGCAGCTCCGCGTCCTTCGACGCCTTGGCGAGGACGTCCCTGGGGTCGCCCTCGACCAGGATCGCCCGGATCTCAACACCCTCGAACCCCTGCACCGCGGCGTCGAGGTTCTTCCGCGCGGTTTCCTTCATCGCCTGCGGCGACAGCGCCATCAGGACCTCAGCGGGCACCGGGCCGATCATCACGCCGTAGTCCGGGTGCCACGCCGAGATCACGTCGACCGGACACCCACGCCGCCGAGCATCCTCAACGGCCCACCGCAACGCCGCCAGTGCGGCCGGTGATCCATCAATGCCGACCACCACGGGCCGGGATTCGTTCTCGCTCATGTACTTCAGCCTTCCGGTCCGCGCAGCGGCCGGTGAGTGCCTGCGGTCCCGCGCCGTTCGGGACCTTCGTCCCCGGCCTACCAGGCCATGCCCAGCCCGACCGCCACGACCGCCGGCGCGAGCCATGCCGCAAGCTGGAGCGCGAACCGCGGTCCGCCGGCCACCGTGGCCAAGACGAGCTTCACGACGGTGTTCGTGGCCAGCGCCGCACCGCAGGCCAGGACAGCTGTGTGCACCGAAATCGACTGTGGTGCAAGCGAAGCCGCCGCGATCGCTGCGGCGTGCGCGTCAGCCAGACCGCCCAGTGCTCCGGCCGCAACCACTCCCCCGCCACCGAGCCACTCGGCTGCCGCGCGGGTGACCACCAGGAACAGCACCAGGATCGCGGCCAGCGACAGCGCCGCCTTGAGCGACATCGGCCTGCTCAGCACGGGCTCGTCGTTCTCCGCTTCCGCGAGTTTGGTGCGCCAGACGAGCCATGCCACCTCAAGCAGCAGCACCACCGCACCCGCTCCGATCGCGGGCAGGAGCCGCAGCGCAACTGGCGGGCTGGCGATGGCGGTCACCGCGACGATCTGCGACAGAGTGGCCAGGTTGACCGCCACCGCGCCGGGAAACGCCGCCGCACCAACGGTTCGGTACTTGCGCCCCATCACCGCGGTCGTCGCCGACCCGGACACGAAACCGCCTGCGAACCCGGTGACGAGCAAGCCCCAGCGCTCGCCGAACGCGCGTGCCGCCACGTATCCGGCCCAGCCGATCACTGTGACGGCGATGACCAGCCACCACACGCGGGCTGGGTTGAGCACGCCGTACGGGCCGAGCGGGCGGTTGGGCAGCAGCGGCAGCACGACGAACGCGACGACGAACAGGATCATCGCGTCGCGCACGTCCTGATCGCTCACCACCTTGCGGGCGAACCGGTGCAACGGCCGTTTCGCGGCCAGCAATGCCGCGGCCGCGACACCCACCGGCACCGCGAGCTCGGGCCGATGCCATGCGAGCGCGCCCAGCAGAAACGTGGCGATAGCGGCGATCTCGGTCGTAGCGCCAGGTTCCGCGGTGCTGAGGTACCAGGCGATGACGAGCGCGGCGACAGCACCGAGCGCGACGCCCAGCGCCACCGGTGACAGCGCCGCACTCACCGCTCCGGCCAGTGCGATCAGCGGGAACGTCCGAGACCCTGCGGGCCTGGTCGAGTTGTGCGCGTTGTCGTGCTCACGCTCCACGCCCAGCAGCAGGCCGATCGCGAGCGCCGTCGCGAGGTGGCCGAGTGCGACAGGGGTGTCCACAAGTCAGCCCGTGCGCAGTCGCGCGGCCTCGTCCTCGGCCGTGACGATGTGCGCGTCCGGGCCGGGAAACACCAGCGTCTCGTGCCCGGTGTCCAGCCACCGCACGAGAAAAGGAGGTCTGCCGTCCTCGTGCTTGACCGCCGTGATCATTCCGCGCCGCCCGCCGGCTTCTACGAGCCAGTCGCCCCGTTTCGCTCTCATGACGTCCTCCATCCACTCGGTGTGATCGAGGGTTCGCCTCGCGCGTGGGCGTCAGCAGTGCGGATGGGCTCGCCTGGCTCGTGACCTTGGTCCCTGCCGGCGCGTCCGCCCTCGCCGCCACGCTGGTCAGGAGTGATGGGAGCAGCCATGAGGACACCCGTGATCCTGGTCGGTGTAGACGGCTCGCCGGAGTCACGCGCGGCCTTGCGGTGGGCGATGGAAGAGGCGGCGCATCGGGGCGCGCGGGTGGAGGCGATGCTGGCCTACCACCAGGAGCCGGTGGTCGTGCCGGCCGTGCCGATGGGGCTCAACCCATACGGCGAGATGCCGCAACGACACCCCGCGCGCGAACTCCACGACACCGTGCAGCAGGTACGCGCCACGATGCTCCACGCGCCGGACGTCGCCGAGTGCGTCGTCGTCGGGCACGCGGCCGACCACCTGACCGACGCCTCAAAGCACGCCGAGCTGCTGGTGATCGGCACACGAGGACGCGGAGCCGTCCGCGAATTCCTCACGCACGGAGTCGCTGCGGCCTGTCTGCGCAGTGCCGAGTGCCCTGTCGTCGTCATTCCCCCAACAGCCACCCGGTAACAGCGGACTTGAACGAGAACCCCGCAAGAAATCGATTTCACGTAGGGCGATTCCAACATCACGAGGCTTAATCAGCACCGTTTAACCGCGTGTAACACGCGATCTGATCCATACGACGTCTCCCAGGGCACCAATTGACCCCATCTGCGACGAACGGTCGTTCTGCCGCAGCGCGGACATGCAGCGAGCCGCATCCGATCAGTCACTCTGCGCAACTTCTCGCGATTTCCATACCTGAAATTGACCACTTTTTGTCAATTATCAGGCCTTCGACAAGGTTGTCGGCCTTATCTGGAAAGAAAGTGGACGGTTCTTACCGCCACTGATTTACGGAATGGACTGATAGGCGCGTAGTTCAGTCCCGCCAAACACGGCTCACCGTTCGGCGATGGACGTCGACCACTCAAGGGTCTTGGGCGTGTCGGCTGCCGTGTTCATACGTGTGGGCGTGTCATTCTTGGATCACGTCCAAGGCGAACATGCCCTGGACGTGCGAACGCGACCCCCTGTTCGAGCAGGAGGCCGCGTGAAGTTCCACCGGCAAGAACCTGGCCTCAGAACCAGAACAAGTCGGGAGAACGCGCGCCGAGTCTAGGGCTTCACAGGCGCGCAGGACCAGTCACGATCGTGTGACGTCAGCATCCAAATGGGCGACGTCACAAGGTGTCCACATCGGACCGTCACAGGCCTGCCGCACGGCTGTCCGGCTGCGCGCGTTCCCCCGCGCGCCCTATCAGCCAGACGATGCATCCGCTGTCTTCACCTGCGTCGTCGATCGAACGACGAAAGAAGCCCCTACCTTGGCAAAGGCACTTCCGACCGGGGCGGCGACCGTGTATCGCCTCCCGGTCACGCACGAGAACCTCGGCGACTACCTCAAGAGCGTCGAAGGAGTCGACCTCAAGTACCACGGTGAACTCCTGATCGCCGGAACCCGCACCCACGTACTCGCCGGCGTCCGCAGCAGCGGCGAGCCGGACTGGGTCCGGCACCTCACAGGGGTGTCGGACCTCGAGAACCTGGGTCTCACGGGCAGTTCCCCGTTCGCACTCATCGTCGTCGAGATCGACGACGAGTGGGTCTGCGCCGTCACGTGGGGCGCGTCGAGCAGGTTCATGCTCGACGAGCTGCTGCTCGACGACGACTTCGGGCTGAACTTCGGGATCAGGCGGATCGACCCGGACAAGGTCCGCGTGCTCCGCAGCAGCCTCCTCGACGTGTCCGCACGCGGCATGGAGGTCTCGTTCCCCTCAGGCAGCTCGCTGTCGGGCTTCCCCCTGGAACCCGCGGGCGAGCTCGTCACCGGCATCGAGGGGCCGGCCGACCTGTCCGGTCTGACCTACGACGCCGCCACCGACGGCAACACCTGGAACATCAGGGCAGGGCGCGCGCTGAACATCCAGCTCGGTCGCACTCCCGAGACGTTCATCGCCGACCTGCGCAAGATCAGCGCGATCGTCGACGAAGACGTGGCGGGCGCACCGCTGCGCCACATCGCGGAGATCCGTCCTGTCAGCCCCAACGACCCGGTCATGCCGGACCTGGAGCGCCAGTTCTCCGCGGCACTCGGCGGCGACGACCAGTTCGGACCGTTGGGCGTCTGCTGGCCCTCCTCGGCGATCCGGGAGATCGGCCAGGCTCAGTCCTTCAAGTCGAGCCGGGTCGGCCCGACCGCCGCGCGGGCGCTGGAGCCGGGGTTCGAGATCTACGAGTTGGTGGAGCCGTTCGCAGCCGTCGACCCGTCGCTTCGGCTCGAGGTGCTGCGGAAGGCAGGTCTTGCGCCCTGTGAGGACGAGCTGGGCGCGGAGCCGTTCACCCGGCCGATCTCCATGATCAAGTGGGTGGCGTTCCAGACCGTGGTCGAGGGCAAGACCTACGCCCTGCACCAGGGCAAGTGGTACGAGATCGGCGAAGGCGCGGTCGCGCGCGTCAAGGAGCAGGTCCGCGCGCTGCTGGAGAACAAGAGCACGCTGACGTTCCCGGTGTGGGTGCCAACCGGCGAGCGGGACGACGAGCACCGCTTCGCCGAGAAGGTGGCCAAGCAGGCTGGCTACCTGTGCATGGACCGCGGCCTCGCCTACACCCCGATGCACCTGCGGGGCTTCGAGATCTGCGACGTCTTCGGTCCCGACAACGAGATCGTGCACATCAAGTGGCTCGGACGCGCGACGGCGGCGAGCCACCTGTACACGCAGGCGCAGGTGTCGGCGTGGGCGCAGTACTTCGAGCCGCAGGCGATGCAGCAGTTGCGGGACAAGGTCCGCGTGCTCGACAGCCAGCGGGACGTCACCGAGCGCCCGACCGTGGTCGTCCTGGCGATCGCCGGCCGGGCGTGGGATGTCGACACGTTGTTCACGCTGTCGCAGGTGAGCCTGCTGCGGCTGAGCCACGAGCTGCGCAACCTCGGCATCGAGTTGCAGTTCGCCGACATCCCCTTCATCGCGAAGACGAAGGGGAAGTCAGCCGATAACGCGGCCTAGTCGGGCCGCACGATCGCCACCGGGCACGGCGCGTTGTAGACGAGGGCCTGACTCGTCGAGCCGAGCAGCATGCCGGCGAACCCGCCGTGCCCGTGGCTACCCACCACCACAAGCTGAGCCTCAGCCCCGTACCGGATCAACGCCCGCACCGGCCGATCCCGCACGACCACCGGATGCACCTGCACATCCGGGTACTTCTCCTGCCACCCGGCGAGTCGCTGCGCCAGCAGCCGTCGCTCGTCGGCCTCCACCTGTCCCCAGTCCACGGTGAACCGGGAGGCGGTGTAGGCGCTCTCCACCATGAAGTCGGTCCAGCACATCACCACGGTGAGCGGAGCGCTGCGCATCGACGCCGTCTCGAAGGCGAAGGCCAGCGCGGCCTCACTGGTCGGAGAGCCGTCGACGCCGACGACGACAGGCCCATCAGGCACGGAGGTTCCGCGCACCACGACGACTGGGCTTTTGCCGTGGGCCGCCAGTGCCAGTGCGGTGGAGCCGACGATCATGCCGGTCACCGTTCCGAGACCCTGGGAGCCGACCACCACGAGCCGTGCGGTCTTCGACTCCTCGATCAGGAGCGTGGTGGAGCCGCAGCACACGATCTCGGTCGTCACCTCGATGTTCGGCGCGGCCGCCCGCGCGGCGGCGGTGGCCTCGTCCAGCTTGTCGCGGCCGAGCTGCTCGATCGCCTGGCGGATCTCGTTGCCGGTGAGGATGATCTCGGGGTAGCCGCGGGTCGGCAGCACATAAGCGTGCACGAGCCGCAACGCCACGTTGTGGCGGGCGCACTCCTGCGCGGCCCAGGTGACGGCGGACAGGGCCGACGCGGAGCCGTCGACGCCGACCACGATCGGGGCGGATGGGGCCTTCATCGTTGTCCTCCAGTCAGAACGCGAGCGCGGAGCACTCCCGGCACCGCGTCAGCGAGTGCGACGAGGACCCGTTCGGTCTCGCCGTCGGTGGTCGCGGCGCCGATCACGGCCTCGCCCTCGTGGACCGTGACCGTCCACTTGCGACCACCGCTGTACATGTCGAGCACACGCTGGACCTCCGCAGCCACCGTCGTGTCGGCCCTGGCGAGCACCCGCACCAGATCGCGGCGGGTGACGACGCCGATCACGGTCGAGCCGTCGACGATCGGGACGCACCGCCTGCGGTCGTCGATCATGACGCGTGCCAGCATCTCGGCGGGTGCGGCGGCGTCCATCGCCACGGCGGGGGTGGTCATCACGTCGGCGACCACGCTGCCGGTTTCCTCGAGGTACTGGCCGCGCACCAGGTCGGCCTCGGTCACGATGCCGATGAGGCGCTTGTCGTCGTCGACGACGGGCAGCGCGGTGAACCCGTGCGAGACCATCAGCGCGGCCGCGCCCTTGAGCGGTACGGCCGGCGTCACGGTGATCACCGGGCTGGTCATGATGTCGCGAGCACGCATGGCGGAACTCCCTTCCGACTACAACGCTAGGAATCGGACCGACCGGCGGACGCTGTCGTAGGTCCCGTGCCGACCGGGCCCTTGGCACCGACGATCGCCAGCGCCTGCGGGAAGCCGGCGAGCTCGTGCCGTTCGATCAGGCCCGCCCGCCACTCCTGCCGGTGCACCAGGTGCACCACCGGCCGCACCGCCACTCCGGCGCTTCGACCGGCCAGCACGGCGGCTTGCAGCGCCGCGCCGCCCCGGACGTGGTCAGGGCGGCGGTCATCGGTGGTGATCACGACGAGTTCGTGGTCGCTCAGGGCGCGCAGCTCCGTTCCCGCCCAGTGGCTCGCCCACCCGAACGCGTGAGCGTCGCCTTCACCGGACACGTCCACCAGGCGCATCGCCCGATGCAGGTCGAGGTCCTGCGGATCCGGTGGCTGGCTGCGGTCCGCGCGCACGACAGCAAGGAGGTCGGGGCTGGCCTGGTCGGTCGGGAACACGACGTGCGGGTGCCAGCCAGCGTGCCGGATGGCGAGCACGACGTGTTCCAGGGCGGCGCCGCACGAGAGCAAGCGGTCGAAGCCGAGCGGGTCGTGCTCGGACCGTGCCCCTGCCTCGAAGAGGTAGACCGACCGGCCGTGCAGCTCCAGAGCCCACGGGCGGTCCGCGCTGTACACGGGCGCTCTAACGGCTGCCTCGACGATTTCCGCGGACTCTGCTGGGTTCCATCGCATGTCTCGACGATTCCGCCGCAGCGCGCCGCAGGGACAGGGCGGACCTGCTCACTTGGGTCGGGCACTTGGACTCTCCGCACAGCCCGGTCAACGGGAAGAGCCTGGACACGACAACGGAGGCGATGACGATGACCTGGTACTACGGCACCCCGATGGGCTGGGGCGGATTCTCGATGATGGCGCTGACCATGTTGCTGTTCTGGGGCGGCCTGGTCGCGTTGGGCGTCGTGCTGCTGCGCCGGTTCCCGCACACCGGTTCGGAGACGCGCATACTGCGGGAGCGGCTGGCCAGAGGTGACATCGACACCGAGGAGTTCGAGCAGGTCCGGAGGACACTGGATTCCCGGTGACAGGGTCTTTGGGCCCTGTGTGGCCCACGGTCCGCCGGGAGATCGTGATCGCGGAACGATCGAGAGAAGGTGGTTGCGGTGGTGTCGCGAGTCTTCCTGGTGGACGACCACGAGGTAGTCCGGGTCGGGATCAGGGAGCTGCTCAGCGCCTCTCCCGACCTCGAAGTCGTGGGCGAGGCGGCCTCGGTGACCGAGGCGCTGACGATGGTCCCGGTGACCAACCCCGACGTGGCCGTGCTGGACGTGCGGCTGCCCGACGGCAACGGCATCGAACTGTGCCGCGAGCTGCGCTCACGCATGCCCGAGCTGAACGTCCTGATGCTCACGTCGTTCACCGACGACGAGGCGCTGTTCGACGCCATCATGGCGGGCGCGTCCGGATTCGTGCTCAAGCGCATCCTCGGCACCGACCTCACCACAGCGGTGAAGACCGTCGCAGCCGGACAGTCGCTTCTGGACGCCCGCTCGACCGCGGCGCTGCTCAACCGGATCCGCCGCGAACGCGAGCAGGGAGACCCGGTTCGTGCTCTCACCGAGCAGGAGCGGACGGTGTTCGACTACATCGGTGACGGCCTGACAAACCGGCAGATCGCGGAGAAGATGTTCCTCGCGGAGAAGACCGTGAAGAACTACGTCTCCCACCTGCTCGCCAAGCTCGGCCTCGAACGCCGCACCCAGGCCGCCGTGCTCGCCTCGCAGCTGCGCAAGCCCACCCACGACAACGAGACCGGCTAGTCCAGCGGGACCCTCCACGTCACCCGCGTGCCGCCACCAGGTTCTTCGCCGACGGTGAGCGCGCCGTTCAACTCGGCCGCGCGCTGTTCGAGGTTGCGCAGGCCGCTGCGCGCGATGTCAGGTGGCATGCCTGTGCCGTTGTCGACCATCGTGATGATCAGCGCGTCGCCGGCCTCAACGGTCAGCGTCAACTCCGTCGCGTTAGCGTGACGCAGCGCGTTGCTCACGGTCTCGCGCACCACCGCCTCGGCGTGGTCGCCGATGTAGTCAGGCACCAGACTGTCGATAGTGCCCGACATCCGCACTGCCGGGCTCAGCTCGCCGTCTTCGGTGAGTTCGGCGACGGCGTTGAGCAGCTTTCGCCGCAGCCCGGTGTCGCCGGAGTCCGCCTGCAGGTCGAAGATCGACGTGCGGATCTCCAGCACCGTCTGGTCGAGCTGGTTCACCGCTTTCGTCACCCGCCTGCGCGCCTCCGGGTGAGTCACCCAGGTCAACGCGCCCTGCAGGCTCATGCCGGTGGCGAACAGCCGCTGAATCACGTGATCGTGCAGGTCACGGGCAATGCGGTCGCGATCCTCCAGCACGTCGACCAGGCGCTTGGCGCTCTGGTTCTCGGCGAACTCGATCGCGACCACGGCCTGGTCGGCGAACGACGCCAGCAGCGGCATCAGGTCCGCACCGAAGGAGGCCGCGTCCTTGTCCCGGACGGCGAGCAGCACACCGGTCACCGTGGTTCCGGCGCGCAGCGGCAGCACCACCGCGGCGCCTGTCTGGGCCGGCAGGTCGCCGAGCTGGCCGTCCACTTCCTCGATCAACGCCGGTGCGGCCGTCTCCAGCACCTGCGCGAGCACCGGTGCGTCGGCGGCGAAGGCATCGGGAACAGTCTCGTTCCCCGCCTGTGCGGCCTTGCGGAGTTCATTCCCATCGCGCAGCAGCACTGCCGCCCACGAAGCCGACGCCAGCTCAACGGCCCGCTGTGCGATCAGCCGTAGCGCGTCATCGGCGGTCGCACCGGCCAGGAGCTGCGCGTTGATCTCCGCGGTCGCTTCGAGCCACCGCTCCCGCATCCGCGAGCGTTCGAACAGGCGGGCGTTCTCCACCGCCACACCGGCCGCCGCGGCCAGTGCCTCCAGCACGACCTCGTCATCGGCGGTGAAGTCCCCGCCGCCCTTCTTCTCGGTCATGTACAGGTTGCCGTACGCCTCGTCCCGCACCCGCACCGGAACGCCGAGGAAGCTGTGCATCGGCGGATGGTTGGCAGGGAAGCCCACCGAGGCCGCGTGCTCGGACAGGTCGTGCAGGCGGATCGCCCGAGGATCCTTGATCAGCAGACCGAGCAGGCCTTTGCCCTCGGGCAGGTGCCCCATGTGCGCGCGGGTCTCGGGGTCGATGCCGACGTAGACGAACTGCGAGAGGTTGTGCCGCGAGCCGAGCACCCCCAACGCGCCGTAGCGGGCGCCCACGAGCTCCACGGCCGCCTGGACGATGCGCTGCAGGGTGGAGTCCAGCTCCAAGCCGGCGCCGACCGCGAGGACGGCGTCGAGCAGGCTCTGCATCTTGTCCCTGGTGGACCCGATCTCGGCGAGCCGGTCACGCATCTCGTCGAGCAGGTCGTCCAGGCGCAACCCGCCGAGCAGGCTGCGTACCGGTGGATCCTGAGAGTCGACCATGGATCAAGCCTGTCACGAGGTCGTTGCGGCGCCAAGCGGTCCCGGTCAGGTCGGGACCTTCGATGGTGGGTTCACCCCGTGGCGGCGCGGACAGTGAACGCCACAACAGGTTTCACCAGGCAACACGATGGGGTGAAGAACATGGCTCAAGTGGTGGCGGCTCTGGGGCTGGGGCCCGAACAGATCGAGAGCGCGCTCACGACTGCCTCGCTCGCTCCGTCCGTGCACAACACCCAGCCGTGGCGTTTCCTCGTGCGGCGCCACCGGATCGAGCTGCACCCGGACCCGAGCCGCAAGCTGGCGGCGACCGACCCGGAAGACCGCGAACTGCGGCTGTCCTGCGGTGCGGCGCTGTTCAACCTGCGGCTGGCCCTGCAAAGCATGGGTGTGCGACCACTGGTGTCGATGCTGCCCGGCCACGACGCGCCCGGCGCGCTCGCCGTGGTGCGCCGCGGTGGCACGCTCAAGATCGACGACGAGAGCCGGGCCCTGCTCGCGGCAGTGCCCCGCCGTCGCACCAACCGCAGGCCGTTCCTCGAAGGGATCATCGACCCTCGTCAGCGCCATGCGCTGGTTCGTGCGGCCGAGCTGGAACGGTCCTGGCTGCATCTCGTGACGACGCCGGAGAACCGCGCCCAGCTCAAGCGGTTCGTTCAGCAGGCACACCAGATCCAGCTCGGCGACGAGGGCGTGCAAGCGGAGCTCGCGGCGTTCACCGGCCATCGTCCCGGCGCAATCGACGGCGTGCCGCCCGCTTCGGCGGGCGTGCGTCCGGAGATGCAGGACGAGTGGGTGTTCCGCGACTTCCAGGGCCCCGAACGCCACCCCGGTAAGGACTACGAGTCCGACCCGCTCGTCATGGTCCTGTGCTCGCACTACGACGGGCCACTCGGTGATCTGCAGGCGGGGCAAGCGATGCAGCGCGTTCTACTCACCGCGACCACGCACGGGCTGTCCGCGTCGTTCCTGTCCCAGCCGGTCGAGGTCCGGCGCGTTCGCGAGGATCTGCGACGGGCGCTTGGTGGACTGCTCGTGCCGCAGACCGTGCTGCGCATGGGTTTCAGCACGCCTGTCCCTCCCACGCCGCGTCGCTCCGTCTCCGAGCTGCTGCTCGACTCCGACGAGCATGCAACGCACTGAACCGACTGTGCCGGACAGGCCTCGCGATGGCAGGACTTTGGTCCCGACGCAGTGGACTCTTCCCGCCCTGCTCCAGACGAACGCGACGGACCATCGTCAATGCATGGAACCAGTTGTGATCATCCAAGACGGCGCCAGACGCGACGAGAACGCCTTGCGGTGGGCAGCCGCTCACGCCCAGCTCGTCGGCACCGGCCTCGAGATCCACCGCCCACAGGAAAACTTCCACGCCCAGCTCGTGGTCATCGGCTACCGGGGTCCGGCGAACTCGGCACTTGGTCTGGGTGGCCACGTCCTGCCGCTGCTCGCCGCGGCGCGCTGCGACACGGTGGTCGTGCGTGGGACGCCCGCTGCCGTCGACGCCCAGCACCGCCACGTCACCGTTCTGGTCAGCGGTGGCCCCGGTGACGGCCGGGTGCTGCGTCACGCCGCCGACTTCGCCCGGCGACGTGGCGCGGGGCTGCGGGTCCTCCACGCCGCGCCAGAGCCCCCGGTCAGGTGCGGCATGGACACGGACCACACGTATGTACTCGCACGCGCGTCCGCAGCGCTCGACGGGATCCGGCACCACGCTGTGCTGGTCCGCGCGCAACCGCACGAGGCGATCGCACGGTGCACCGACACCGACCTGATCGTCGTCGGTTCCGGTGACACGCACGAGAGCGGTACCGTCACCAGAGCCGCACTCCATCACGCCCCGTGCCCTGTTCTCGTTGTGCACCAACCGGTTCTGGAGGCACACCATGGCCACACCACCATCCCCGCTCCTCGCCGACCGGTTCGCCTCCAGGCCTGAGTTCGGCCGCACCGACCACCTGCTGGTCGACGCGAATCCGGTGACCACGTGGAAGGCCTTGCGGGAGTTGGACCTCACCGAGCTGCGCGGGGGCGTCGCGGGATTCGCGGTGTGGTTCCGCGAGATGCCGGAACGGTGGCATGCACGCAAAAACGGTCCCACCCGTGAGCGCACTCGGCTGACGTGGGACGACCTCGACGCCGGCACGGACTGGATGATCCTCGGTGAGAATCCAGGCCACGAGATCGTGCTCGGCGCGGTCGGCAAGTTCTGGCGGCCAGTGGTGAAGTGGATTCCGTGCGAGCCGCGTGACTTCCTCGACTTCGCCGCACCGGGTTTCGGCAAGGTCGTGTGGTCGTTCACCGCTCACCCCTACGGCGAACGCCGCACCCTGCTCTCATCGGAGATCCGGGTGACTCTCACCGATCCCCAGGCCTGGCTCAACTTCCGCCGCTACTGGCGCATCAGCACACCAGCTGTGTCGCTCATCAGCCGCGCCGTGCTGCGAACGATCGAGCACAACGCCGAAACCGGCGGTGTCAGGAACTGAGACGGCGCCCGGCCGCGGCAAGGTAGACCGCTGCGGGCATGCCCGCGAACAACCGCCATTCCTGCGGCGGCGTGGTGACCTCGTCAAGGAAGCGCAGCGCGGGCTCCGCGGTGTGGAAACGGAACAATGCGCCAAAGGCCCGCTCCAGCTGCGCAGGATCCTGAGTGACCAGGAAGCACATAGATGAAACTCGCGCCATGCTCCTGTGACGTGCGGAAGTCGAAGAACGTCGGTGTCTCCGCATCGAACGCCTCTCGTTCACTGCGTACATACCAGCCGCAGAAGCTCAGCTGTGCGTCCACAGGTGGCGGCACTTCGGGTCCGATCACGCTGTCGAACACCCACCTGGACCTCATGTGGTTACCATCGACCACGACCCCGTTCTGGTCGATCCGATCCACGTGACCGCGATGGAAGGTGAAGTGCGGCAACGGATCGGTGTACCTGCGCACGACGGCCCGCAGATCACTGCCACGAACCACGCGATAGCGGTAACGCCCCAGCGGTATCACGGTGGTACGGCCGTTGGCGTGTACATGGATCCGCTCGAACCATCGCGACGCGGCGGCGTCCAGCAGGCCGGGCCGGTCGCTCCAGGACGCCCATGTCCTGTCGTCCAAAGGATACGAGCCGTCGTCGACAACCAAGACGGGGTGCCGGTGATCGGCCACCGCGAGGTGCGCGGCGAGGCTGAGCCCGCTCACGCCGCCGCCGGCGATCACGGTGGTCACATGTCGGCCTGTCCCACCTCTGCCGCGCACTTGGCACCCCAGTTCCTGGCGCGGTCGGGCTCACCTTCGACCAGAGGGCCCGCGGTGCCGTCCACGTAGAAGTTCTCCGCCGACGTGAGCACCGGGAAGTGGGCGCGCCGCAACCGTGTGAGCGCGGCACGGGCAGCGGAGCCGGGCAGTTTCGGCCGCTTGACTTTTGTGTCGAACGCGGCCACCGGCGGGTGTGCCGCTCCCTTGCCGATCTGCTCCACCCACTCCCGCAGTCCTGCTGCCGCGGCCGCCTGCTTGTCGGCGCCTTTGGTGGCGGCGTCGGCGCGGGTGCTCGGCCTGCTCATGCTGAACGCGTGCGTCGGACCACCGACCACGAGCAACCCGACCTCGTCACTCAGCTCCACCGGGGCCGAGCTCACCTCGACGACCTCAACGGTCATGGAGCCCCGCAACCCTTCGGCCACGGCTTCGGCGATTTCCTTGGTGTTGCCGAACATCGACTCATACACCACCAGTGCGTGCTTCATAAGTCGACGGTAGGTCTGCCGCACGAGGCAGCAGGAGGTCCTTAGGTCCTCCAGCGTCTGGGACCACGGGCTCTGCGCCGCGTCCGCCGACCCGAGAAGTCTGGGATCGACGAACCGACGAGGAGGAATCTGCGATGAAGGCGCTGGTCTACCACGGTCCTGGCAAGCGCGCGTGGGAAGACGTTCCCCAGCCGGAGATCAAGGACCCCGCGGACGCGATCGTCCGCGTCACCGCGGTCACGATCTGCGGCACGGATCTGCACATCCTCAAGGGCGACGTGCCCGAGGTCGGGCCCGGCCGGATCCTCGGCCACGAGGCGGTCGGCGTCGTGGAGCAGGTCGGCGCCTCGGTGACCGGCATCAAGCCTGGCGACCGGGTGCTCATCTCGTGCATCACGTCCTGCAGCCGCTGCGAATACTGCCGCGTTGGCAGCTACGGCCAGTGCCTCGGCGGCGGTGGTTGGATCCTCGGCCACACGACCGACGGTGTGCAGGCCGAGTACGTGCGCGTGCCGTTCGCCGACACCTCCACGCACCTGCTGCCCGACGACGTCACCGACACGGCTGCGGTCGTGCTGGCGGACATCCTGCCGACCTCGTACGAGGTCGGTGTCCTGAATGGACGGATCAAGCCCGCCGACACCGTGGTGATCGTGGGTGCCGGGCCGATCGGGCTCGCCGCGATCCAGACCGCGCAGCTCTACAGCCCCAGCCACATCGTCGCGGTCGACCTGGCGGCGTCCCGGCTCGACGCCGCGAAGCAGTTCGGCGCGGACGTCACCGCGACCACCGCCGAAGAGGCGGAACGCGTCGTCGGCGAGCTGACCAGCGGACTCGGCGCGCACGTCGCGATCGAGGCGGTCGGTGTGCCGGAGACCTTCGAGCTGTGCACGAAACTCGTGCGTCCCGGCGGGCACGTCGCGAACGTCGGCGTGCACGGCAAGCCCGCCACGCTGCACCTGGAAAACCTCTGGATCCGCAACGTCACCATCACCACCGGGCTGGTCGACACCAGCTCGACGCCCACCCTGCTGCGCATGGTCGCGGCGGGCCGGATCGACGGCGAGCGGTTCATCACGCACCGCTTCGTGCTCGACGAGATGGAGCAGGCGTACGAGGTATTCGAGAACGCCGGCGACACCGGCGCGCTCAAGGTCGTGCTGACGCGATGACTGCCACCGCCGAGCGCGCAACCGTCGGCAGGATCGACGTGCGCGGTTTCATCCAGTCCAACTACACGCCGTACGACGGCGACGCGACCTTCCTGTCCGGTCCGACGCCGCGCACGACCGCGTTGTGGCACAGGTTGACGGAGATGTTCGTCGACGAGCGCGCTCGCGGGATCTACGACGTCGACCCGAACACCCCGTCGTCGATCACCGCACACTCTCCGGGCTACATCGACCGCGACCACGAAATCATCGTGGGGTTGCAGACCGACGCACCGCTCAAGCGGGCGATCATGCCCACCGGCGGCCTGCGGATGGTCGAGACGAGCCTCGCAACCTACGGCTACAAACTCGAGCCGAACATCCGGGACATCTTCACCAAGTACCGCAAGACCCACAACGACGGCGTGTTCGACGCCTACACCGCCGAGATCCTGCGTGCCCGCAAGGCAGGCATCATCACCGGTCTGCCGGATGCCTACGGGCGAGGCCGGATCATCGGCGACTACCGCAGGGTCCCGCTCTACGGCGTCGACAGTCTCGTCGAGGCGAAGAAGGCCGAACGGGCGGCGCTGGACGAGATGATGTCCACGGAGGACGTCATCCGGGACCGCGAGGAGCTCGCCGAGCAGGTCCGGGCGCTCGAGGAACTGCGCGTCATGGCCGCGTCCTACGGCTACGACATCTCCGGTCCGGCCAGCAACGGCCGAGAGGCGGTTCAGTGGCTGTACTTCGCCTACCTCGCAGCGGTGAAGGAGCAGAACGGTGCCGCGATGTCGCTGGGCCGCACGTCCACCTTCCTGGACGTGTACCTGCAACGCGACCTCGACGAGGGCCGGCTGACCGAACGCGAGGCGCAGGAGCTCATCGACGACCTGGTCATCAAGCTGCGGATCGTGCGGTTCCTGCGCACACCGGAGTACGACCAGCTGTTCTCCGGCGACCCGACCTGGGTCACCGAGTCCATCGGCGGCATGGGCGAAGACGGACGCCCACTGGTCACGCGGACGAGCTTCCGGTTCCTGCAGACCCTCTACAACCTCGGCCCTGCACCAGAACCGAACCTCACCGTGCTGTGGTCACCGCGTCTGCCCGACGGATTCAAGCGGTTCTCCGCCAAGGTTTCCATCGACACCAGCTCGATCCAGTACGAGAACGACGACCTGATCCGACCGCGGTTCAGCGACGACACCGCCATCGCCTGCTGCGTCTCCGCGATGAAGGTCGGCGAGCAGATGCAACTGTTCGGCGCGCGGGTCAACCTCGCCAAGGCGCTGCTGTACGCGATCAACGGCGGCCGCGACGAGATGACCGGCGTCCAGGTCGCACCGGCATTCCCGCCGATCACCTCCGAGTACCTCGATCCCGAGGAGGTGCGGACGACGTTCGACCGGATGACCGACTGGCTCGCCAAGACCTACGTCGAAGCCCTCAACATCATCCACTACATGCACGACAAGTACGCCTACGAACGCATCGAGATGGCGCTGCACGACCACCCGGTCCAGCGGCTCCTCGGGTGCGGGATCGCCGGCCTGTCGGTGGTGGCGGACAGCCTGTCCGCAATCAAGCACGCCCGCGTCCGCGTGATCCGCGACGCGACCGGCCTCGCGGTCGACTACGCCGTCGAGGGTGACTTCCCGCAGTACGGGAACAACGACGACCGCGCCGACGCGATCGCCGTCGAGCTGGTCGAGGATTTCATGCGGAAGGTGCGGCAGTACCCCGCTCACCGAGGCGCCGTGCACTCCCAGTCGGTGCTCACCATCACCTCGAACGTCGTCTACGGCAAACACACCGGCAACACCCCGGACGGACGCCGCGCGGGCGAACCGTTCGCACCAGGTGCCAACCCGATGAACGGCCGCGACCGGCACGGGCTCGTCGCCGCGGCGTTGTCGGTGGCGAAGCTCCCATACGGCCAGGCACAGGACGGGATCTCGCTGACCGCGAGCATCACGCCCGCAGGCCTCGGACGCACCGAGGACGAGCAGGTGACCAACCTTGTCGGCGTGCTCGACGCCTACACCGACGCGGGTGGTTTCCACCTCAACGCCAATGTGTTGAGCCGCGAAACCCTGCTCGACGCGATGGCGCATCCGGAGAAGCACCCGCAGCTGACCATCCGCGTCTCCGGCTACGCGGTGAACTTCGTCCGGCTCACGCCCGAGCAGCAACGCGACGTCATCAACCGCACGTTCCACGAGTCGCTGTGACCACAGGATCAGTCCACTCATGGGACATCTCCACCGCGGTCGACGGACCGGGCACCCGCTTCGTGCTCTTCCTGAGCGGGTGCCCGCTGCGCTGCCTCTACTGCCACAACCCGGACACCTGGCACATGCGCGACGGCCACCGCATGACCGTCGACGAGGTCATGGCGGAGGTCACGAAGTACAGGCGGTTCATCGAAGTCGCCGGCGGTGGGCTGACGATCAGCGGCGGAGAACCGCTGCTGCAGCAGGACTTCACCGCCGAAGTCCTGCACCGCTCCAAGCAGCTCGGCCTGCACACCGCGCTCGACACGTCCGGCTTCCTGGGCTCGCGGGCGTCCGACGAGCTGTTGGCCGACACCGACCTGGTGCTGCTGGACATCAAGTCCTGGGACCCGCTCACCTACCGGCACGTCACCGGCGGCGAGGTCACGCCGACGCTGGAGTTCGCCCGCAGGCTGTCCGCGCTGCGCAAACCGATGTGGATCAGGTTCGTGCTCGTGCCCGGCCACACCGACGCCATGGACAACGTCGCGGGCATCGCGTCCTTCGTCAGCACCCTGGAGGCCGTCGAACGCGTCGAAGTGCTGCCGTTCCACAAACTCGGCGCACCCAAGTACGCCGCGCTCGGCATCCCGTTCCCGCTGGCCGACGTCCCCTGCCCCGACGACGAACTCGTGCGGCGGGTGCGCGGTCAGTTCGCCGGCTGCGGTGTCCCCGTCCACTGATCCGGGCACCCAGGGACTTCAGTCCCGGCCTGCACGGTCCGGATGCCCTGTCCCGTGATCGATCAGGACGGCAGCGTAGAAGGCACCAACCCGAGTGAGGAGCGCGAGATGCCGAACGCCGACCTGGAGCTCGTCGACGCGTACTGGCGAGCCGCCAACTACCTGTCGGCCGGCCAGATCTACCTGATGGACAACCCCCTGCTGACCCAACCGCTGGCACCGGAGCACATCAAGCCACGCCTGCTGGGTCACTGGGGCACAACGCCGGGTCTGAACTTCATCTACGCGCACCTCAACCGGATCATCCGGGAGCGCGACCTCGACATGATGTTCGTGACCGGTCCCGGTCACGGCGGCCCCGCGCTGCTGGCCAACACGTGGCTGGAAGGCACCTACAGCGAGACCTACCCGGACGTGCCGCGCGACGGCGAGGGCATGCGCAAGCTGTTCCGGCAGTTCTCCTTCCCAGGGGGCGTGCCCAGCCACGTCGCACCCGAGGTGCCCGGCTCCATCCACGAAGGTGGCGAGCTCGGCTACTCGCTCGCGCACGCGTTCGGCGCGGCGTTCGACAACCCCGGCCTGATCGTGGCGTGCGTGGTCGGTGACGGCGAGGCCGAGACCGGGCCGCTCGCGGCCAGCTGGCACGCCAACAAGTTCCTCAACCCGATGCGGGACGGGGCCGTGCTGCCGATCCTGCACCTCAACGGCTACAAGATCGCCAACCCCAGCCTGCTCTCCCGCATCCCGCACGACGAGCTGGACGCGTTGCTGCGCGGCTACGGCTACACGCCGTTCTACGTCGAGGGTGACGAACCCAAGGCGATGCACGCCCGCATGGCCGAGGTGCTCGACCAGATCGTGGACGAGATCCACCGCGTCAAGGCCTCGGAGAGTCGGCCGCGGTGGCCGATGATCGTGCTGCGCAGCCCCAAGGGTTGGACCGGTCCGTCCGAAGTGGACGGCGTGCCGGTCGAGAACACCTGGCGCTCGCACCAGGTGCCGCTGGCGGGTGTGCGCTGCAACCCGGACCACCTGCGGCAGTTGGAGGAGTGGCTGCAGAGCTACCGGCCGGCCGAACTCTTCGACGACAACGGAGCACCGCGACCGGAACTCGCCGCGCTGGCGCCCACCGGTGAGCATCGGATGGGCGCAACCCCGCACGCCAACGGCGGCCTGTTGTTGCGCGAGCTGAAGATGCCGGGCATCCGCGCGCACGCGGCGGAGGTCGTGAAGCACGGCACCACGCACTCCGAACCGACCAGGGTGCTCGGCCGGATGTTGCGCGACATCATCACGCTCAACGTCGACGCGCGTTCGTTCCGGATCTTCGGGCCGGACGAGACGGCGTCCAACCGGCTCGACGCCGTCTACGAGGTGACCGGAAAGCAGTGGCAGGCCGAGAGGTTGTCCGTCGATGAGCACCTGGTGCACGACGGCCGCGTGGTGGAGGTGCTGTCGGAGCACCTGTGCCAGGGCATGCTGGAGGGCTACCTGCTCACCGGCAGGCACGGGTTGTTCAACTGCTACGAGGCGTTCATCCACATCATCGACTCGATGTTCAACCAGCACGCCAAGTGGCTCAAGACGCACAAGAAGCTGGAGTGGCGCAGGCCCGTCGCGTCGCTGAACTACCTGCTCAGCTCGCACGTGTGGCGTCAGGACCACAACGGCTTCTCGCACCAGGACCCCGGCTTCATCGACCACGTGATGAACAAGAAGGCCGAGGTCGTCCGCGTCTACCTCCCGCCGGACACCAACACCCTGCTCTCGGTGGCGGACCACTGCCTGCGCAGCAAGGACTACGTCAACGTCATCGTGGCCGGCAAGAACGAGACACCGGACTGGCTCGACGTCGACGAAGCGATCCTGCACTGCACCCGCGGCGCCGGTATCTGGGAGTGGGCGAGCAACGACGACAGCATCGAGGCACCGGACGTCGTGCTGGCGTGTGCCGGCGACGCCCCCACCGTCGAAGTGCTCGCCGCGACGAAACTCCTGCGCGAACACCTGCCCTCACTGCGGGTCCGCGTCGTCAACGTCGTGGACCTGATGCGCCTGCAACCCGACACCGAGCACCCGCACGGCATGCCGGACCGCGAGTTCGACGCGCTGTTCACCACCGACAGGCCCGTCATCTTCGCCTACCACGGCTACCCGTGGCTGATCCACCGCCTGACCTACCGCCGCACCAACCACCACAACCTGCACGTCCGCGGCTACAAGGAAGAAGGCACCACCACGACACCGTTCGACATGCTGGTCCTCAACGACATGGACCGCTACCGGCTCGTGATCGACGTCATCGACCGCGTCCCCGGACTCGGCCCCAAGGCAGCCCGGCTGCGCCAGCACATGCAGGACCAGCGCACCCGCCACCACAACTGGATCCGCGAGCACGGCGAGGACATGCCCGAGATCCGCGACTGGACGTGGCAATGAACGTGCTCGTCGTGAACGCCGGCTCCTCCAGCCTCAAGCTCCGCGTCCTCGGCGAGGACGACACCGTCCTCGCCGAGACGCAGGTTGAACGGTGGTCAGGAGGCGACGAAACCAGACCGCTGGAGGACTTCCTTCGTGATACACCGTCCGTGGACGCGGTCGGGCACCGCGTCGTGCACGGCGGCCCCGCGTTCACCAGCGCAACCGCCATCGACGACGACGTGCGCGCCAGGATCGACGCGCTGACCGGATTGGCACCGCTGCACCAGCCCCGCGCGCTCGCCGGCATCGACGCGGCCCGGCAGCTGTTGCCGGACGTGCCCCAGATCGCGTGCTTCGACACCGCGTTCCACACCACGATGCCTACGGCCGCCACCACCTACGCCCTGCCCGCCGCGTGGCGGCGCAAGTGGGACCTGCGCAGGTACGGGTTCCACGGTCTGTCCCATGCTTACGCGTCCCGACGAGCGGCTGAGCTCGCAGACAAACCTGGCGCTCGCGTGGTGAACTGCCACCTCGGTTCCGGGGCGTCGCTCACCGCGGTCGCCGACGGACGCTCGATCGACACGACGATGGGCTTCACCCCGCTGGCAGGTCTGGTGATGGCCACCCGCAGCGGTGACGTCGACCCAGGCCTGCTGGTGTGGCTGCAGCGTGCCGGACTGACGCTGGACGACCTCGAAGACGGCCTGGAACACCACTCCGGGCTCGCCGGCCTGTCCGAGGTCGGCGGTGACCTGCGGGACGTGCGCAAGGCGGCAGAGAACGGCGACGAACACGCCGCCCTCGCACTGCAGGTATACGTGCACCGACTGCGGCAGAGCATCGCCGCCATGACCGCGTCGCTGGGCGGCGTCGACCTGCTCGTGTTCACCGGTGGCGTCGGAGAGCACGACGCGGCATTGCGGGCGGACACCGCTGCCGGACTGGATTTCCTCGGCATCGGCGTTGACGCGGAACGCAACTCCGAAGCCGTGCTGGACAGCCGCATCAGCCCGAGCGGTTCCGCTGTCGAGGTCTGGGTCGTCGAGGCACGGGAGGACATCGAGATCGCCACGCAGACCCGCGCGCTCATGAACGAACCGAGTGGGAGGAAGCGATGACCGTGACCAAGCCAGTGGTCGTGGGGCTGGACGGATCGTCCGCCAGCGACACCGCCCTGGCTTTCGCCTTCGAAGCCGCCGCAATGCGCGGCGTGTCCTTGCACGCGGTGCGGACGTGGTGGGACATCACCGCCGAAACCGCATGGCAACTCGGGCTGACGACGACGAACCTCGCGTCGATCGAGGCCGCCGAACACTGGTTGCTGGCCGAACAGGTCGCTGGTCGTTCAGCCGCGCATCCCGATGTGCCCGTGCAGCAGATCCTCACTCGTGACCGCCCCGCACACACCTTGATCAAGCAGTCCTCGGACGCGCAGCTGATCGTGGCCGGCACCCGAGGACGCGGCGGCTTCCGCGGACTGCTGCTCGGCTCGACCAGCCAGGCGCTGATCCATCACGCACACTGCCCGGTCAGCGTGGTTCCGTTGACACAACAGTAAATTCACCGCTGAATGAGCCAGACGGCTTGCGACAGCATGGCCCTTCGCCCCTGCATCCTGCTGCTCTGACAGCGCAACGTTGAGTCATGAGCACTCTTCCCACAAGCAGCGCCCTAGCGGCGCGCACTCAGCGGACATCGTGGACGACAGGGGTCACGTGGCTGCTGGCGCCTGTTCTCGCCGCGGCCACGCTGTACGGCCTCTTCTCCGAACGAGCGTATCGGCTGGACCGCACGACGCACCTCGAGTCGCTGGCGCAAGACGTCCTGACGCTGGCGATCGTGCCGGTGCTGATCTGGGCGGGCCATCGCAGCAGCGCCGGATCGCTGCGCGGACACCTGCTGTGGCTCGGCCTGCTCGGCTACATCGCGTACACGTACCTGATCTACGCCTTCGGCGTACCGCACAACTCGGCGTTCCTGCTCTACATCGCCGCGCTGACGCTGTCGATCGCCGCTCTCATCGACGGCATCGCGCGCATCGAGGTGCGCAAGGTGCCTCTCCCAGGCCATGTCGGCGTCGGCTGGTTCTTGATCGTGATCGGTGTCGCGTTCGCAGGCTTGTGGCTTTCCGACATCGTGCCGACCATCGGCGGCGGGCTGCCTGGCACTCTCAACGTCGGAGAACTGCCGTACCCGGTCTACGTCGCCGACCTGGCGTTCGCACTGCCCGCCGTCGTCACCACCGGTGTCGCTCTGGTCCGCGGTCACGTGGCGGCGCCCGTCCTCGGCGCCGTCGTTCTGATCAAGGTGCTGACCATGGGGCTCGCCATCTGGGCGATGGCGATCGCCTTGCTCATCAACGGCCAGCAGCCCAACTGGGCGGTCGCGGGGTTGTTCGCCGTGATGATCGCCGTGTGCGCGACAGTTCTGCGGCGCGGCGCCAGAGTACTCGGAACACCCGCTCCTGGTTGGCTTCGTCCCTCCCTTTGGGCCTGACCGATGAGGACGTTGGTCCCTGAACTTCGAGCGCGAGAGCGCGCAACGTTGAGGGATGAGAACACAACTGGCCGCGCGCGACATCTGGCGGTCGTGGTTCCGCTGGACGACGGCGGGAGAGTTCGCGGGCTTCCTCGCACCGGCGCTCGCGGGCGCGCTCACCTCGTCACCGCAACTGCTCGTTCTCGCCGGAGTGATCGAAGGCGCTGTGCTTGGCGCGACGCAAGCCGTGGTGCTGCGCCGCGTCGACTCCACCTTGAACGGGCGGAACTGGATCGGCGTCACGGCACTGGCAGCGGGGTTCGCCTGGGCGGTCGCAATGCTCGCGGTGCACAACGGCGGCCGACTGAACACGCTGCCGCTCGCCGCTGTCCTGCCCATCGCCGCCGTGGCGGGTACCGGAGTGCTGCTGTCATTGGGAACAGCGCAGTGGTTCCTCATGCGCAACCACTTCGCCCGCGCCCACTTGTGGATCTGGGCCAACGCCCTGGCGTGGGGTGTCGGCCTGGTGGTGTTCACCGCTGTCACCACTCCCCTGTGGCAACCAGGTCAGTCAGCGGAACTCATCGCTCTGATCGGTGCTCTGGGCGGCCTGCTGATGGCGGCAATCATGGCGGCCGTCACGGGCGCAGCACTGATCCGGCTCGTGAGGAGGAAATGACGTGATCGAAGCTCGCGGCGATGTGAGACGTTCGCCAAGCCGAACGGTACCTCCGATGATCGACCGGACGAGTCCGGAAGACCTGGTGTCATTGGCCTCGGGCATGCAGGTCGGCGCAGTGGTGGTGCTGGGACGTGATCCTGGCGACGTCGAATCCTTGCTCGCGGACCGCGTGCGGACCGTTCCGCGGCTGCGCCGGCGCCTGGTCCGCGCACCGTTCGGTTGTGGCCGCCCCGTGTGGATCGACGACGCCAGGTTCGACATCACCAGGCACGTGCATCGCATGGTCTGCCCAGCTCCTGGCAACGAGGCAGCACTGCTCGACATCGCCTCCTCGCTGGTGATCCGTCCGCTGCCCCACTCGTCACCGCTCTGGTCGGCGACGCTGGTCACCGGGCTGGGTGGCGACAGGGCAGCGCTGATTCTGGTGTTCCACCACGTGTTGTCCGACGGCATCGGCGGCCTCGCCGTGCTGGCCAACCTGGTCGACGGCGCACCTCGACCCGAGACCGCGCCCTTTCCTGTTCCCGTACCTTCCCGTCGTGAACTCGCGAAGGACGCCTGGACGGCCCGTCGAAGGCTCCCTGGGCGCGTCTCGTTCGCCGCGCTGCAGTGGCCGTCACGCGGCCCACGCTGCTCCCTGAACCAGCCGACCGGCCCACGGCGGCGACAGACCATCGCGCGGACCAGCGTTTCCCGATTGCACGCCGCTGCGCACCGTTGCGGAGGCACAGTCAACGATGCCCTTCTCACCGCCGTCATGGGTGCACTGGGCACTGTGCTGACCGGGCGCGGTGACCACGTCGACGAGCTGGTCGTCTCGATTCCCGTGTCGACACGTCGATCGACCACCGCTGCTCACCTCGGCAACAGCACCGGCGTCATGCCCGTCACGCTGCCGACCGGTGGCGAAATCTTGGAACGCCTGACCCGGATCGCCGACATCACCCGGTCACACAAGAAGTCGGCCACGTCCGTCACGCCCATCTTCCGGATGTTGAAGTTGCTCGGGATGGCGGACTGGTTCATGAACCACCAGCGCATGGTCCACACCGTCGTGACCAACGTGCACGGCCCTGATCACCCCATGCGGCTGGGCGGCGCACCGGTCGTCGGTCTCATCCCGTTGTCGGCCACCACCGGCAACGTGACGGTGGCGTTCGCTGCCTTGTCCTACGGCGATGCGTTCACCATCACGGTGGTCGCCGATCCCGATCACGTGCCCGACCTGCTCGTGCTCACTCAGGCGCTGCAGGCCGAGCTCGATCTGCTTGGCTGAACGTCTCAGCACCGCCAACCAACCCGGAGTTCCGTTTCCGCTCGAGCATGTGCCCGACGAGTGCCGCTGCCGCTACCGCAAGTACGTTCGCCACGCTTCCGTTGTTCTCGCTGAGAGGACCCGGTCGGGCGATCTCGGCGTGCGGAATCGGCGGTCGCATCCCAATGACCGGTCAAGATCGCCTTCGGCAGCATCAGCACCTTCAGCGGAACATCTGGTGCTTGAACACGTCCTTGGTCCGCGTGCCTGGTGGTGCACGCAAGCGCGTTCGTGGTTCTCAAGGTGTATCAACGCTCTCTGCTGGAGAACCTCAGCAGCCTGCGAGGTAGTCCTCAACGTGCGACTCATAGACCTCACGTGTCCGGAGATCGCGAATTCGGCATCTATCCACAGGTAGATCAGGTCCAACTGGTTGGGCATGGCCTCGATCTCCGCCGCCTCACACCAGACCTCGACGTCCAGTTACTCAGGCCCAGGACTCACGACGACATCTCCGTGAACATGGCCAGCCTGCACTACGACCTCGGCCGTACCGCTCATCACGTTCTGCACGCCGTCCTGACCGAATCCGCCAGATTGCGCTCTCGCCATCGGCGAATCGTAGTGGCCTGGCCTGGAAGCCTCTGTCGCGAACGGCAGGGACGAAAGTCCTGAAGCGAAGGCGACGTTCCTACCTGCATTCGACTGGTCCTGGTCGCACAAACTCAAGGTGCGGCCGCATCGCCGCCCTGACCGTCCTGGCTGGGACATCCCCGAGGAGCTGCTTGTGCTTTCCGCTGCTTCGGCTGCCGTAGTGCGCGCGACCCTGCCCGTCGTCCGCGACCACGCCGCCGAGATCACCGCCGAGTTCTACCCGTCGATGTTCGCCGCGCACCCGGAACTGCTGAACCTGTTCAACCACGGCAACCAAGCCAGCGGCAAGCAACAGATCGCACTGGCCGCCGCCGTGGTCGCCTACGCCCAGCACCTGCTCGACGGCACTCCGTTCGGCCCGATCGCGGAACGCATCGCTCACAAGCACGTCTCGCTCGGAGTGCGGCCCGACCAGTACCCGATCGTCGGCAAGCACCTCATCGGCGCCGTCGCGACCGTGCTCGGTAACGCCGTCACGCCGGAGGTCGCGGCTGCCTGGGACGAGGTCTACTGGCTGTTCGCGGTCTCCCTGATCGCCGCCGAGGCGCGCCTCTTCCAGACCGCCGGTGTCACGCCGGACACGCTGTGGCGTCCCTGGCGCGTGGCGAAGCGCGACGAGGAGGCGGTCGACACGGTGTCCTTCACGCTGCTTCCCGACGACGGCGGTCCGGTTTCGATGTTCGAGCCTGGCCAGTACGTGTCCGTCGCGGTCGATCTGCCGGACGGGCACCGGCAGCCGCGCCAGTACTCGCTGTCCCAGGCACCCGGCCGTGGCGAGCTGCGCATCACCGTGCGGCGGATTCGCGGCGCGGACGGAGCCCCGGACGGTGCGGTGTCGAACTTCCTGCACGACCACGTGCACGCCGACGACACCGTGCTCGTCGGCCCGCCGGCTGGTGAAGTCACGCTCAAGCCCGGCAACCGGCCCGTGGTGCTGATCAGCGCGGGCATCGGCATCACCCCGATGTTGTCCATGCTCGACCACATCTCCGCCACGCAGCCCGAACGCATGGTCGTCGCCGCACACGCCGAAGTCCTGGCGGACCGGCACGCACACCGCGAGGAGTACGCCCGCCTCACCGACGGCCGGCAGCTGACCTGGTACGAGAACGGAGACGGCGGCGGACAGCCCGGCGTCATCGACGTGGACGCGATCCCGTTGCCTGCTGGCGCCATCGCCTACCTGTGCGGCCCGATCACCTTCATGCGCGACATGCGGGCCGGACTTCTTCGGCGGGGAATGCACGCCGACGACATCAAGTACGAGGTCTTCGGCCCAGGCATGCTCGAGCAGTGAACTCGCAGGCGCGCATCGGGTGATCAGAAGGCGTTCAATGCTGCTTGCGAGCTCGGCCACGTGGGGCGGCGGCAGCAGGTGTGCGGAGGTCTTCAAGAAGCTCCATCTGGCCGGTGATGACTCCGGTGAGGATGCGTCTGGCGACGGCGAGCAACTCGGCGACATGGGGGCTGGTCAGCGAGTAGAAGACGTTGGAGCCTTCCTTGCGGGTGGTCACGAGTCCGGCGCGGCGCAGCACGGCCAGCTGCTGGGAGAGGTTGGCTGCTTCGATACCGACCTCAGGAAGCATCTCCGCGACGGAGTGCTCTCGCTCGCTGAGCAGTTCGAGCACCCGGATGCGTGCCGGGTGGCCGAGCGTCTTGAAGAACTCCGCCTTGACTTGATAGAGGGGCATGCTCATCGAAGCCCCTTCCGGCCGGCCGTCGTCATGGTGCTGATCCTCCCTGGTTGATCCCAGTCACTGCGACTCGGGATGCGTTTCAACGGGGTTCAGCAGTTGCTAATCCTACTAAGTGAGCAACCCGGCCACTGCAGGTGCGGTCGGGGGCGGTCACCGTGCGACTCCTCGATGAAGTGCGTCTGTCGCGAATTCGGCGATCTGGCGGGTGAGGGTCTCATCGGCACGCCGGGGCACCTGTTCGCCGGGCGGGGTGGCTGCGGACAGCGCGATCGCACAGGCGTGCTGGACGTCCGGGGTCAGGCGTGCGCGCGGATGCCCGCTGAACGCGCGCAGCAGACCCGGAAGGGCCAGCAACGGGTCGCGCGCAGGGTCCGGCACGATCACCGCGGGTGCGGTGTGCCGTGGCCAGGCGAAGCGGCCACCCCCGCCGGCCAGGTTGATCACCGCGTCGGCGTCGGCGGCGATGCGGCGCAACGGGAACGCGAGCGCGTCGACGGGGTTCCAGGTGGTGATGTCACGGACTCCCGCGGCCAGCAGGACCGGATTGAGCAGCGGCATGGTGTTGGCACCCGCGATGACGACCCGGCTGGTCTCCGGTGCT
This sequence comes from Lentzea sp. NPDC054927, assembly GCF_053610285.1. Taxonomy (NCBI): domain Bacteria; kingdom Bacillati; phylum Actinomycetota; class Actinomycetes; order Pseudonocardiales; family Pseudonocardiaceae; genus Lentzea; species Lentzea sp. NPDC054927. The sequence continues at coordinate 121,570 of NZ_JBSGXZ010000006.1, forward strand.
TTGCCGGCGCGTGTCAGCGTGGTGAGCACCGCGGCGGTCAGGGCGATCGCGGTGGTGTCCTGGTCGGTGAGGAGCGGGACGCCGACGATGGACTCGCGGGCCCTCTGCTCGCGCTCCGGTGTGGCCCGGACCAGCACCACGGCGCCCGTGTCAGACGGCAGGTTGTGCAATCCGTAGTCGGAGGCGATGACGCGGGTCGGCAGTCCCGCCTGGTCTTCGACGATCGCGGCGTAGCGACGCAGCACCGTCGTGGTCGCAGCGATTCCGCCGACCACCGCGACCAAGCCGTTCCTCGATGGCGCGCTCATGGTCAGTGCCCGAGCCCGGAGTTCTCCAGCAGCGCCGGGTCGATCCAGTTACGGGTGTCGATGCCGTGCTGGGCAGCTCGGTCGAGCAGGTCGCGGATCCGGGCGCTGTGCAGGTGGATCTCGTAGTCGTGGCCCGCCTGCCGGGCTTCTCGCAGGGTTTCCCAGGCTTCGGAGACCTTGTTCCGCAGCGCTGCTTCGAACTCGCTCATCGTCCTCAACATCTCTCCTCGGCCGAAGAACTCCATGATCTGCGCACTTAAAGAAGTTTGCAAGTCTTTGTGCGTGCGAGGCCGCACACACCCGATCGGGTGTCTCTACAGGTCGTTGCCGGCGTAGGAGAGGTTGAAGCTCTTGTTGGTCAACGGGAAGTCGGGAACGATCGTGTCCGCCAGCGCGACCGGGAGCGCGGGCCAGTTGAAGAAGCTGGGGTCCACGATCTTCACCCGGCGAAGCCGTCCGTCGACGAGCTCGACGCGATGCACGATCGTGCCGCGCCAGCCCTCGACGATGCCGACCCCGGACCGGCCGGTCCCCATGGCGATCCGTGTGGTCGCGGCGTTTCGGGCGCCCAGCATGTCGGCGAGGCTGGTGATCCTGGCAATCGAGGTGACGATTTCCTCCGCACGCACCAGGAAGCGGGACAGGACGTCACCGTTCGTATGAGTGTGGACGGCACGGGGGAACTCCGAGGACAGGAACGGGTGGTCGTGCCGGGCGTCGGCGGTCAGACCGCTGGCACGGGCTACGACGCCCAACGTGCCGAGGTCCGCGGCCTGAGCCCGACTGAGTGGCGCGGTGCCGGTGAACCGGTCGGCCACGACGGCGTTGGACAGTGCCAGCTCGACGATCTCGCCGATGTCGACGCCGATCGCGGCGAGCTCACGCGGGTCGGGAAGCGCGGCGATCGTGGCGCCACCGACGTGGATGGCGCCACGCAGCAACCGGTGACCGGTGACGGTGTCGTTGATGCGCAGCAGGCGTTCGCGAACGCGCTGGGCGTGGGCGTTGAGCACGCTGTAGGCGACGTCGTTGCACAGCGCGCCGATGTCGGTGATGTGGTTGTAGAGCCGTTCGAGCTCGAGCAGGATCGCACGGATGCGTTGCGCGTCCTCGGGCACGGGCAGACGATGGGCGTCCTCAACGGCGAGGCAGAAGGCGAGGGTGTGGCCGACGCTGGTGTCGCCACTCACCCGTTCCGCCAGTTCGATCCCGTCCTCCGGAGTGCGGCCGTGAAACAGCTTTTCGAGTCCTCTGTGGACGAACCAGAGCCGTGCCCTGAGATTGAGGATGGTCTCGCCGACCACGGAGAACCGGAAGTGGCCCGGTCCGATCATGCCGGCGTGCACCGGTCCGACCGGGATCTCGTAGACCCCTGGTCCTTCCACGGTCCGGAACGGGTACGGGCCGTCGAGGTCTCCGAACTCCGGCGGGTCGCCCGCGTCGGTGAGCATCGGGTACCAGCCCTGGGGCCAGTGGAAGTGGCGTACCAGCCGCCGCGGTAGCGGGTGGTCGGTGGGCACGATGCCGAACAGGTCGTGCATCTCGCGTTCGAACCGTCCGGCCGCGAACGACAGTCGCGCCAGGCTCGGCACCGCGGGCGCGCCAGGGTCGAGCGGGACGTGCAGTTCGACCCGCCGATCCGGCGCGGCGGCGGTGAACAGGTACACCGCGCGCAGCCTGCCGGAAGAATCAACACTGCCGTCGTCATGGCCGGCGACCAGCGCGAGCCGGTATCCCTGTTTCAACAGGGAACTGGCGTGCTCGGGCAGCTCCGCAGGAGTGAGGGTCGTGATCATCGGGTCACCACCAGGGTGTCAATGGCCAGGTCCAGCAGCACCGGCAGCGGTCCCGCCGCGACACCGAGCACGGCACACGCGAGCAACCCGCCCGCCAGCGCGATCGGGATCGGCGAGGCCGCCGCGGTGTCCGGAGTGGACACGGGCGGTCCGAGGAGCATCCGGCTGGTACGGACGATCAGGGCGGCGGCGATCACCAGCACCAGCAGCAGCGCGGCAGTCGTCGGCCAGCCGAGGCCGGCGGCGAAGCCTGCGCGAACAATGCCGAGTTCGCTGGCGAACAGACTGAACGGAGGCAGCCCGATCAGCGCGAGCACGCCGAGACCGAACGTCGCCGCGAGCGCCGGGTGACGTGCCAGCAGGCCGCGCACGCCGTTGATCTGGCTGGTGCCGGTGATCTGCAGGACGCGGCCGGCGCCGAGGAACAGCACCGACTTGGTCAGCCCGTGGCCGAGAACGTGTAGCAGCGCGGCGGCCAGTGCGAGGGGGCTGCCGATCGCGGCGCCGAACGCGACCAGGCCGAGGTGTTCGATGCTGGAGTAGGCCAGCATTCGCTTGTAGTCGCGCTGGGCGATGAGCAGTGACGCGGCCAGCAGCAGTGACGCCAGCGCCATCACTGCAAGCAGCGTGCGGGCGAACCCGGCGCCCAGCGCACCATCGCTGATCACCTTGACGCGCAGGATCGCGTAGAACGCCACCGAAAGGAGCACACCGGACATCAGCGCCGACACCGGCGCCGGTGCCTGGGAGTGCGCGTCCGGCAGCCACGCGTGCAGCGGGGCCAGGCCAGCCTTGGTGCCGAACCCGAGCACCAGCAACACGATCGCGATGCGGGTGACACCGTGGTCGAGACCTGGTGCGTGCGCGGCGAGCGCGGCGAGGTCCAGCCCGGCGGTTCCGGGAGCGTGGGCGGCGGCGAAGTTGAGCACGATGGTGCCCAGCAGCGCGAGCGCGATACCGGCCGAACAGATCACCACGTACTTCCACGCCGCTTCCACGGAGGCGCGGGTGCGGCGCTGCCCGACCAGGAACGCGGTCACGATCGTGGTGGCCTCGACGGCCACCCACACCACGCCGAGATTCGCCGCGAGCACCGCCAGCGCCATGGTGGCCAGGAACAGCTGCACGAGCAGGCTGTGTCGCGCGGCGGCACGACCGGTCGCCCGTTCTGCCGCGATCTCCTCCCGCAGATACGCCGGGGTCGCGGCGGTGGCGATCAGCCCAACCGCACCGATCACCAGCAGCATGAACGCCGATAGCGCGTCCACGCGCAGCAACCCGCCCATCGCGGTCAGCGGCCCGGATCGGATCACCGCGACCGCCAGGACGATCGCGGCGGTCAACACAACGCTCGCGCTCACAGCGCTGATCCACGCGGTGGCGCGTCGCCAGCCGAACACCACGTAGGTGAGTGCGCCGAGCACGGGCACTCCCACGGGAACAAGCACTGTCATCAGTCGCGCAACTCCCGCAGTTCGTCAAGGTCGGTGTCGCCGAAGGTCTTCCGCATCCGAGTGGTGAGGATCTGCAGGACCAGCACCGCCAGCAACACGTCCAGCGACACCCCGAGCTCCACCACGAGGCCCACCCCGGTCGTGGCGAGGAATCCGACCGCGGTGATCCCGTTGTCCATCAACAGAAACCCGACCAGCTGCGACAAGGCGCGACGCCGGGTCACCAACACGAAAAACCCGATCAGCATCACGGTCACCCCGACCGGGATCGCCTGCGTCGCCGCAGACGGTGCCAGCGCCACCAACGGCTGCGACACCGCGTAGGCCAACAGCGTCAGCGCGGCGGCTGCCAGCAGCGACGACGCCACGTTCACCAGCGGACTGGTCTCCCGTTGCGACTCCCCCGCACCTGCCAGGGCCCGCCGCAACAGGTGAGGCAGCAGTCCCGCACGCAGCACCAGGACTCCCATCGCCACGGCCCACAGCTCCGCGGAGTTCTCGTGGGCTGCCAGCACACCCACAAGGACGGCAAGTGCCGCACCCTGCAACGCGAACACCCGGATGATCACCGCGAGCTCGCGGAGCCACAACACAAGCACGGCCGTCAGCAGCAAGGCACCGCACGCCAGATCGAGCAGCGACACGTACAGGCTCTCGCTCATCGGCATTTCCCTTCAGGCCAGGAAGAACGAGGCCGCGACCGCCAGCAGGGCCAGCAGGAACGACCCGGCCAGCAGCTCGGGCACCCGGAACAGCCGCAGCTTGGCGACGAACACCTCACCGGCGGCCAACAGCACGCCGAGCACGCCGACCTTCACGACCAGGGCCAGTACCCCGATCAGCAGCGCCACCGGGGTGGCCGTGGTGGCGATTCCCCACGGCAGGAACAGGTTCGCCAGCAGTCCGAGGAACACCGACAGCCGCATCGCGGACGCCAGTTCCACCAGCGCCAGATCAGGACCCGCATACTCGAGCACCATCGCCTCGTGAACCATCGTCAGCTCAAGATGTGTCGACGGGTTGTCCACCGGCAACCGCCCGGTCTCCGCGACGATCACCACGAACAAGGCGACCGCGGCCAGCAAGCTCACCGGCGAGATCACCCGTGCCGGATCGTGCAGGGTCGACGACACGATCGCGCTCAGGTTGGTCGACCCGACCGGCACCGACAACGCGAAGATCGCCACCAGCAGAGTCGGCTCCACCAGCGCGAGAATGGTCATCTCCCGGCTGGCACCCATCCCACCGAACGCCGTACCGGTGTCCAGCCCGGCCAACGCGAGCGCCACCGCGCCCAGCGCCAGCAACGCCACCACCGCGAACAGATCAGCTGCCGGGTCGAGCGCTGAGTCGGTCGTCACGAACGGCGCCACGACCGCGACCAGAAGTGTCGTGGCCATCAGCACCAACGGTGCGACGCGGAACACCTCGCTGGTACCGCGCGGGGTGATCGACTCCTTGTGCAGCAGCTTGCGCAGGTCACGCCACGGCTGCCCGACCCCGGCGCCGGCACGGCCTTCCAACCTGGCCCGCACCTGCCGCATCAGACCGACCAACAGCGGTGATCCAGCGACGATCAGCAACGGCTGCACGACCCCGCCGACCACTCCGAGCGCGCTCATCGGGTCACAGCCAGCAGGATCAGCACGCTGCACACCGCGTAGAAGCCGTAGCCCAGGTAGCGGTGCACACTGCCCGACGCCAGTCCGCGCCCGGCCCGGCCCCACGCGGCGATCAGGCTCAGCACCGGCTGGTAGAGACGCCGCTCGATCCGGTCCGGGACCTTCCTGCGGTACTCCACGGCTTGCACCAGGTACCGAGATTCCTCGTGGTGAGTCACGTCCACGTCCAGCTCCGGCTGCACCACGTCGTCGAACACTCGCTGCAACGGCTCGGCGAACGACGTCGCCGTGTACTCCATCCGGGAAGACATCGGCCCACCGCCGCAGTCCCACAAGCGGGCCTCCCGACGCATTCGCCTCGCCGCGGCCACCCGCATCCCACCGACCGCCACGACCAGCGCGGCGACGAGACCGAGCATGAGCAGCAGTGGCGACAACGCACCGGTTACCTGTGTCAGCCGCAAAGTGACATCGCCGGACACCGCTGCCCCACCGGCCGCGGCCTGCACCGCCGGGAGAATCCCGGCCGGCCAGAGGGCGAGCACCACGCAGGCCAGCCCGGCGACACCCATGCCGGCGAGCATGCTGGCGGGGCTCTCGTGCGCGGCAGCAGCTGCGTCGCTGCGCGGTTTCGCCAGGAATCCAACGCCGAAGGCCTTCACGAAGGTGGCCACCGCCAGCCCGGCGGTCAGCGCCACCGCCGCCACAGCGACCGGCATGGCGATCCTCACCGCCGCCCCGCCCGAGGGCAGGCCGTGGATCAACGCTTGGAGCAACAGCCATTCCGACACGAACGCCGTGCCCGGCGGCAACGCCGACGCCGCCAGCGCCCCCAGTCCGAACGCGGCCGTGGTCACCGGCATCGTCGGCCGCAGTCCGCCCAGCGCGTCGAGATCTCGGCTGCCGGTGGCGTGCAGGACCGATCCTGCCGCCAGGAACAACAGCGTCTTGAACGCCGCATGGCCGACCACGTGCACCAGGGCGGCGGTCAGCGCCAATGCGGCCAGAAAACGGCCCCCTGAGGAGGCGAACAGCCCGGCCGCACCGACTCCGACCAGCACCAGCCCCATGTTCTCCGTCGTCGACTGCCCCAGCAGCCGCTTCAGATCCGAGCTCATCGCCGCCTGCAGGATCCCGTACACGGCCGACACGGTGCCCAACGCGAGCACCAGCAGCCACCACCACGCCACACCCCCGCCGAGCAGGTCGACCCCGACTCGCAGCAGCCCGTACACCCCGAGATTCACCATCGCGGCGGACATCAACGCCGACACATGACTCGGCGCCTCCGGATGTGCGCGCGGCAGCCAGGCGTGCAGCGGCACGATCCCCGCCTTCGACGCGAACCCTGCCAGCGTCGCCACGAACACGACCGCCGCCACTGCGGGCGAGAGGCGCGGACCTGCTTCGCGCAGCGCGGTGAACGAGTCGTCTCCGGTGTGCGCGACGAACACCATCAGTCCGATCAGGACGGAAGTAAGACCCAGGTGCGTCATCACCGCGTACCACCGGCCCGCCGAAGCCACCTGCGGGCCACGCCGGTGCTCGGCAACCACCAGCACCAGCGACGCCAGTGCCATCAGCTCCCAGCACACCAGCAACGTGCCCACGTTCGCGGCAGCGGGCACCAGCACCATCGCCACCACGAACAGCGGCAGCGCCACCTGCACACCTCGTGCCCGCAGATCCGCCGTGTCCGCACAGGACACCGCGTAGATCCCGGCAGCCACCGCGACACCGCCGGTCACCGCCACGAACAACCCGCCCAGCGGGTCCAGCGCCAGTGACACTCCAGACAACGGCAACAACCCAGGCAGCTCAACGGAGAACGAACCCCCGCCCAGCGCAACGGCCCCCGCGAACGCCGCGGCCACACCCGTCAATGCCGTCCCCGCGCCCACCACAGCTGCCCGCGCCGGGACGACCAACGCGGCCAACCCGGTCAGCAGCCCGATGGCCACCGCCGCGGCCATACCTGTCGCAGCGAGGTTCATCGGCCGGTCAGCTTCCGCAGCCCCTCGACGATCGCCTCCGGCCGCGGCGGACACCCAGCGATCTCCAGGTCGACCGGCACCACGTCACGCACCGCACCGGCAACCCCGTAGGCGCCCGCGAACACCCCGCAGTTGCGTGCGCAGTCCCCGACTGCCACCACCAGCTTCGGCGCTGAGACCGCGTCGAACGTCCGCCGCAGCGGCTCAGCCATGTTGCGCGTCACCACACCGGTCACCAGCAACGCGTCCGCGTGCCGAGGCGAAGCGACCAGCCGCGCCCCATAGCGCTCGCCGTCGTAGACCGGCCCGAACGCCGACCCGATCTCGACCTCGCAGCCGTTGCACGATCCCGCGTCGACGTGCCGGATCTGCACCGACCCGCCCAGCACCGCCGCCTGCGCCGGCCGGTCGCCCGCAGGCAGCGGCGGTGCAGGCTCGGCCACTCGCCCGGTTCGGCGGATCTTGCGCCATAAACTCAGCACGCTCTTGCTCCCGCGATGGAGTCGGTAGTTCGAAGGAGGGTGTGGTCACCCCGCCTCGGGGGAGGGACGCGGGGTGATCATCGCTCAACCGCCGCGCGGCACCGGCTGGCCGGCGGTGCGAAGATCCTCGAGCAACTCGACCTGCCCGGACAGCACGGCCGAGAGGATCCGCCGCGCCACGGCCAGCAGTTCGGCCACGTGCGTGCTGGTCGGCGAGTAGTAGACCGTCGCGCCCTCTTTGCGGGTGGTGACCAGGCCGGCCCGGCGCAGCACCGCCAGCTGCTGGGAGAGGTTCCCGGTCTCGACACCCACCTGCGGCACCATCTCGGCGACCGCGTGCTCACGCCCGCTGAGCAGCTCCAGCACCCGGATCCGCGCAGGGTGGCCCAGCGTCTTGAAGAACTCCGCCTTGAGCTGGTACAGCGGCTTGCTCATCCGCTCCCCCTCCCCGCTCGTGCGGTGCCCGACAGCTGGTCGCATGCTTCAGCACTTGCTAATCTTAGCAAGTCCGAAAACACGCACAGCCTGACAGGACCACATCGTGACCGGAACTCCCGACCGGCTGAGAGTTCTCGTCGCCGACGCCTCCCCTCTGTTCCGGGACACGCTTCGGGAGGTCCTCCAGAGCGCCGCCGACATCGACGTGGTCGCGGTCGCGGGAACCGCGGACGGCGCGATCCGGCTGGCCGAACAGCACCTGCCGGATGTCGCCGTGGTGGACGTGCACCTGCCCGGCGACGGCTTGCACGCCATCCGCCGCATGCATCAGCGGGTGCCGGCGGTCAGGCTCGTCGCGTTGTGCGGCCTCATCGATGCCCCGTCCGAGTCCGAACTCAGAGAGCTCGGCGTGGTCGAGTACGTGATCAAGGGCGTGCCGAACCGCAAGATCGTCGCGGCAATCCACAGAGCGGCTGAGGAGAACGCCGACCGATGACACTGCGTGGAACCAGACCCAATCCGGCCCAGTGGCTGTGGTACGCGGTCGGCGGACGGCTGCCTCAGCGATGCAACCCGTGGGTGCTGCACGACGTCACCTGCCGCACATGGGCGGTACGACACTTCGTACGCGGCCTCGTCCAGATATCACCGATCCTGCTGCTGCTCCTGCTACCCGGACCGCTCTACATCAGGATCCTGTCGATCGTGCTGGGCATGTGCGTCGGCTACTTCTACTCGATGACCTACATGTGGCACACGACCGAGCACCGCCTGGTCAAACAGGGACTTCCACGCGGCCTCGGCGAGCAGACCCGCCGGGCCAAACACGCTGAGGCAGACGCACGCGCCAAAGCCGCCTACGAACGGCTTTACCGCGGTAACTCCTGAACCACGCGTGAAGTACCGCTATTGCTTGGACGACGCTGCGCCGTCCGCACGTCACGGCTGCTGCCAGCCACCCCGGTTGAGCACCGTCACGAGGCTGAGCCGCGGACCCGGGTACGACATGTCGTTCGTGTCCAGGTCAGGCTGGATGAAGTGCTTGCGGACGAACTCGTCCATGAGTTCCTCGGCGATCTTCCGATCGCCGGCGCGGCCAGCGTCACGCCGCCGCGAGCGTTCGGCCACTGCTACGTCAGCACACACCAATCCAGCGCGAGCACTGGTCACCTCAATCCGTTCCAACGGCAGTGCGCGAGGGCACTGAAGCGAACGGATCCGCCGCTCACGACTCTGAGCTGTCGCAACGAGCTACTCTTGCCAATTCGTCACCTCGGCGGCGTCTAGCGCGACGCCCAACCGGCCGGAAGCCCATCCACACTCCCGCACCTCGCGGCGCGCCTCGTGGTGTTTCATACTGGATGCTTCCGGGCTGGCTCATCGAGGCTGGTGGCTCACATGCGGATTCCGGGACGTCGCCCGCGGCGAGGCGCGGCCGTGGCAGCTGCGAAGGATCCCGCCGCCGCGCGTCTGGTCGCGCTGCAGTCGCTGCTGGAGGTAGCCAACCATGCGGTCACACTCCAACCCGCCGCCGAGCACATCATCGACGCCTGCGCGCAACCTGGCGACGTCCCGGCACAGGTGGCCCGCCGAGGCGGCCGGATCGCGTCCGACTACTGCCGGCTGCACGGATGGGCTCTGGACCTCATCGGCGACGCCGACCGCGCGTCACTGGAGTTCCGGGTGACTCAGCTACTGCACTACCACGCCGAGATGATCGACACGTGCCTCAAACTCGCCTTCCCGAAGTTCCGGAGCCCCAAGCTCGAACAGCGGCGGCTGGCGTTGGGCGGACTCGGCGAGCCGGCACGCACCCTGCGCGACGCACGGGCAGCGCTTGCCCTGTGGATCTCCGACCTCGAACGGTCCGACAGCGTCGAGCCGCCACACTGAACCGCCAGCCACACTTCTGCCGACGAGCAGCAGACCCGGAAGCGCCTTGAGCTACTGCGTACCTCGACACGGGTGAGCCAGTCCATGCCTAACGAGACCAGCTGGGCCGTCAGGACCCCACTGACGTCCACGAGCCCCGGATTGGCGATCCTCAGCTGATCATCCGTCCACGAATACGCCCACGCGTCAGGCTTTCCAGAGACGTCGTACTTCGTCGGCGTGCCTTGAACCGGCGGCATCATCTCCATCGGACGCTCTGAAGCAAGCACCACAAGCACACGCAGATGGGCCACCTCGATCTTCGAGATCGCGTCGACAACAACCATCTCCGCGTCGACGCGCGCTCGGTCCTGCTCAGCCACAGCACGTCGCAGAGCGCGACCCAACATGAGGATCTTCTGCTCGAACGAGCTCGTGGCCGCAGCCTCGATGACTCTGTTCGCAAGCTCCGTCAACTTGTCGTCCACCAGGATCGCGCCGAACAGTTCGTACTCCTCCATGCCGGTGACGTCACTCGCCTCCGCCACGGCACGACGGACTTTCTCGGCGCGTCGGCCTACAGCAATGCGCGCGTAATGACTCAGTTCTTCGAGCCAGGGTGCGGACGTCGCCCCAAGAGCTGGTCCGACAACCAGCCCAGGTGAACCCATGGTGGCGGCAGCGAGCGCCCCGAGAACGAGACCTCCGAGCGCACCCGCCGGACGGTCGACTGCGGCCCGCTGCCGGACGACGCCTGGATCAGCTTGTTCCGCCATCCCGCCCTCTCGCTGTTCGCAACACGCCGCCCTGTTGGCGTAGCGACGCGAGCACACCAACCGGCAGCTCCCGCTGATCGCCAACCACAGAAACGACGTGCGCTCGACTCGCTGCTGCGGGCGTGGCCGTCGTAGACGGTCCGCATCCCCGCTGCCCCTGGGTCTGCCCCGCAGGCCATCGACATCCCCGCTGCAGCACCGAGAGCCTGAAGGGGTGCCCACCCACGCCCACCGTTCTCCGGAGCCCGGCTCCGGCGCGGGACAACCGCGATCGCAACACCGCGGAACACACCCGCCGTTGCCCGCCATGCCCCGCGCCGCGGGCAACGCGGCCGTCACCGCCTGGGTGCAGCGACAGCAACGACCGGCCACCACACCGGCGCGGGCCGATGCCACCCCGGTCGGCGACCTCACCAACAACGGCCTGCTGGACGAGATCGAGACCGTCCGCCAGCAGCTCGCCCGGCCCGAACTGGCCGCCGCGGAACGTCAGGCGGCCACCGCCCGCCAGACCGCGCTGGACCAGGAGCGGCGGTCCCGCATCGACGCCGGACAGGCTTTCCTCGCCGAGGAACGCACCGCGGGTGGCCGAGGGCAGTTCCTCGCCCTCACAGACGGCGGTCTGGTCGCGCAGGTTGTCGACGTCGGCACCGCGCCGCTGACCTGGACCCGGTCGGCGCCCGCCGTGATCGTGACGCAGCGCCAGTTCCAACGGGCCATCACCGGCCTTGGTGTGCCGATCACGAGCCTGGACGAGGCGGCGGCCACCGGCGTGCTCGGACCGCGGCTGCAGACCAGCGCGTTCGAACGGCAACTTCCCGCCGTCGTCGGCACCGAGGTCAGCGGACCCAATGTGTTGCGCCGGGGGTTCACCGGTGCCGTGGGCGAACAGTCCTACAGCGCCGGCCAAAGCGGTCCGTTCGCCCGCGACCTCAACCAGGAGCCGTGGCGGATGAACGGGAGCGGTTCGGCGGCGCAGACGGGCCGATATCCGGTGTGGGACTACGCCGACACCGGCGGGCGGCTGGTGAGCGTCAAAGGCACCACGCAGGACGTCGCCGGGCGCCGCGACTACTACCGCCGGTCCTTCGCGGAGCTCACCGGATCCAGCGGCAGCACCGCTTTCGACCGGGCAGTGTGGAACCAGCACCCGACACTCCCGTGGCCACCGGCCGCGTCGGCCGCCTGGCAGGCCGCCCGCCAGGACGTGATCCGCCGAGGCAGGCTCGCGGTCAACGCCGACGACGTGACCACGTTCCGGGCCACCGTGTCCACCGGTGTCATGACCGACCCGGCACGCCACCAGGCCGCGATCGAGGCACACCTCGCGGTCGCGAACGAGCACGTCGCCGGCGCTCAGATCCGCACGCTGGCCCAACTCAACGCCCTGGCTCCCGCTCAGCGCACGCCGATCCTCACCCGGCTGGCGCAGGCGCTGTCGGAGAAGGTCGTCAGCCACGGCACGGACACCGCAGGCCTGCAGGCCCTCCAGAACTTCCGGCTCGCGGCGGGCCTGGGCGGTTCAGGCCGCGGTCCGCGGCCGGACATCGCGATGCGCTCGTTCCCGGAGGCCTTGTCAGTGGCCCAGCACGGCGCGCCGGGCGCGATGGGCCGCGCAGGCGCGCGATCGGGTGCCATGGGCGCGGGTGCTGGCGTGTTGTTCCAGGCGGGTGCTTCGCTCGCTGACGGACAGGGCATGCCGTCCGGGGCGGACCTGGGCACGACCGCGGCGTCCACCGGTTTCGGCGCGGGCGTCGGTGGCGCGGTGGAGACGAGGGTGGGCGCGACCGTCGGCAACGCGCTGATGACCGGCGGAGCGGGACGGGTGTACGTCGTGCTGGGCCGCGCAGGCACGAGTGCCGCCGGTGCCGCGGTCGCCGCCCCGCTGATCGAGGTGGGACACATGGCCATCGAGGAGATGCGAGGCACCGCCGACTACCACGGCGTGGACTACGCGGCACGCGGCGGCCGGGCGGCGGTGTCGGGCGTCCTCGCGGCGGGCATCACCGGCGCGATCGTCGGCGCACCCGCGACGCCGCTCGGCGCCGCAGTGGGGTTCCTCGTCGGGGTGGCCGCCTACATGGTCACGGACTACCTGGTCGGCGACACCGTCGAGTCGGCGATCAGGGGCCAGTGAGCCAGCCCCGCAAGTGCTACCTGCGTCGGATTTCTGCGCCGCACGGTGTTGTTCGTGCCAACTTCAGCTGCCCGGATGGCTGGATGCCGATAAGGGGTGGTTCCTACGCGCAAGCGCGGGCTCGTCCTCCTCATGTGCGCGATCCTCGCGGCGGTGTTCGCGGCGGCCGTGCAAGTCGCCAAGGAAGGCCAGCCGCGGATGTCGTCGGTGCTGCTCGTCTGCGCGAGCCTGCTAGTCGCGATACCCGGCGTTGTGGCCGCGTCGGCGTACGGCCTGCAGCGCAGGCCGAGACCGCAAAACGCGACGAGATCGCCCGTCCCGCAACCAGACAGGCTCATGCCGCAACACCAACAACTCCACGTCATTGGCCACCGAGGACCGTCCGAGCAGAACCAGCCAGCCAGCCAGATGGACAAAGATGAGATACAGCAGTCACGGCGCCATGCCCACGATCATGCCGTCAGAACGATCGAGCCCGACCACCGCAGCTCAGCGCGTGTGTGCGGAGTTCTGGCACCCCACACGCATCGCACCGGTCGGCCGCGGCATACCCGTCATCACGGCATTGCGATGACCTGAGGTGCCTGCCGAACCAGATCGTGTGGCTGTTGTCCGGGTCCTACAGCATTCCCGCCGCGCGGAAGAGCCGGTCATAAATCGCGCGGACGATCTCCTGCTTGCGCGCGTTGTAGTCCATGACGTTCCCGCCCCCTGGGACCGCCGCCCGTTTCGCGTCCTCGTACCGCGCGCGGTCCTCGGGGTGGGCGCGCAGCCAGTCGCGGAACATGCGGTGCCGGATGATCTCCGGGCAGTCCGGCCCGAACACGTGCAGGTTCACGCGGGGCTCGCTCAACCTCAGGCACCTGTGCTCGTGCCAGGACGGCTCCCGAATCGTGAGCATGTAGCCGATACGGGCGAGTGGGGGGACGTACCCATCCTCATCGCGGGGATCGGCCACCGTCAGGTCGATGTCGATGATGTCCTTGGCGGCCAGCCCTTCCACGGAAGTCGACCCGACATGCTCGATGTCGAGTACCACCGCGCCGAGCGCCTTGCGGATCTCCGCCGCCGCGGCCTGGTAGCGGCGCGGCCAATCGGGCTGGTAGGCAACGATCGCGACCGTCTCCGGCAGTGGGGGGCCATTCACCCAAGGGTTCTCCGACGGGTCGTTGTCGTCGTGTCGGGTGATCTCCTCAAAGGCGGGCACCCGTGGCAACGTAGCAGTGGTCCGCCGGCGAGCCGATCGTTTTTTCTGTGAGCGGTTGCCGCCGGATTGAGTGCCCGAACCTCGCACGAACGATGGCAGCACACCTGCCTACGCCAACGCCATGCTTGATCAACTTGACAAGTGCAGAGAAACTTCACCAAACGAGACCCGTTTCAGTGATTCCTGAGTCGAGTGAGCTCGAGGCGAACGGGTGAGGCGTTGTCGTCAAAGGTTCCGGTGATCACCAGTCGATCGCCGGTCAGCTCATAGGCACCGTTGAACAACAGGGGCGTGTCTTTGCGGAGCCATTGTTCCCATATCCGCAGCTCTCGCCGCGCGGGGTCAACCTCGAAATGGTGCTCGATCCATTGGTTACCGAAGCGGAAGACCACCAGGTAGGCGCGGTTGTACTCGAAGTACAGGCGCTCAACCGGATGAACAGTGCCGACTGGCTGGTAGGTCCCGGTACGGACCTCCCAGGCGCCATCCAGCGGCGTCGGCGCACGGTTGTTCTCATTGGCAATCCAGTATGTGCCAGCGAACGCGGCGCCCAACACCGCGACCTGGATGATCGCCCTCACGATGACCTCGCGCATACCTTGTGTGTCGGTGGAATGCTGGTCGGTCCAGAGCACGCGCACGAGGTCAGCGCGATGCCGGGCCACCACGAAACCCAGGCAGGCGGTGGTTGCCGCAGCCATCACGGTACCTATGGTGTCGACGCCATAGGTCAGGTCGATCAGCGTGATCGTGGCGAGCACGCCCAGCCCGCCGCACGCGGCCATCAATGTGGTCTTGCGCCAGCACAGCAGTACGCCGAGGGCGATTTGGACCAGCGCGACCAACGTGCCGAAAATCGGCGAGAAGCCGAAGTAATGCCAGGTCAGCCAGAAACCTGAGACATCACCCATTGGCTTGTCCAATTCGGACGACAGAACCGTGAACTGCGACCCGTTGAGCTTTGCGAACCCATAGACGACCAGCACCAACGCGGACCCGTATCGACAGAAGGCGTACAACTTCTACCCCCATCGCGTCTATCAACAACCTTGATCGCCGGACACCTGACTAAAGTAAGGCATGAGGTTGTGCCTGCCGACAACTCCATCCATGCAGGTTGAAGTCGTGCGTAGCGTTAGGGGTCGGAAGCTCCTGAGGTGCGACTGCTTCCCATCGGCGACTGCGCGTTCCTCGCGGCGCTGCTGCACCGACGCCCCGGTCGCCATGCTTCGTCGGCTCCGATTACTGGTGCGACCGGAAACAGTCCTGCGCTGGCACAGGGACCTGCTCGCCCGCCGCCACGCAGCCAGACCTCGTCCCAAGCGTCCCGGCCGACCACGAACCATCCGACTCCTGGTGCTGCGCCTGGCACGCGAGAATCCCGCCTGGGGCTACCGCCGCATCCATGGCGAACCACTCGTCCTCGGCATCACAATCGCCGCCTCCACCGTCTGGCAGATCCTCAAAGACGCCGGGCTCGACTCGGCTCCCGAGCGCACCTCGACGACCTGGTCGGCATTCCTCCGCTCGCAGACTGAGGCGCTACCCGGCACCCGACGCTGGCATCTCGTGCAGGACCGTCTGCCGCTCGTCTTCCTCGAACGAGCGCAGGTAGAGCACATAGGAACCAGCCTCGAGGTGTCGATGATCTGGAACGAGGCGGGAACGGTGTCGCCTCGCCCGCAGGAACGTCCGCCACCACTCGTCCACGGTGACTGGCCACAGGTTCGTCGTCAGAAGCGACCAGGTGCGTCAAGCGGGCCGTGGTCGAACCAGTCGAACCACGCGGTGCCCTCGGTGGCGTACATGCCGATCACCCGGCCGGTGAAGCCGGTGGCGACCTCCGTGGACAGGTACCTGCCGTCGAGCTCGGCCAGCGGCTCGGGGTCCGTGCCGACGTGGAAGGCGACGAAGTCGGGTGCGGCGACGTGCAGGCCCGACAGCCTCTCCTCCCCCACCGACCACTCCCGGGCGGACCTGGTGGAGATCACGAGGGCCACCGGGCCCGCCGGCACGGTGCGGGTGGCCACGACCTGGCGCAGGGGTCCGATGCGTGCGATCACGCTCGCCTGTCCGTCGGCCACCTCCAGGTCGTAGTGGTGGCCCTCGTCCAGGCGCACCGACAGGCCGGCGCGACCGGCGCCGTGGTCCAACAGCACCGCGGTCCGGCTCTCGGGGTGCTGCTGGCGGCGGCCGACGAAGGTGCAGCCCGGCTGGTCCAGCGTGCCGCCGGTGGCGTGCAGGGCGAGCCACCCCGGCCGCTCGGTCAGCGACCACGAGCCGTTCGGGCGCGACCGCAGGGAGATCAGCCGGGGCTCCAGCTCCGGCGCGTCGAAGTCGTCGCGCTGCGGTGTCGGCTCCTGCGGTCGCGGGGCGCCCGGCGCCCGCTCTCGCAGGTTGACGGGTCCGACGCGCGGCCAGCCGTCCTCCCACTGGACGGGGGTGAGGAACGTTTCCCGGCCCAGGACGTGGAACTTGGGGCTGTACCCGACCGGGCGGGTGGCCAGCAGGACCATCCACCACTCGCCGTCCGGCGTGGTGACCAGGTCGGCGTGGCCGGTGCTCTGGATCGGGTGGTTGGTGCTGCGGTGCGACAGGATCGGGTTGGTCGGCGCCGACTCCCACGGACCGCGCGGCGAACGGGCGCGCGCCATGGCCACGGTGTGGCCGCGTTCGGTGCCGCCCTCGGCGATCAGCAGGTGCCACCACTCGCCGACGCGGTACAGGTGGGGCGCCTCTGGCCACTGCAACCCGGTGCCGGCCCAGGCGGGGAACGGGTCCTCCAGCACCTTCCCGCTCTCGGGGTCGATGCGGGCGATCTGCACGCCGGAGAAGCTGGGGCCGTGGGCGCCGGCGAAGGCGCACCAGCAATTGCCGTCGTCGTCCCAGGCCAGGTCGGGGTCGATGCCGGGCAGGTTCAGCCACACCGGGTCCGACCAGGGGCCTTCGGGCCGTTCGGCGGTGACGAGGAAGTTGCCGCCCTGCGACACGTTCGTGGTGATCATCCAGAACCGGCCGTCGTGGTGCCGGATCGTGGGGGCGTAGATACCGTCGGACGCCATCGCGTCGGACGGCAGCGGCAACTGCGCCGGGCGGTCGAGGACGTTGCCGATCTGCCGCCAGTGCACCAGGTCGCGGCTGTGGAAGATCGGCACGCCTGGGAAGTACTCAAAGCTGGAGCACACCAGGTAGTAGTCCTCGCCGACCCGGCACACGCTGGGATCGGGGTGGAACCCAGGGATCACGGGGTTGTCGTAGAACGACGCGCCGGAGTTCGGTGAGTTCATGGTTTTCCTTGTTGTGCGAGGGCTTCAGCCCTTGAAGGCGCCTTCGAGGATCCCGGCGACCATGCGGCGGCCGACCAGGACGAACAGCACGACCAGCGGGACGGTGGCCAGGAACGAGCCGGACATGGCCAGGCCGAGGTCGACGTCGTAGCTGTTCTGCAGCGCCTTGATGGCGATCTGGGCGGTGTAGCGCTCGGGTGACTTGAGCACGATGAACGGCCACAGGAAGTCGTTCCACGCGGTGACGAACCCGAACAGGCCCAGGACGAACGCGGCCGGCCGCACGATCGGGAACGCGATGCGCCAGAACACCTGCCCGGTGCTCGCGCCGTCGATGCGGGCCGCCTGCATCAGCTCGTCGCTGATGGTGGCCGAGATGTGCTGGCGCATCCAGAAGATGCCGAACGCGCTCGCCAGGCCGGGCACGATCAATGCCTGCAGCGTGTCGACCCAGCCCAGCTCGGACATGATCAGGTACTGCGGGATGACCGAGAGCTGCGTCGGCACGGTCATGGTCAGCACCACGACCAGGAACAGCGCGTTGCGGCCGGGGAAGCGCAGCTTGGCGAAGGCGAACCCGGCCAGCGAGCACAGCACCGCCTGGCCGATGCCGATCGCCGTGGCCACGGCGAGGCTGTTGAGCAGCGACTGCACGAACGGCACCGTCTCCATGACCAGGCCGGCGAGGTGGAAGAAGTTGCCGCCGGGCACGACCTCGGGCGGCATCCGCGTCGCGGTCGCAGTGTCCGAGGTGGCCACGATGAACATCCAGTACAGCGGAAACAGGCACGCGACGGTGGCAAGGATCAGCAGCAGGTACGTCCACCAGCGAACCCGGTCGAGGTGCCGGCGGCGCGGCGCGGTGGTCGTCATCGGTCCGCCTTGATCCGGGTGGACAGCAGGTAGTTGATCGCGGCGATCACCACGACCATCACGAACAGGGCGACGCCCACCGCCGAGCCGTAGCCGAACTCGAACTGCCCGAAGCCCTGTTCGTACAGGAACAGTGTCAACGTCTGGCACTGCCGCACCGCCCCGCATGTGAGCGGCGCACCCGAGGCGATCAGCAGCGGTTCGGTGAAGATCTGCAGGCCGCCGATGGTCGAGGTGACCACGGTGAAGATGATCACCGGTCGCAGCGAGGGCACGGTGATGTGGCGGAAGCGCTGCCACGGGCCCGCGCCGTCGATGGCCGCAGCCTCGAACACCGACCGGGGCACCGACTGGAGCGAGGCGAGGTAGAGCAGCGTGGTGTAGCCGAACCACCGCCACATCACCATCGTCGCGATCAGCAGGTGACTGCCCCAAGTGGACTGCACGAAGTCGATCGGCTCCACGCCGACGAAGCCGAGCAACCAGTTCAACAGGCCGTAGTCGCGGTCGAACAGCTGCACGAACACGATCGCCGTGGCCGCCACCGAGGTGATGTACGGGACCAGCACCGACATCCGGAAGAACAGCGCGAACCGCAGCCGGGCGTGGTTGAGCACGTGCGCCAGCACCAGCGCGAGCAGCAGCTGCGGCACGGTGGACAGCGCCCAAATGCTCACCGTGTTGCCGGCGGCGTTCCAGAACCGCGGATCGGCGAACATCCGGACGAAGTTGTCGAAACCGATGAACACCTGGTCGCCGATGGGGTTCCAGTCGAACAGGGCCACGTAGAACGTGAAGGCGAACGGGAACAGCCCGAACACCCCGAAGATGAGGAAGAACGGCGCGATGTAGACGTACGCCGACAACCGCTCGCCCACGCCCATCGTCCTGCGGGCCTTGGGCGGCGGTGGCACCGTGTCGAGCGGCGGGGAGAGCGTGACGGTCACGGCAGTCACTCGCCGATAGCGGTCTTGATGTTGCGCAGCGCGTCGTCCCACGCCGTGGCCGGGTTCCCGCCGCTCTGCTCGACGTTGGTGATGGCGTTGAGGAACTCCTGGCCGATGGCCGCGCTGTCGGGGCCGATGTAGAACGGCTTGAGGCCGAGCAGCGAGTCGGTGTAGATCTTGCCGGTCGGCGCGTCGGAGAAGAACGGGTCCTTCGCGTCGGTGAGCTTCGAGTCCTGGTAAACCGAGGGCGTCGAGGGCAGCGCGCCGACCCGGGCAAAGTGCTCCAGCTGGCCCTGCGGCGACTGCATCTCCTTGATGTACTCCCAGGCCGCCTGCGGGTTCTTCGCGCGCTTGGGGATAGCCAGATAGCTGCCGCCCCAGTTGCCGGAGCCGCCGGGGATCTTCGCGATGTCCCACTTGCCCTTGGTGTCGGGGGCGGTGCTGCGGATGCTGTTGAGCATCCACGACGGCGCGGACACGGCCGCGTACTGGCCCTGCGCCATGCCGGTGCTCCACGCGCTCTCGAACGAGGACTGCCCGGAGGTGATCCCCGCGGTGGCCGCCTTGATGCCGAGGTCGAACGCGGCCTTCACCTGCGGGTTGGTGCTGTAGACCAGCTTGCGGTCCTCGCTGTAGTACTTCTCCGAGACCTGGTTGACCGCCTGGTAGAAGACGCTCGTCGCCGCGTTGTCGGTGAACGCCTTGCCGGTGGCCTGCTTGTAGCGCTTGCCCGTCTCGATGAACGCGTCCCACGTCGGCCACAGCGCGCTCACGGCCTCCCGGTCGGTGGGCAGCCCGGCGGCGGCGAACAGGTCGGTCCGGTACGCCACGGCCATGCCGCCCACGTCGGTCGGGACGCCCAGCACCTCGCCGTCCTTGGCGACGCTCTGCTTCCACACCCAGTCCAGGTAGTCGCCCTTGACGTCGTCGGCGCCCAGCGTCCTCAGGTCCACGAAGTTCTGCGGCTGCTCCACGAACTGCGGCAGGTTGTCGCCCTGGATGAGCACCAGGTCCGGCACCTTCCCGCCAGCGAGCGCCGTGGTCAGCGACTGGGCGGTCTCCGTGGAGGTGCCCACCTCGGTCAGCTTGATCTGGATGTCCGGGCGCTTCACCTGGTACGCCTCCACCGTCAGCTTCTGGTTGATGGCGGAGAACGACCAGAACTCGAAGGACTTGCCGTCGCCTCCCCCGCCGCCTCCAGTGCCGGGTGTGCAGGCAGTGAGGAGGGCCAAGACCGCGGCGGTGCGCAGCAGGGGCGAGCGGAGGTTCACGACGCTTCTCCAAGGTGTGCGAGAACAGGCGGCACCGCCACCGCGCGGTGGGCCACCGCAAGCGGGCGATCGCGTGAATCGGGTCGAGCTCCTGCCGCACCGTGCGGTCGAAACTTTCCGTCTCAACTCCGATTGTTAGCGCTCACGACAGTAAGCCGCGTCACAGGTGTCGTCAAGAACCGTTGTAATACTTGCAATCGCCCAACCAGAAATTGATCCACAATGGACCTTTGCCACAAACTTTGTGAACGCGAACTAGCTAAAAGTTTCGAAAACCGTTAGCAGTGACGGCCTGGTCGACGTTGGGCTGCTGACTCCCCTGTCCATGCAGCTCAAAGAGTCCCCCAAGGGGACGTCGAGGGCTGCCTGTCCCGGACCGGTGACCGGAGATCGAGAGCACGCGGCTGGGGTGTTACGCCTTAAGCGCGCACCCAGGGAACGCTGCGGCCGTGTCGCGTGTGGACACACGATCACGGAGTACTACCTGTTGGTAGGCAATGCGACGTCTCCTCGGCCACGGGCAGGGCCCAGTAGCGATACCGGAGGCGGTCTGGAGGCCAGCTCAACGCGTCGTCACCCGCTACTGCGGAAGCCATGTCGTCGAGCACTGACTCGCCTGCGGACTCAAGGGCCGAAATGAGTGCGTGACGCACGCGGGACAGCCACGCTCGAATGCGCGAAAGGGGATCCCGGCCCGCCGCGCCTCGCTTTGGCATCCAACCCTCGATCGTTCACCGGGAGGCACCAGATCTGGTGACGAGAGGTGGCGATGATGACAGTGGGATCGCGCCAATGTCGGTGGCGCGATCCCACTGTGGCCGTTCGAGAAAGGACGTGTCGCGCAGGGTCATGCTCCTGGATGCAAGCCGGGCCAGCCGGGTGTCGGGTCGCCCTTGACCTCGCCGAAGTACAGGGCGAAGGTCTGCTTCAGCTGCTCGACCTTGGCGCGGTCCTCCATGAACCGGGGGAACCCGTCCACGTTGGCGTTCGGGTACTCCCAGATCGGCTTCAGGCCGGCGGGTGGGGCGATGTCCGTGCGTACCGACCAGCTGTTGGAGGTCTGGCGTTCGGTGGACAGCTGCCAGTTCAGGTACAGCTTGGCCGCCGTCGGGTTGGCTGCCTGCCTGAGGATCGCGATCCGCTGGCCCCACGCCATGAACGGGTGCCCATCGGGCATTCCCATGCGGACCGGGCCGGTGCTGGTGGGGTTGCCGCCCGCGCCGACGCCGATGACCGCCGACTTGTTGTTGATCGCGGTGCCCGGCGAGAAGGAGCCGCGGGCGAACTGCGGTTGCTGGGCGGCGAGACGCGCGATCCAGTCCCAGCCGTAGGTCGCGACGTAGAGGGAGTAGAGGTAGAGCACCGCGTCGTCGTCGTGCGGGTAGGACGAGGCGACGACGCCCTTCCAGCGCGGGTCGACCAGGTCCAGCGGCGACAGTGGCGGATTGGCCCCGGCCGCCGCCACGTCGTAGATGTAGCTGAAGGCGATGACCATGCCGGCGATCCAGGCGCCGTCCGGATCCCGGAACTTGTTGTACAGCTTGCCGAAGCCGGCGGGCTTGTAGTGCAGCAGCCGGCCCTCGCGCTTCCACCGGGTGAAGTCCTGCACCGTCTGCAACTGCACGACGTCAGGGACCAAGGTGCTGGTCGCCAGCTGGTTGTCCACGCGGACGTCGTGGTACTTGCTGTAGTCCACGATCAGCCGGAGGTCGATCTCCGGGAACCGCTGGCGGAAGGCTGTTCGCGCACCCGCGCCGCTCCCCGAGTCGGCGAGGTCTCCACCCGCGTAGATCACCAGCCTGCCGCCCTCGGCGAGAGCGTCGCGGTACAGCTCATCGAGGGTCCTGGTTTCCTCGCGGCCAGAGCCGCGCGACGAGTCGGCGGGAGCGGCCGCGGCCGTGGAGGCGGTGGCACCGAGCGTGCTGAGGCCGAGCGCGGCACCCGCTCCGGCGGCGAGGAAGCGCCGTCGACTGGGAAGACTGGTCACTGGGCAACCCTTTCTGAGCGTGGACAGGGAAGGGAACGCCGACCTGCCGGAACGACGGCGGCAAGCATTGACCTGACAAGACAGCATCTGCCGTGCCAGATGTCGGCGAACGCAACGACCGTGACGTGGTTCTCGTGTCGTTCACATTGGACTGCTGTTGGTGCGTCGCCGACTGAGCGTTGACCCGCCTGCAGTTGGCGGTCTCAGCATCGGTACGGCTACCGCTGCCGCACTCGCCCGGCGCTCACGCGTCAAAGCGAACACTCCGAACTCCCGGCTCGTGACTTCCCAGAGCAACGACAGTCGTTCGCGGGTGCGCCGAACACGGACACCCGCGCACAGCCGGTGAGACGCTGTGATCACTACCGGCTGACCTGTGTGGCGCGGGTGCTCCATCTCAGGCGCATCATGGGGTGGCAACGTCGCGGACGAGCGCGGTGTCGACGAACTGTTCGAACCGAACGATCAACCCGCCACGCACCGTGAAGTGGTGCGCCACCCGAACGTTCAGCGGTTTGCAGGTCGCCTTGTGCGTCGCGGTGTAGCGGGCCAGGACAACGACGTCCTCGCCGTCCACGACGTAGGTGTCGTCGTGGGCGACCCAGCCGTCCCAGTCCTGCGCCAATTCCTCCATCACCCCGCTCGTCACGCCCTCGGGTGTGCGGTAGGTGCCGGCGAGCGGGAAACCCGCCATCTCCGTCCACTCCACGTCGGGAGCGAGGGTCGCGCGCAGGGCCGTGAGGTCGCCCGCGGCGGAGGCGAGGTACTGGCGCCGGACCACGGCGGCAGGTGCCGTGTCGTCGGCCGGGGTCAGCCCCACGTCATCTCTCCCTTCGCGACCTTGGTGCCCAGCGAGGCGGCGATCCGCAGCCCGGCGTCCAGGTAGGCGGCCAGCAGGCTTTCCTCGGCCGCTGCGGCGTCGTCGGCGTCGGCCACGGTCTTCTCGAAGAGCCGCAGGTAGTCGCGAGTGTGCCGGATGGCGGTCGTGTCGGTGGGCGCATCGGCGACGCGGTGGCCGGCGACGACGAAGGTGGGGTCGAGCGCTTCGAGACCGTCGAGGAAGCGGAGCCATTCCGCGCGCTCTTCGACACTCGGCGTGTCAGCGGTCCACACGTGCAGCCCTTCGAACAGCAGCACACCACCAAGCAGGGCGCGGCCAGCGGGCTCGAAGACGTACCAGGCGCGGTCGCCGAGAGCGTCGCTGCCGCGGCGCACCTCGAGCTCGACGCCGTCCACGGTGACCGAAGGCGTGGTCAGCGGCACGATGTCGACCAACCTGGTGGGCAGGTTGTCGCCGAGGTGTGCCCAGGCGGCCAGCTTCTTCTCGTAGGTCTCGCGGATGTGCTCGATGACGTCGGCCGGTGCCACGAACACGGCCTCGGGGAAGGCGTCTGCGACGACCTCGGCGCCGAAGTAGAAGTCCGGGTCACCGGCTGTGATCAGCACGGTGGTCAGCCGCTTGCCGGAGTCAAGAACCTCGGCGACGATCCGGTGCCCGTCGGCCCTGGTGAAGGCCGAGTCCACCACGACTGCCTCGGTGTCACCCGTGACGAGCGTGCTGGTCTTGTTGAGCGAGCTCGCGGCCGCGTCGATGATCTTGTAGGTGAGGGCGCTCATTGCTGTGTTCCTTCGGATTGTCACTCGGAGAGGGCGAGGTGCCGGTCGATCGCATCGGTGAGCTGGGTGGCCGTCGACGTGGGACCCCCGAGCCGGATCACGCCGGTGTCGGTGTGCAACAGGAGGGTCGGGTAGGAACTGACCCCGAGCCGGGCCGCGCGAGTGAAGTCCTGTGCCGCCGCGGTCCTGCTCGCGGGCGAGGCGAACCCGCTCACGACCGCGTCCGCGTCCAAGCCCTGCTGCTCGGCGATGTGACGGTAGGTCGACGCCTCCGACAGGCTCAGCCCGTCGACGTAGAACGCCCGCTGCATCGCCTCCGCAGACTCCAGGGCACGGTCGGGAGCGGCCGCCCGCAGCGCGGCGAATCCGGTGGCGGCGGCCGTGGAATCCATCTTGAAGCGGCCGTCGGCGACGAGCCCGTGGTAGCCGGGTCCGAACTCGGCACCGGTCAGCGCGGCGATGCGCGCGTTGGCGCCCGCCACGTACGTCATGGTGCCGATCGGCGCGACCTGGGCGCCGGTGAACAGGCCCCCGCTCACGACGTCGAGCCGGACCCGCCCGGCGTTGGCGTCGGCGAAGCCTCGGACCGCCGGGCCGAAGCCGTGACACCAGCCGCAGTAGGCGTCGAACACATAGGTCAATCTCATTGCCATGACCAGAAGCCTATGGACCTGAGCTGCGGTTTTCACGGTAGCTGGGGGACGTAACATGGTAAAAATGGGAACCACACTCCCGGAGGCCATCCGGCCTGTCCGGTATGCGCCGCCGCCCGGTGTCACCGGAGAGATCGAGCTCACCTCTCTGGCGCGCATGCGGGAACGCGGTGGTCCACGTGAGTTCATCGCACCCCAGCGCCTCGACTTCGACCTGCTGATCCGCGTCGAGTCGGGCAGCACCGTGCACACCGTCGACTTCACCGGCTACCCGCTCGAACCCGGCGACCTCGTATGGGTGCGCGCCAGGCAGGTGCAGCAGTGGGGCGCCATCGACGACATCGAGGGCCCGGTCTTCCTGTTCACCCCGTCCGCGATCGACACCGGTACGTGGGAACTGATCCGGTCGGCGGGTGTGATCACCCCCAACCACTGGGCCGCCGCCACGGTCGCGGGCACGGCGGCCTCAGCCGCCCTCGACGCCGCGCAGGCCGCCGCCGCGACATCGGCACCCTCCACAGCGGACATCCGTGACGCCGCCCTGGCCCGCGCTCTCGCCGCGGTGCTGCTCCTGCTCGTCCTGACCGAACCGGAGGGCAGCGGCCACCGCCTGCCTACGCACGAGGTGTTCGTCTGGTTCCGCGACGAGCTGGAAGCGAGCTTCCGCACCAGGCACAAGGTCGCCGACTACGCGGCCCGCCTGGGCTACTCGACCCGCACCCTCAACCGACTCGCCCGCGAGAACACCGGCCTCAGCGCCAAGCAACTCATCGACGAGCGCGTCGTGCTCGAAGCCAAACGCCTCCTCGCCCACGGACCCGACCCAGTCGTACGGATCGCCGGACAACTCGGCTTCGACGATCCGTCCAACTTCTCCAAGTACTTCCAGCACCGCACCGGGACGACCCCAGCCGCTTTCCGGGACCGCTTCTGGCCGAGCGCCGAATCGCCACGGTGAAGATGTCCTCGAACTCGCCGCTCCGACCGGTGCGAGGTCCGCACCGGTCGACTTCACCATCAGGACCGCAAACCGTATGTCTCCAACGCCGCGACCGTGAGCGTCCGCGCGGCCGCGTAGTCCGGCTCATGAACCGACCCGCCGTGGCAGCGCCGCTACATCGCCCGCTTCAAGGCGTCGTAGGACCGTCCCGGACGGTCAGGCGTGCTCGACGGCATCGGCCTGCGGGCCCCGGTCGCTCTGCCGGATGCGGAAGCGCACCCGCTCGCCAGCCACCAGAGGCTCGCCGGAGACCACCGAGACGTGCACGAAGAGGTCGGGCCCGCCCGCGTCGGGGGTGATGAAGCCGAAGCCGCGGTCGGCGTCGTAGCGGGCCACCGAGCCGTCGCCGGCGCGGGCTGCGGGCCGGGCGACCGAACGGGCCTGGCTGGGGGCCGCGGCGGCCTCCACCGGCTCGCCGGTGGCCACGAACCGCACCTCGCGCGCCTGACGACCCTGGTCCACGGTGACCGTGGTGAACGAGACCCGGTCGCCCTCGGCCGGCAGGTACACCTCGTCGACCAGAGCGCGCACGTGCAGGAAGACGTCGCCCGCCCCGTCGTCGGCGGCCACGAAGCCGAACGCCTTCTCCTCGTCGAACCACAGGACGGAGCCGTCGGCGCCGTCGCCGGGCGCGACCAGAGGGGCTCTGCGGACCCCGGCGTCGAAGCTCAGCGGCACCAGGTGCTGGGCCTGCGGCCCCTTCTCCCCGGCGATGATGACGAAGGCCACCCGCTGCCCGGCGGCGAGGACGCCCCCGGTGACGATGGAGGAGGAGTGCACGAACACTTCCGCACCCCCGCCGTCCGGCGCGGCGAACCCGTAGCCCTTGGCCGGCTCGTACCAGGAGACGGTGGCGAGCACGCCCAGGGCCGCGTCGGGCGCGACGTCCCCGGTGACGGCGACGTGCAGCGCCTGCGGACCGCGGGGTCCCTCACCGGTCTCGAACTCCACCGTCTGGCCCTCGCGCAGCGCCCGGGCCGCGCCCTCGCCCTGCACCTGCGAGACGTGCACGAAGATGTCGTCGCTGCCGTCGTCGGGGGCGAGGAAGCCGAAGCCGCGCTCGAGGTCGTACCAACGGACGGTTCCCTGCTGCACGGTGCACTCCTGGTCTCACGGATGGTCGGGGGTCCAGTGTCCCAGGCGCCGTATGTACATCCTGATCCCGACGCGCGGCAGCTCCGCCGTGAGTACATCGCCGAAGTCACCGAGTTCGCGCGCCGTCACCAGCCGTTGCCCGAATATGCGGACGTCCTCATCACGTTTCTCGCCGATCTGGTGCTCGAACGCGCGCTGTCGGCCGACGATCTTGTGCCGCTCAAATAGTCATCGCTGCAGCTCAAGCCGCATATCGGTACTCGTTGATCACCCCACCGAGGATCCGCGTGCGGACAGGTCGACAGCCAGAAACGTCAAGATCGTGCACCGTTCCGGTGTGTTCTTGAACGTCTGGCGGTAGCTGGTCGCGGGCCTGGTGAGGCCGGTGCTCGTTGTAGTGCGTCTGGTAGGCCGCGAGTACTTGACGCGCATGACTTTCTCCCATGATGAGGACGTGGTCGAGAATCTCACGGCGGATGCTGCCGATGATCGGTTCGCACTGCGCGTTCATCCGCGGAGCTCGCCGTCCGGATCCCGCTCAACGACAACTTTCGTTGCTCAGACCAAGCCAGGCTTGGAGGACCTCCACACGAGGAGGGAGCCGCCACTGCTTTGACCTCCACTCAAGGCTACGAGGAAGCCGCCGGACTCCTCTAATTTGGCACGACCGCCTCGGCATACGCGCTCAGCGCGGTCCACGACGAGCGCACGTCCCAAAACCACACTTCTCATACCTGCGCAACGCCGACACGTTCTGTGCCATTTTATGGCCACGTAATCCAGGCCACAGCGGCTCCGCTACGCTCATCCGCCTCAATCCACGCGCTCAGGGGACAGAATCGATGCGGGGCGACGGAAATAGGAATCGAGGCGGTCTCGATTCCTACGTGCGCAATGAGTTCACCGGGTCTGCCAGCGGCCTGGTGTTCCAGGCAGGCAGCGTTCACGGTGACGTTCACCTGCACCCGCAGCGGCACCGCTACGACCTGCGCCCGTTCTCGGAGCCACGCCGTCCAGACCCTGCTGAGCTGCGCGTACAGCCCAGTCAGCTTCTGCTCGCGGCCAACCGAGTCGTTCCGTTCACGGGCCGCGAAACCGAACTGGCTCGCCTGCGACAGTGGCTGAACGAGCCCTGGCGGATCGGTGCGACGCTGATGTTCGGTCCCGGCGGTCAAGGCAAGACGCGTCTCGCTGACGAATTCGCGGCGGAGTCCGCACGCGCGGGCTGGACGGTGGTCGTCGCGCATCATGCGAGCGATTTCGCCGGCTCGAATTACGAACGGACTTCACATCCGGCAGGCCGAGGGCTCCTCGTCATCGTCGATTACGCGGAACGGTGGCCGCGCAGCGACCTCCTGGCTCTGTTCGAGGACGGCCGGATCCGCCACAGCGGGCCCGCCAGGGTGCTGTTGCTGGCCCGATCCGGCTCGTGCTGGTGGGACCCGTTGCGCTATCCCCTGCACAAGCTCGGCATCCGCACCAGTACCGAGCGACTCACCGAGCTTGCCGCCGACGCGCGGTCACGGACGGCCGTCTTCAACTCCGCTCGCGACAGCTTCGCCTCCGTGCTCGGCACCGACATCACCGGTGTCCGTCCTGCCGGATCGCTGACAGACAACGCGTATCGATCAGTGCTGACGATCCACATGGCCGCGTTGGCCGCAGTGGATGCGTGCGACCGTGATCGGACCCCACCAGCACACCCCGGCGCACTCGCCAGCTACCTGCTCGACCGCGAAGCCGACCACTGGGCGCGGATGCGCTCGGCCGGCACGATCGAGTCCTCGACGAACGTGGTGGCGCGCCTCGTCTTCCTCGCCACGCTCACCGGCCCGATGTCCTACTCGGAGGGCTCGGAAACCCTGCGGATCACCGGTCTCGCCGGCAACGACGATGAGGCCGGTCGCCTGCTCGACGACCACCTTGCCTGCTACCCGTCGGCAGACGACGCGGCGGTGCTCACCTCGCTGTCGCCCGACCGCATGGGCGAGGACTTCATCGCCCGGTGCCTGCCGGGCGGCGACGAACCCGGCGATCCACGCGCCCCCGAACTGATCTCCAGGATGCTGACACTGCCTGCCCTACGCCGGGCTCAGGTGATCACGGTGCTCGCTGAAGCGAGCAAGAGGTGGCCGCACGTCACCCATCACCTGGCCTCGCTCGTCCGCGAAGACCCGGACCGGCTGATCACCGCCGGCGGCAGCGCGGTGATGGCGGTCGTCGACACAGCGGATCCCGACTTGCTCGCCGCGATCGAGCCTCATCTGCCAGAACACCGCCACGTCGATCTCGACTACCCCGCGGCCAGGCTCACTCAACGCCTCACCCCACTGCGACTCGACAGGACAGGCGATCCGGCCGCGAGGGCCAAGCTCCACCTCGTGCTGGGGCGCAAACTGGCAAACGCCGGGGACTTCGACGCAGCGCTCAAGTCCAGCGAGCAGGCCGTCGACATCTACGAGCGCATGGTGCTTGCACGTCCCGGCTGGTTCGAGGCCGACCTGGCCGAGGCGCTGCACCACCTCGGCTCGCACTTCGCGGCAGCCGGCTACGGCGAACGCGCGTTGAACGCCACGAACAGAGCGGTGGCACTGCGCAGGCAGCTGGCCGAGTCGAACCCGGCCGCGCACGATTCGAGCCTGGCATCGTCGTTGAACAACCAGGCACTCGACCTGGCTGACGTAGGTCTGCACGGCCCGGCGCTGCGTGTCGCGCAAGAAGCGGTGGCGATCCAGCGGCGCCTCGCAGCCGGACACCGTTCACTCCACGAACCGGATCTCGCGACGGCCTTGAACACCGTCGCCATGCACCTCTCCGACGCCGGGCGCCACCAGGAGGCGTTCGAGGCGGCCCGCGAGGCGATGCAACTGCACCTCCAGCTCGCCAAAACGAACCGAATGCTGTTCGAACCCGACCTTGCGGCATCGCTGCACAACTTCGGACACCACAGCGCACAGCTAGACCGCTGGAGCCTGGCTCTGATCGCAACCGAGGAAGCCGTCGCCATCCGCAAGCGGCTCGCAAACGCGAACCCGTCGAGGTTCGAACCCGAACTCGCCGCGTCCCTGCGGGAACTCGCCGCCGTGCACTTCCGGCTCGGCCGCGCCCACGACGCGGTGAGCTCCATCGGGCAGGCCGTCCACCTGCACAACAATCTCGTACTGGTCAGCCGTGCCGCATTCCAGGCAGAACTCGCCACCTCACTGCACAACCAAGGCATCTACCTGGCCCACATCGGTAACCACGAGCAGGCATTGGCCTCTGCACGCCAGGCCTGGCTGCTCAGATCAACCATCTTCGAGGACAAGCTCGGCGCCTACGAACTGCAGCTCAACACCATGCTGATCGAACTCGGCATCGCGCTACCCGACTCTCCGCGCACTTCCGAGTCGCCTGAGTCAACCGAACCACTGGCGGCCGAAGAAGCGCGCGAACCGTTGCCCGAGCGCGCGTGCGAACTACAGCAGCAGGTGAACGAGATCTTCCTGGAGTCCACGCGCGGTTTCGCACAGTCGACGGACAAACTCGCCGAACGGTCGACGACCGCGCACCAGCTCACCGCCGCGATCTGCGTCAGCCTTCCACAGCACGCCGACCTGCTTACCCCCGTGGCTGCCAGGCTCATCACGCTGGAAGCGCAGTTGGCCAGGACCTTGAGCAATCTCAGCACCCGCCACGTCGCGCTCGGAAGGCAGACAGACGCACTCCGGGCCGCCGAACAGGCTGCAGCCATCCACGAGCGGCTCGCCCACATCGACCTGACCCACCGTGCGGACTCCGCCATGTCTCTCGCCAACCTCGGCGCCCGCCTCGTCGAGTTCGGCCGTCGCGACCAAGCGCTCGCCGCGACCAAGCTGGCAGTCGAACGGATCAGGGATATCGGCAACGCGCACCAGACGGCGGGATGCCTGCGGTCTTTCGCATGGGTCAGGATGGTCTCCAAGCTCGAACTCGACGACGCCGTGCTCGCCGCGAAGATGGCCGTCGAGCTTTACCAACAGCTCGGCCCGGTACACGCCAAGGAGCTGCGCGCGACGTTGAAAACCTGCGTTGACTTGCTACACGAAGCCGGCCGACCCCACGAAGCCATCGCACTCAAGCGGGAGCTTCGCGCGCCCACCTCGGAGATGTTCCTGCACGCGCCCCAACTCGCGGACCTGAACAAGCGCCCCGCTCTAGTCGCCGGAACAGCAGCGCACGTTCAAGACCATGCGTAGTTGATGGCGGCGTTCTGCTCGGTGTGGGTGCGGTGGTCGGTGCCGCCGAGGGAGAAGGAGCGCAGGGCAAGACCGTCGGCGGCATCAACATCGACACCGCGTGCCCGGTCATCGAGTCGGTCAGCGTGGCCGACGGCGCGGTTTACCGTTTCACCGCACCGGCTCCCACCTGCACCGCCACGGACGCCGTGTCCGGTGTGGACAGTTGCGTCGTCGTGGTGACGGCACGTTCCGCTGGGATGCCACGGCACAGCAGTACATCTACAACTGGCAGACCAAGGGACCGACCGCCGGGTACACCTACCGGATCGGCGCCAGGCTCGAGGACGGCCAGGTCCACTTCGTCACGGTGGGACTGAGGTGACCGAGCTCGCCACGCTCGACGCCACGGCGCAGGCAGATCTCGTGCGCCGTGGCGAGGTCACCGGGTTTGCTGTCCGATGTGGACGGCGCTATCCCTGCACGACCGGATAGATCTCGTCGGCGACGAGACCGTGCGCTTCGCGGTGCACTCGGTGCGCGGCCTCCGCGTCCGGGGCCTCCACCAGGCAGAACACCTTGCCCGCCTGGTCGTCGACCCAGTAGTTGAGGTACCGCACGCTGTGCTCGTCCTGGGTGCGCAGGTCGGCCTCGTGGGCTTCCGCCACGTCCTTCGCTGTCGCGCCATCGGGCAGTGCGTTGTGAACATCCATGAACAACATCGGGGCCTCCTCTTTCCGAGTGTTCGGCGAGGCTAGGCCGCACCGCGTTCCCCGAGCGTTCCCACGCCGGCCGACGTAGGGTCGGCCCATGCCAACCACCTGCCAGGTGCGCGTGCTCGGCGGGTTCGGCGTCACAGTCGACGACCAGCCCGTCCCGTCCCACGCCTGGCGCAGCCGGCGAGCCGCCGACGTGGTGAAACTCCTGGCGATCGAGACCGGACACCGGCTGCACCGCGAGCAGGTCATGGAGCTGCTGTGGCCGGGTCTGCCCACCGAGGCGGCGGGGGCGAACCTGCGCAAGGCCGTGCACTACGCCCGCCGGGCACTCGGTGGCCCCGGCTCGATCGGCGTCGAAAGCCACGTTCTGGTGCTGTGGCCGGACGGTCGCCTCGACTGCGACCTCGCGCGGTTCGACCGGGCCGCGGACGCCGCGCTGGAGTCGGGCAACGCTCGGGCGTGCGCCGCCGCGGCCGCGGCATACGGCGGGGACTTGCTGCCGGACGACCGGTACGAGTGGTGGGCGGAGGAACGGCGGAGCAGGGCGAGGACCCGCTACATCGAGTTGCTGCGGACCGCCTGCGACTGGACCCGGCTGCTGGAGCTGGACGAGACCGACGAAGAGGCGCACCGTGCGATCATGCGGCGCCATCTCGCGGCCGGGCGGCGTCGCGAAGCGCTACGCCAGTTCGAACAACTCCGTGCGGCGCTGCGGGAACGCATCGGCGTCGGGCCCGACGCCGAGACGGTCGCCCTCTACGAAACAGCGTTGGCCGAGGGTGCCGAACCGCCGTCGGTGGCGCAGACGGTGGCGGTGACCCTCGCCAACGGGCTGGTCGCCTGGGGACGACGCAACGTCGAAGAGGCCGAGCGACTGGCCAAGAGCGCACGTGCGCTGGCACTGGACGCGAACCTCGGGTACGAGTTGGGCGAGGCGTCCACGCTGCTGGCGCTCGTCGCCTACGCGCGAGGCACGTGGCACGAACAGTTCCGGCAGGAGTTCTCCGACTCCGTCCGGCGGTCCGCGAATCTGGAAGGCGCCGTGTTCGACGCGCATCTGTGTTTCCAGGAGTTCTATCTGTACGGTCCGGACGGCCATGAGGGCGCGAAGTCGTTCGGCCGCGACCTGCTCGGCATCGCGACCGAGGCGGACTCGCCGGCCGGCCGGGCACTGGCCCACCTGCTGCTCGGTGAGTTCGCGTTGCTGTCCGGCCACCTCGACGAGGCATGTGAACATCTCGAGCAGTCGCTGACGGACGCCAAGCGGGCAGGTTGCCTCTCGGCACAGAGCATCGCGCTCGAACGTGCCGCGGAAGCGAACGTCCGGCGCGGAGACCGGGTCGTCGCCGTCGCTCTGCTCGACCGCGCTGTGCCGCTCGCTCACTCGTCGGCCATCCGGTCCCACCTGGTCATCCGGATCCACGGACTGCGCGTGCTCGCCGCCGGCGGGCTCGTCGAGGCGCTCGGCGCGGTCCGCGATGGCGAACGCATGCTCGACGAGGCGACGCATGTGTGCGACCCGTGCTCGATGGCTTTCCGGATCGAGGCGGCACGGGCCTGCGCCCGTGCGAACGAGCTGGGCCGGGCCCGGCGGCACCTGGCCGACGCGGAACGGATCACCGGACTGTGGCAGGGCGGCCCGTGGTCGGCCGCGCTGTGGGAGATCCGAGCCGAACTGCGCCGAGCAGCCGGGCAGACCACCCAGGCGGCCGCGCTGTTCCTCGAAGCGGCCGAGCTCTACTCCACCCTGCGCAGGCCGATCGAGGAGACCCGCTGCCGAGCCGCTGCCGGACGATCCTGAGGTCCGCGCCGCGTTCGTGTCCTATCTGGAGTGGGCACGATCCTGCGTTGCACGGCAGGGACATACCGCGGGATTCCATTGTGGCGGTACGGGTTCACACGGAGGACTGTTCCGCACTCGACGAGCGAGCGCACGAGTTCGATCTTCGCCGGCCAGGACTCGAACACGGCGAGTCACCCACTTCGAGAGGCCGAGCCCACCCGCGTCAGCAGGCCGGGCCGGCTCTGCTCCCCCACGGCAGAGCCGGCCCGACGAATCGACACCCCCACCAGCGCCCCCACGCCTGACGATCTGGAACAAGCCTCGCGCGTCGACGCGCCGTGCAGCTATTGGCGGTTACGCCAGGTCGGAACCGCCGCCGAAGCTCGACCGCACGAACGTCACCGCCGCGCCGACCCGTGACGCGACGCCGAGTTTGAGAATGATCCTGCTGACGTGGGCGCGGACGGTCCGTTCGCTGATACCGAGCCGCCGCGCGATCTCGCGGTCGGTCCTGTCCTCGGCCAACTCCCGCAGCACTTCGTATTCACGCGGACTGAGCATGCGCAGCTCTCCTTCGCACGGCGAAGAAGGAGCGCCTGTACCCCCACGGCCAACCGGGAGGCGAACCTCGCCCGGTCACCGAAGCAGAACAGACGACCCTCGTGGTCGTGTTCAGTGTGCCAGCTCAACCGACATCCGCCACGGCTTGTGCCGCTCCCGGTCACCACACCGGCACAAGTCTCCCAGTGCCACTCTTACGCCACGGGAGTCACCAGGATTCCGTTCAGCGGCGATCGTGACGGCCAGGAACAGATGCGCCACCAACACCAACGTGGTCCGGCGGTACCACGACGTCCAGGCGTCCGTTCTAGGGTGGGCGGATGAAGGTTCTGTCCATCCAGTCGGTCGTCGCCCACGGGCATGTCGGCAACTCCGCCGCCGTGTTCCCGCTGCAGCGCCTCGGGGTCGAGGTCGTCCCGATCCCCACGGTGAACTTCTCCAACCACACCGGGTACGGCGCGTGGCGCGGTCCGCTCCTGCCGCCGTCGGACGTGGCCGAGATCCTGCTCGGGGTGGAGGAACGCGGAGTGTTCCCGCAGGTCGACGCCGTGCTGTCCGGCTACCAGGGCGGCACGGGCATCGCCGATGTGATCATCGACGCGGTGCGCAGGGTGAAGGCCGCGAACCCGGCAGCGCTCTACGCGTGCGACCCGGTGATGGGCAACGCCAAGTCCGGCTGCTTCGTCGCACCCGAGATCCCCGTGCTGCTGCGCGACCGGGTCGTGCCGGCGGCCGACATCATCACCCCGAACCAGTTCGAGCTGGGCTTCCTCACCGACACCGAGCCGGTGAGCGTCGAGGAGACGCTGGCGTCGGCCGACCTCGCCCGCGCCATGGGCCCGTCGACCGTGCTGGTCACGAGCGTCGAGCGGCCCGATCGGGAGGAGGACACGATCGAGATGCTCGTCGTGGACACCGCCGGGTCGTGGCTCGTGAGCACCCCGCACCTGCCGTTCAAGGCCAACGGCTCCGGCGACGTCACGGCCGCGCTGTTCACCGCCCACTACGTCCAGACCAACGACGCGGCGCTGGCGCTGGAGCGCACCGCGTCCAGCGTCTTCGACCTGATCGACCTGACCTACCGCTCCGGTGAGCGCGAACTGCGGCTGGTGCAGGCCCAGGAGTTCTACGCGACGCCGCGGATGCAGTTCAAGGCCGAGCAGGTGCGCTGAGCCCGAGTCGCGCGCGATCGCCACGCAGGACGACCCGCGACCGCTCGACCGCCACCCCGCGCAGGTCGGTGCCGAGCCACGAGACCGACAGCACCGGGGTGGCGGGCCGGACGTCGAGCAGCCCGGCGACGCGCGGGAGAGTTGCGTGCGCTCTCACTTGCGATGCTCGAGTTCCGTCAGATCGTGATGAACCCGTCAGTCCACTGATCTTCGTCGAGCGCGTACTCATCGATGTAGAAGCACTCCGGCTCGTCCCGGAACCCTTCGAGCTGGCTGGCACGATTGATCCGCGCCGTCGCCTGCTCCCGTGTGGAATAGACGCCGAGGAGCTTGACGTCGTCACCTTCTTCCTCGTCGGCCCGGAACTCACCGTCATCGGAGAAGTGCCGGGTTTCCCCGTCCTCGCCCTCAGCAACGTGATGCACGTGCCAGAGCAGAAAAACTCGGTCACTCATCGGCTCTCCCACAACCAGACATGTAGCCGGTCCGATTAACCGTGGTCCGGCCGAGCACGCGTCCATCCTCGTCTTTCGGCGACGAATCGTAGTACCGGCGGATGCTCGCAAGTCGACGCTTTTTGGCAATGAATTCCGGAGAGGCGCGACGAAGCCCCAGGCGTAGTGGACAACCGGGACGTGTGGCGCCTGGCACGGGTGAAGTCACCTGTCGTGGTTACGGCGCTCACCCGAATGCCGTAGCACTTAGCCGCTGCGGATCCTGCTAGACCCCGACGGCGTCGCTTCCTCCTTACAGCCGGCCTGGCCACCTTCGTCGTGGCCGCGCTCGTGACTTGGTTCTTGTGGCCCGTTGACCAGCGGCCAGCCGAGCGCGCCGTGGACGTTCGTCTGGCGGGCCGACCAACCGTTGCCTGACGACCACGTGCTCTACCTCGTCGACGACTCCGGCGACGGCAGCGGGTACGACCCCGCCGTGGACGACTCCACAGCAGTCACCAACGCCCACGTCCGGGTCGCTGAGATGTCCGCCGACCGTCGCACCGGCACGGTGTCGGTGGACCACCTCAGCTTCAAGTCGTGGTTCGAAGGCGTCATCAGCGCAACTTCCAACGCGCTGGGCAAGTTCTTCGGCACCCGAGCGGACGCACCGAAGTGTGAAGGCAAGGCGCCCGAGTGGCTGGACGACACCATCTTCCTCGACGACATCAACGGCCCGATCAGGGTCTGCGTCGGCGCGGATCCGAAGAACGCCGCGGTCGCGGTGGTGAAGATCGCCAACAATCGAGGCGGAGCAATGGTGGTCAGCTCGCCGGTCACGCCGTCGTGGGCTTGGCAGCGGCTGTTCAGCGATCAGCAAACGCCGCCAAACGTGCACTGGGCAGAGTGCTCGCCATCGCCGAGATCACCTTCGTGACCACCGACGCCGCCACGACGCTGATGCTCGACGCCGGTGCGTTCACCGTCACCCTCTTCACCAAGGTCAAACCAAAGGCCACTCCACCAGCTGGCGGGACCGTGGTCAGATTCGACGGCATCGGTGAGTCGACCCTGCGACTTACCGCCAAAGACCTGCTGGCAAAGGGTTACACCGACAAGGGAAACCAGTACCAGGGTGCCAACGCTCCCTGCGTCCGCTACAGCAAAGATCAAGGATCACCGGGGTTCAGCGTCGAGTCGGCGACCGGACGCGTCCTGGCCATCAGCGTCTCTGGAGCGGACCGGACTGCGCGTACCGAGATCGGCGGCATTCGCTCGGGATCCACATTGGACGATCTACGCAAAGCGTTCGCCGGGTACCGGTTCGAGGAGCACCTCGCCTTCGACTGCTGAACACTTCACTGGTCGAGTGCTCGATCACCGGCGAAGTGCTCGCCATGGCCTGCGCGACGAATGCCTCAACATCCACCCGTTCTGGTCCCCCACTAAGTCGCTCTCACGCGTCTGGTGTCGTATGCCCACATCGCGATCTCGACGCGGTTGCGTGCGCCGAGCTTGGTCATCAACGATGCGACGTGGTACTTGACCGTGCTCAGGCCGACGAAGAGCTCGGTGGCGATCTCGGCGTTGGTCCGGCCCCGTGCCACCAGCGCGAGCACCTCCTCCTCGCGCTCGGTGAGCGGGTCGATGGGCTGGACCGGTACCACCGGCGCCTGGCCGGCGAAGATCGCCAGCAGCCGACTGGTGACGTTGGGGGCGATCAGCGCGTCCCCGTTGGCCGCCGCGTGGACGGCCTGCACGAGGAGCGCCGGGCCGGCGTCTTTGAGCAGGAAGCCGCGGGCGCCGGCGCGTAGGGCGCCGAGGACGTACTCATCGAGGTCGAAGGTGGTGATCACGACGACCGCCATCGGGTCCGTCACGTCTGACCCGGCCAGGCGCCGCGTCACCTCGACGCCGTCGAGCCCAGGCATCCGGATGTCGACGAGGAGGACATCAGGACGCAGCCGGGTCGCCAGGTCGAGCGCTGCGAGCCCGTCTGCTGCCTCCCCCACGACCTCGATGTCGGGTTGCGCGCCGAGGATCGTCACCAGCCCGATCCGGACCAAGTCCTGGTCGTCGGCTACGACAACACGGATGCTCATCCCAACGCCTCCACCGGCAGCACGGCCTCGACCACCCAGCCACCCTCAGGCCCCGGCCCCGCGGAGAGCGATCCGCCGAGGAGCTGGGCACGTTCGGCCATGCCCAGCAGGCCGAACCCGGGCTCCGGAGCTGGCCGCGGCTCGGTCTGTCCATCGTCGCTGACACGCAGCCTGACGGCGCCGCCCTCCCGGCGTACGTCGATCCCGACGCGGGTCGCGCTCCGGGCGTGCCGCACGGCGTTGGTCAGCGACTCCTGCGCGAGCCGATAAAGCGCGGTGTCCACGGGTCGTGCCAGCCGAGTCAACGAACCGTCCAGCGAGACCTCGACGGTGGGCGTCGCGTCGGCGCGCGCCAGAGCAGGCAGGTCCGCCACACCCAGTTGCGGTGAGTAGGCGACGGCTTCCTCCTCCCGCAGCACCCGCACCATGGATCTCATCTCCGCCAGGGTTCGCGACGCTTCGGACTCGATCACGGCCAGGAACTCGGCAGCCTTCTCAGGCTGGATGCCGGCGACCACACCACCGGCCTGCGCCTGCACCGCGATGGCCGAGACGTGGTGGGCCACTGTGTCGTGCAGCTCGCGCGCCAGCGCCACCCGTTCCTGATTGCGGATCTCGCGCTGTTGGCGATGCCAGAGGTCCGCGCGGTAGCGGACCACCGCCGCGAGGGCGACGAACAACAGCAAGAGGACGCTCCCGCCGAAAACGTCGGCCCAGCCCGCGGAGGAGGCGTACGTCCCCAGCGCGACGACGACCGTCACGAACGCCGTCCCCAAGACCATCTCCCGTCCCGAGCCCCACCGCACCAGGGAGTAGAGCAGGATCAGGACGGCCATCGTGGAGTAGAGGCCGAGTTCCCCGGCGTGCGCAATCAGCTGGAGGACCGAGAGCAGCCCGGCGACGCCCCACCCGACCAGGGCGGCCATCAGGGGGCGGCCCCGCCGCCAGAGCAGGGCAGGCACCAGCGCCAGGGCGAGCACCGTCACAAGGGGTTGCCAGGCCAAGCCCGGCCGAGCGATGCCCTCGACCAAGGTGGCGGCCACGACCACACCCACCAGCAGCCAGTCGAGCCGACCGATGGGTGGGGCGTCAGCAGGCCGCGGCTCACGCCAGATGGAGCGCCAGACAGTGACCACGGCACCAGCCTAGGGATCGGCGTGCCTCGGTGTACCCGCCGAAAGAACAGGAGAGAGACCATGCCATCGGCCAGGCGAACCTCAGCCTCCGGGCCGGGGCGCCCGCCGCCGGGTTCAGCGATCGTGGGCCTACCGATCCTCACCACGAACAACGGAGCCCATGATGAGAACACGTCAACCCACCACCGCCACACTGGAAGACCAGCGGATCTCGGTGAGAGCCAAGCTCGCCGCTACGTGGACAAGCTTCATGTTCCTGTACGCCTATGTGGACATTCTCAACTTCTTCACTCCCGGCGTCATCCAGGACATCCTCAACGGCAAGGTCTTCGAGTTCGACCTCTCCCAGACCTTTTCGACCACGGCGCTGACCCTCGTGGCCATCCCGATCCTCATGGTCGTGCTGTCGATGACGCTGCCCGCCCGGGCGAACCGCATCACCAACCTCACTGTCGCCTCGCTCTACGTCCCCGTCACGGCATTCAACGCGGTGGGCGAGTCCTGGCTGTACTTCTACGGCCTTGGCGTCGTACTGGAATTGATCCTTCTCGCCCTCATCGTGAGGTATGCCTGGACCTGGCCCCGCACCGCGCCGTCGGCGACCATGGCGACCAGCCCGGACCGTGAAACCGTTCGCGCCCAACAGCAAGCGTGACTCCAAGAGCACTCCCCCTCCTGTTCGGAGCCATCTGCCTCGGTGCCGCGGTGCGGGCCTCCTGGCGGTGGGACACCGACGTCGAGTCCGGCATCACGCCGGGCAAGCACGTCGTCGTCCTGGGCGACGGAGAACTGATCGCGGGACGCGACAAGGTCATCGCGCACATCGACTCGATCTGCTCGCAAGCTCGACGGCCGTGACGATGGTGCTCACGGTTCGGGCATCCCACCGGGCGCCTCCCAGCAAGCGCCGGGCTTCGAGCAACCGCCGAATCGTCCGTAGGTGTCACCACGGCCCTCGCCGGCCGTCGTGTCGGCGGGGGCGACGCCGGGGGCGTTGGCGAGGCGCAGCAACAGCGATTCGAGCAGGCTGCGGCGCAGGGCGTGGTGGACATCGAGAGGGCGGCGCCCGAGCGCCCGGTGTTCGTCCAGCAGTTGGAGTGCCGTCTGCTCGAGCCAGGAGGCGTCATCGGGGTGCGGGCTCAGCACGGCGGGCGCCTCGTGCGCGGTGAGCGGGGGTCAGCAGGTGGGCGGTGCCGAGCATCAGCACTGCGCGTGTCCGGGACGCACCCACAACCACTGGCCTGGGGCGATGGTCCGCGTGACGTAGTCGACATCGTGCAGGAGCTCGCCCGCGGTGACCAGGATGAGGTAGTGGAAGGTGGCGCGGCCCGGACGGGGCGGGTTCCACGGCCAGTCGTCGTGCTGGGCGAAGAAGTCTTCAACGGTGGTCACCTCAAGCCCGTACGGAGTGCCGACCGGGGACTGGAACCCGTACAGCCGAACTGCGGCCGGTCCAGCCTGACCGCGCGGCCCGGAGTGTCGGAGGAATTTCCCGGAGCCGGGCTGGAGCATCCCTTCGGCCCTGACTGGGGGTCTTCAAGGTACGAGGCAAGGTGTTCATGCTGATGACCGAGATCCCGGGGCGTCCCGTCGTGATCCTCAAAGCAGACCCCGGCGAGGCCCTCGCCCCCGCCGGCGGCTGAGCTCTCAATTGTCGGTGTCCCGTGCAACGCTCGCCACGTCCGCACACGTCCCGCCTCCCACCCGAGAGTCCCGATGGAACCGATCGAACCGACCCTGCCGCTCTTCGACGAGGAGCCCGCCCGGCCACTCGCCGACCGCCTGCGCCCCACCCGGCTGGAAGATGTCGTCGGGCAGGACCACCTCCTGGCCCCGGACGCCCCGCTGGGCCGCATGGTCGCCCAGCAGCGCCTCGGCTCCGCCATCCTGTGGGGACCGCCCGGCGTCGGGAAAACGACCATCGCCCGGCTCCTCGCGGACGGCAGCAACCTCGCCTTCGAATCGGTGTCCGCCACCTTCTCCGGTGTGGCCGAGCTGCGGAAGGTCTTCGCCGCCGCACAGAATCGGCGTCGTGTCGGCCAGGGCACCCTGCTGTTCGTCGACGAGATCCACCGCTTCAACCGCGCCCAGCAGGACAGCTTCCTTCCCTACGTCGAGGACGGCACGATCTCCCTGATCGGTGCCACCACGGAGAACCCGAGCTTCGAACTCAACGGCGCCCTCCTCTCCCGCACCCAGGTCCTCGTGCTCAAACGCCTCGACGAAGCCGCACTGTCCACGCTGCTCGACCGCGCCGAGCAGCTCACCGGCCACCGGCTGCCCCTGGACGACGACGCCCGTCGCGCCCTGATCGCCATGGCCGACGGCGACGGCCGCTACCTCCTCAACATGGCTGAACAGCTCCAGGCCATCCCCGACGTCGAGACTCCCCTGGACACCATCGCGCTCGCCCACCACATCCAGCAGCGCGCCCCGCTGTACGACAAGGCGCAGGAGAGCCACTACAACCTGATCTCCGCGCTGCACAAGTCGATGCGCGGCTCCGACCCGGACGCGGCTCTGTACTGGCTCGCCCGCATGCTCGACGGTGGCGAGGACCCGCTGTACGTGGCCCGCCGACTGGTCCGCTTCGCAAACGAGGACATCGGCATGGCCGACCCGCACGCGGTTCAGCAGGCGCTCGCCGCCTGGGACGTGTACGAACGCCTCGGCTCCCCCGAGGGCGAGTTGGCGATCGCCCAGGCAGTCGTCTACCTCGCCACCGCCCCGAAGTCCATCGCCGTCTACCGCGGCTTCAACGCGGCACATGACGCAGCCCGACGCACCGGCTCGCTCATGCCACCCGCCCACATCCTCAACGCCCCGACCCGGCTGATGAAGGACCTCGGCTACGGCAAGGACTACCAGTACGACCCCGATACCGCAGACGGCTTCTCCGGTGCCGACTACTTCCCCGGCGGCATGGACCGCGAGACGTATTACCAGCCCACCCAAAACGGCTACGAGGCCCAGATCACCGAGCACCTGCGCCGCTGGGCTGCCTCGCGTGCTCGCCGACAACGCGGATGACCCGCCGACAGCTACCGAAGCGGGTCGAATCAGGCGAATAAGCACGGTTTCGATTCGCTTGCTGCCCGCTCGGATCATCCTGAGCCTCGGCGCAGGCTGTACTTCGAGGTGCTGTGGCGGGGTGGCGAGCCGGCGGCGGGGATCGCGAGTTGTCTGGCCGGGGAGAGATTCGGGACGATCAGGTGGACAGCTCCCCCGCCTGGGCCCCGCTCATCGCCTCGCCCAGAGTCCCCCGGTACGCCCTGCGGTACCCGCTCGGCGTCGCGCCCACCTCACGACGGAACACCGACCGGAAGTTCGACCCCGTGCCGAAACCGGTGGCAGCGGCGATCCGGTCCACCGGCCAGTCCGAGGTCTCCAGCAGCCGCCGCGCGCTCAGCACCCGCTGCATCGTCACCCACCTCATCGGCGAGTACCCCGTCTCCCGTTCGAAGTGCCGGATGAACGTCCGCCGCCCCAGGTTGCTCCGCACCGCGAGCTGGTCGACCGTGATCGTGTCGCCGAGGTGCGCCATCGCCCACGACCGCACCGCGGTCAGGTCCGCACGCGCCGGGCTCAACACGTCGATGTACTGCGGTTCGGCGCCGTCACGGGCAGGAGACGCCACGACCTCACGTCCGGCCTCATGCGCAGCGGCGGCACCG
This sequence comes from Lentzea sp. NPDC054927, assembly GCF_053610285.1. NCBI lineage: Bacteria > Bacillati > Actinomycetota > Actinomycetes > Pseudonocardiales > Pseudonocardiaceae > Lentzea > Lentzea sp. NPDC054927. The sequence continues at coordinate 164,163 of NZ_JBSGXZ010000006.1, forward strand.
AAGTCGGTGCGGATCAGGTGCAGGCACGCGTCGATGCCTGCCCCACCGCCCGCCGACGTGAGCAACGTGCCGTCCTCGACGAAGAGCCGGTTCTCCAGCACGTTCACCGACGGCCGCAGCACGCGCAACAGTTCGAGGTAGCGCCAGTGCGTGGTGGCGTCACGGCCGTCGAGCAATCCGGCGAAGGCGAGCGCGAACGTGCCGGTGCAGATGGCGGTGATCCGGGAGCCGCGAGCGTGCGCCTCGCGCAGGGCTTCGAGATGCTCGGCAGCGGGCGCGGTCTCCGGGTTCTCGTAGCCCGGCACCACGACGACGTCGGCCGGCTTGAGCTCGCGCACGACCTCGACGGCGTAGCCGGGCTGTGTCCCGAGCACGTGGGCCGGGATGCTGAGGTCGAGCGGGTACACGTCGGGCAGCGCGAGAATCGCGACGGTCAGCACGCACCCGACCGTACTCCGGGTGTCACGATCCTTGCGGTTTCCGGCACCAACACGGATCGTCTCCGCACGCGATCTTCGCAAGGCTCAGCAGCATGGAAACGCACAACCACGACGTGCCTTGGGAATCCGCCTACGGCTACGTGCAGGCGCTCAAGCACGGCGACACCATCTACATCTCCGGGCAGTTGTCGCACGACGGCGCGGACCTCGTCGCGCCGGCCCCGGTCGAGAACGGCAGGGCGACGAGCTTCGAGCAGATGGAAGCGCAGATGCGGCAGACCTACATCAACACCGCGAAGCTGCTCGAACGGTTCGGCGCCACGCTCGACAACGTGGTCGAGGAGGTCGTCTACGTGCTGGACATCCCCGCGGCGTTCGCCGTCGCGGGCAAGGTGCGCAAGGAGGCGTACGGCAGGCCCGACCCGCAGGTCGCGAGCACGCTCGTCGGCACGACCGGGCTCGCGTTCCCGGAACAGCTGGTGGAGATCAAGTTCATCGCCCGCGTGTGACCGACGGGTTACCGTGAACAGATGGCACTCGTGCACCCGCCCGGCCTGACCAGGTCCGGACGCACGAGCCGCGCGAACTTCACGTCCCGGCCCGCTCCCGGTGTGACGGTCCGCAGGAAAGCCCACAACCCGCACCTTCACGAAACCGAGCCGGCACTGGGCGAGGCGAGTTCTCCTGGTTTGCCCCGAGACGTCCTCCGGCGGCGTCACGAAAGTCCACGTGTCCATACACCAGGCATCTCACCACCACAATTCGGCGCCGAACACGAACTCGCCGACAGTAAGGGGCCGAACAGGTGATGTGTCCGTCGTCGCATCACGTAATGGCATCCACATCTTGAATGTGCCTTAGGTTAGCTTTACCTTGTCGACGCCCGTTCTGACCTGGGGGTGAGTCGAGGAGGACCGCTGGTGAGGCGTCGTGCACGCACCGTGACGCTGGTGGCAGCACTGTTGGCGTCGGCGTTGACTGCTTGCAGTTCAGCAGACGACCTGATCATTTACTCCGGCCGCAACGAACAATTGGTCGGGGCCCTCCTGGACCAGCTCGAGGACGCCGTCGGAATCGACGTCGAGGTCCGCTACGGCGGCAGCGGAGAAATGGCCGCGCAGCTGCTGGAAGAAGGCCAGGGCACTGAGGCGGACCTGTTCCTCTCGCAGGACGCCGGCGCGCTGGGCGCGGTCGGGGCGCAGGGCAGGCTGGCCGAGTTGCCCGCGGACGTGCTCGGCATGGTGCCGGAGAACTACCAGGCGCGCGACAAGCGTTGGGTGGCGACGAGCGCACGAGCCCGCGTGATCGCGTTCGACCCCCGCGTGGTCGACGAGGACGAGCTGCCCAAGTCGATCGACGAGGTCGTCGACCCGAAGTGGAAGGGCAAGATCGGCTACGCGCCCACCAACGGGTCCTGGCAGGCGTTCGTGACGTCGGTGCGCGTGCTCAAGGGCGAGGACTTCGCCAGGGAATGGCTGAAGAAGTTCGCCGCCAACGAGCCGAAGCGCTTTGACAACAACAACAACATCCTCAAAGCGGTCGACGACGGTCAGCTCCCGTTTGGACTGATCAACCACTACTACTGGTACGCCATGGTCGCGGAGAAGGGTGGCGAGGCCAACGTCAAGGCCAGGCTGCACCGGGCCGGCGGTGGTGATCCGCTCGCACTGGTCAACGTGGCCGGTGTGGCGGTGATCCAGGGCTCCAACCAGAGCGAGGCCGCGCAGAAGGCCGTGCGGTTCCTGCTGTCGGAGCGGGCACAGCGGCACTTCGCCGACGTGACCGCCGAGTACCCGGCCAATCCGGGCGTGAAGCCGGGCAAGCACCAGCTGCCGCCGATCACGGATCTGCAGGCGCCCGACATCGACCTCTCCAAGCTGTCGTCGCTGCAGGAGACAGTGAAGTTGTTGCAGGAAGCGGGGTTGTCCTGAGGCCCGCGCACCGGGCCGCACCTGCACTGACCACGCTTTCGCTCCTCGTCGCCGCGGTGGCCGTGTTGCCGCTGGCGTACCTGGCCGTGCGTTCGTTCGAACGCGGCGGAGGAGTCGTGTGGGACGTGCTGGCACGGACCCGGACCGCGGAACTGGCACTGCGCAGTCTATCGCTCGCGGTAGCGGTGACGGCCGCGTGCGTCGTGCTGGGCGTGCTCAGCGCGTGGCTCGTGACGCGCTCGGATCTGTTCGGGCGGCGGGCTTTCGGGGTGCTGCTGGTGCTGCCGCTCGCGGTGCCGTCGTACGTCGCCGGGTTCACCTGGATCTCGGTGGCGCCGGAGCTCACCGGGTTCGCGGGCGCGTTCGTGGTGCTGACGCTGGTGTCGTACCCGTACGTGCTGCTGCCGGTCGCCGCCGCGTTGCGCACGGCCGATCCAGCCGTGGAGGAGGTCGCGAGGTCGCTCGGCAGGACGAGTCGTCAGGTGTTCTTCTCCGTGACGCTGCGGCAGATCCGGCCCGCGACGCTCGCCGGCGGATTGCTGGTGGCGTTGTACGTGTTGAGCGACTTCGGCGCGGTGTCGCTGATGCGGTACGAGGCGTTCACCCTTGGCATCTACACCAGCTACCGGGCGACGTTCGACCGCACACCGGCCGCCGTCCTCGGGCTGGTCCTGGTGGTGCTGGCGGTCGCGTTGACCGTCGGTGAACGCCGGGCGCGCGGGGTGGTCGCGCTCCGCGGGCGTCGTCAGCCGCTGACCGTGCCGCTGGGGCGGGCTCGGGTGCCCGCGCTGACCGGGACAATGGTGTTGCTCGTGCTGACGCTCGGGGTGCCGGTCGTCAGCCTGGTGTGGTGGCTGGTGGTGGGTACCTCGACGTTCGAGGTGTCCGACCTGCTGGCGACCACCGGGAACACCGTCGCCGTGTCGGCGTTCGGCGCGGTGCTGACGCTGCTGCTGGCGCTGCCGGTGGGAGTCCTGGCGGCGCGCCACCAGGGCCGGCTCGCCAGAGGGGTCGAGCTGGCCAGCTTCGCGGGGCACGCGCTGCCCGGCATCACCGTCGGGCTGGCGCTGGTGTTCTTCGGGATCAGGTTCGCGCCGGCGCTGTACCAGACCATCCCCATGCTGGCGTTCGCGTACGCGGTGCTGTTCCTGCCCTTGGCTGTGGGAGCTGTGCGCACCGGCGTGGCGCACGCACCGCCGGTGCTGGAGGACGTCTCGCGATCGCTCGGCCACGGGCGTTGGCGGACAGGGCTGCGGGTCACCGTGCCGCTGTCCGCGCCGGGCATCCTGGCCGGCACCGCGCTGGTGTTCCTGACGTGTGCCAAGGAGTTGCCGGCGACGTTGCTGCTGCGGCCGACCGGGGTCGACACCCTGGCAACCCAGCTGTGGACCCGCACCGAAGTCGCCGCTTATGCCGCGGCGGCGCCGTATGCGGCGGTGCTGCTCGTGGTGGCCGCGATTCCCGCGGTGGTGCTGGACCGGTTCTTGCGCCAGGACGATTCGGGAGGTGAGCGATGAGCGGCTTGACGGTGAAGCGACTGGTCGCGGGCTACGGCGGCGAACCCGTGCTGCGCGAGGTCGACTTCGAGGTGCCGGAAGGCGGGTTGCTCGCCGTGCTCGGGCCTTCCGGGTGCGGCAAGACGACGCTGCTGCGGGTTCTCGCCGGCTTCCACCCGATCGCCTCGGGCGAGGTGTGGCTGGGCGAGCGGCAGCTGACCTCCGACGTACCACCGGAGCGGCGCGGGATCGGGATCGTGCCGCAGGAGGGCGCGTTGTTCCCGCACCTCAGCGTGGCGGGGAACGTCGGATTCGGACTCAGGCGTGGTGACCGCGGTGACCGGGTCGAAGAGCTGCTCGACCTGGTGGGACTGGGCGGGTTCGGCTCGCGGATGCCCGCACAGCTCTCCGGCGGCCAGGCGCAGCGGGTGGCGCTGGCCCGCGCTTTGGCGCCGCGTCCCGGCGTCGTGCTGCTGGACGAGCCGTTCTCGGCGTTGGACGCCGGTCTGCGCGAGGAGTTGAGGGCTGACGTTCGCGCGACTCTGAAGGCGGCCGGCGCGACGGCGTTGCTCGTGACGCACGACCAGGAAGAAGCACTGGGGATCGCGGACCACGTGGTGGTGCTGCGAGACGGTGCCGTGGCACAGTTCGCGCGACCGCAGACGATCTACGCATCGCCCGCCGATCTCGGGGTGGCGTTGTTCGTGGGCGAGGCGGTGACGTTTGCAGGCGTCGCCCGCTCCGGCCTGGTGGAGACGCCGCTCGGGACGTTGCCGACGTCCGGTGACGGTCCCGGCACGGTGTTGTTGCGGCCGGAGCAGCTGATCCTCGGCAGCACGGGTGTTCCGTCCACTGTGGACGATGTGCTGTTCCACGGGCACGACGCGACGGTTCTGCTGCGGCTCGCCGACGGCACGCGGGTGCGGGCGCGCGTGCAGGGCCGGATCTCGGTGCGGGCCGGGGACTCGGTCTCCGTGTCGGTCGACGGGACCGCCCTGTTCTTCGCGGGCACACCGTGACGGCCACCGCGGACCTCGGGTTCGCTGATCGTCTCGCGGAGCACGGCGACCGGCTCGCCCTGGTGACACCCGACGGCTCGCTGACCTATCACGAGCTGGACCAGCGGGTGAGCTCCGCGGCGGAACGGCTCGGCACGACGCGGCGGCTGGTGCTGCTCGCCGCGGAGAACGACATCGACTCGGTCGTGGCGTACCTGGCCGCGTTGCGCGGCAGGCACCCGGTCGTGCTCGCGTCCACCGCACAGGTTCCCGCTCTGACCTCCGCTTACGACCCGGACGTGGTGATCTCGGGCTCGTGGACGGAACGGCACGAGGGCACCGTCCACGCGCTGCACCCCGAGCTGGCACTGCTGCTGTCGACATCCGGCACGACCGGATCACCGAAGCTGGTGCGGCTGAGCGCGGACAACCTCGCCGCGAACGCCGCCTCGATCGGCTCGTACCTCGACATCCGGGAGACGGACCGCGCCGTCACTTCCTTGCCGCTGCACTACTGCTACGGCCTGTCGGTCGTGAACAGCAACCTCGCGCGCGGCGCCGGGCTGGTGCTCACCGGGCGATCGGTGATCGAGCCTGAGTTCTGGGATCTCGTGCGTTCCCACGGCGTGACGAGCCTGCACGGCGTGCCGCACACGTTCGGGCTGCTGGACGGCATCGGCTTCGAGTCCATGGACCTCCCGAGCCTGCGCTACGTGACGCAGGCCGGCGGGCGGCTGGCGCCCGCGGACGTGCTCCGGTACGCCGAACTGGGCGCCTCGCGCGGTTGGCGGTTCTTCGTGATGTACGGCCAGACCGAGGCCACCGCGCGCATGGCCTACCTTCCGCCTGAACTCGCCGCCTCGCATCCGTCCGCGATCGGTGTCGCGATCTCCGGCGGAAAGCTGCGCATCGACGACGGCGAACTCGTCTACAGCGGCCCCAACGTCATGCTCGGCTACGCCCACACGCCCGAAGACCTGACACTGGGGCGCACGACCTTCGAGCTGCGGACCGGCGATCTGGGAGTCGAATCCCACGGCCTGTTCTCGGTGACCGGCCGCAGGAACCGATTCGTGAAGCCGTTCGGACTGCGCGTCGATCTGGACCAGGTCGAACACTCGCTCGCCGCCGACGGCCTCCGCGTGGCCTGCACAGGTAACGACAGCGGCCTTGTCGTCGCGGTGCTCGGCGACGCGGACCGCGCGGTGAGGCTGATTCGCGCCCTGACCGGCCTGCCCGCGACCGCCGTTCACGCCTACGCCGTGACCGCCATTCCGTTGCTGTCCAACGGCAAAGTCGACTACCGGGCCGTCGCGGCACCGTCCAGCCGCGACTCGAACTCCGTGCGCGAGGTGTTCAGCTCAGTTCTCGGTGTGCGGTCGGTGCCGTCCGACGCAACCTTCAACTCGCTGGGCGGCGACTCGCTGCGCTACGTCCAGATGACCGTTCAGCTGCAACGGCTGCTCGGCGACCTGCCGCCCTCCTGGCCCACGATGCCGGTGTCGTCGTTGGAGGAGCTCCGCGCCAGGCACCGCCGCGTCCCGCTGATCGACACCACGATCGTGCTGCGGGCGTTGGCGATCCTGCTCATCGTGGGCTCACATGTCGGCTTCTTCAAGCTGCTCGGCGGCGCGCACCTGCTGCTCGTGGTCGCGGGCTGGAACCTCGCCCGATTCCTGGTTCCCCCCGACCCGCTGCGGATCCTGCGGGCGGCGGCGTTCATCGCGGTCCCGACCTCGCTCTGGCTCGTCTACCGGATGGCTGTCACGAACGACGTGACCATCGACAACGTCTTGCTGGTCAACAACTTCACCCGTGTCGGCGCTGCCGGGTACTGGTTCGTCGAGGTCGTCGTGCACGTCCTTGTCCTGTGCGCCCTGGTCTTCGCCGTGCCGGCGATCCGGCGCTGGGAACAACAGCACGGCTACGCGTTCGCGCTGGCATTGCTCGGCCTGACGCTCGCAACGAGGTTCACCGTCGAAGGCGACTTCTTCGTACGCAACATGACCACGCTCGGCGCCGCCTGGTTCGTGGCACTCGGCTGGCTCGCCCAGCGCTCCCCCGCGCTGTGGCAGAAGTGCCTCGTCGTGGTGGTGCTGGTCTCGATGGTTCCCGGCCGGATGGAGGATCTCTCGCGCGAGATCGTCGTGATCGCCGGCGTGATCCTGCTGCTGTCGCTGGCCCGCGTACCGGTGCCGCGCGGACTGCTCACCCCGGTGAGCCTGCTGGCCAGCGCGTCACTCTCCATCTACCTCACGCACTACGCGGTGTTTCCGCACCTGCAACCACAGATGCCGTCGCCGATCGTGTGGGCCGTGTGCATCGTGGTGGGGTGCACGGTGTGGCTCGGGATCGACCGGGCGGTCAGAATGGCGCGCTGACGGGAAAGTGTCCTGCACCCTGCGGGGTGCAGGACCCAGCCCCGACCGGGCTGATCTTCACCACGTCATCGGTCGCGTCCGGCGGGTCACCGGTTGCCAAACCAACGATCGGTGCTACATCCAGGCGGGATCACGGCCGGTCAGGCCGAGGATGCGGTCCAAGGCAGGTGCGTCGGCTGGCACCGCGACCTCCGGTCCGTACATGCCCATCTCCCGTCCCTGCTCCACGCCGGCGAGCACCGTGTCGTGCAGATGCGCCAGCAGGTCGGCGGGCAGTTCCAGCCGCTGCCCGGTCGCGACCGCCAGGTCCCAGCCGTGCAGGGCCAGTTCGCCGACGATCATGTCGCCCATGACCGGGGCGGGCAGCATGTGCGGCGTGCCCATGCTCGTCTCGCCTTCCCAGGCGCTCGGCGGCGCCCACGACGACGTGATGTCGTCAAGCAGGGCGAGCAGGCGGCCGCGCCAGTCGCCGGCCGCCAGGTCCACATCGGACTCGGCGGCCGCCGGCTGCGGAACGGATTCCTTGCGGCCTGCGCCGGCGAGCGACGGGCCCCAGAACAGGAGGTGGTTGACCAGTGCTTGCACGTCGTACTCCGTGCACGGAGTCTTGTTGGCGAGCTGGTCGTCGGTGACGGCGCGGGCGACCGCCGCCATGGCCTCGGCCGTGTTGGACAGGTGTGACATGGCGACGACGCTAGGCGGCGCGGGCCGTAGGGGTATTGAACAAAGGCGACATAGACTCTGCTGTGTGGGGCGGGACGTTCGAGAGCTGCGGAGTGCGTGGACCAAATATCAACGCCACGCGTTCCACGACCCGTCGCCGGCGCTCGCGCCATGGGTGGAGCGGTACTGGGAGGCTCACTGGGACTACGCCGAGCCCTACCGGCAGAAGATCGTGCCGTACCCGAACGTGCACCTGTCGTTCGGCGGCGGCCGCGCGAACGTCAACGGCGTGTGCAGCGGCTACCAACTCAAGGTCCTCGAGGGCCGCGCCCACGTCTTCGGCGTCTCGTTCCGGCCGGGCTGCTTCCGCCCGTTCCTCGGCGCCTCCGTCTCGACGATCACCGACCGCGTCGTCCCGGCGACCGAGGTGTTCGGCCCGGACCTGCCCACGACGCTCGACGTGCCGACCGTGGATGCGTTCCTGCTGAAACACCTGCCGGACGACGACCCCCAGGTGCGCCAGGCGGTGGCCGCGGTCGAGCTGATCGCCAACGACAAGGCCATGACCAGAGTCGAACGCCTCGCCGCCGAGCTGGGGCTGAGCATGCGGGGGCTGCAACGACTGTTCGCGGAGCACGTGGGCATCGGACCCAAGTGGGTGATCCGCCGCTACCGCCTGCACGAGGTGACCGCACGCATGGCCGCCGGCGGGGTGATCGACTGGGCCGCGCTGGCGGCGGACCTCGGCTACGCCGACCAGGGCCACTTCATCCGCGACTTCAAGAGCATGTTCGGCGAGCCACCGACCTGGTACGCGCAGCGATATTAGTCCGCCTCCCCGGATCTGAGTGCAGGTCGCGTCCCGCACGGTGCGCGCCTGGAGGACCTGACCGCGCCGGCGTGATGCCGGTGGTGTCAGCGTTTCCGGCTGCGGTAGGCGCGTTGTTGGCAACTTCGCGAGCAGTAGGCGCGCGGACGACCCGAAACGGGTTGCTCGATCGGCCCGCCGCACATCGCGCAGGTTTCGTCACGCGTTCCCTCACGCTGCGCGATGCGCAACTCTACGCCGTCGAGCAGGAGCGCCAGACCGAACTCGAACGGGTCCGGCTGCTCGAAACCGCCCGCCTCCCACAGCGCGGTGAGGGTTGGGTAGCGGCTCATCCGCGACCAGAGCCCATCGCGCGCGCCCCAGAACTCCTCATCGCTCACCCCGCTGTCCCGCTCGGCGCGCGACGCCTCGACCAGCGCCAGGGCCTCGGCGTCGAGGAAGCGGCCGAGCAGGCCCGCCGCCGCCACGACCTCCGCCGGCGGGAGGGGTGTGCTCGCCAGGATGCTCAGCAGGTGCTCGTAATGCGTCAGCGCGTTCGGCCCCGGGAGGTGCCGCGTGCTGCGCTCCTCAGCCAGCCACGGGTGGCGTTTACGCAGCTCCCAGCCGTGCCGGACGGCCGTCTCCATGCGCTCGCGCCACGGTGCGCCGGTGTCGTCGGGCGCGGGCGCGTCCAGGACGGCGTCACGCATGAGGTCGACCAGGTGCTCCCGGCTGGGCACGTGCCGGTACAGCGACATCGTGGTGAAGCCCAGGTGCTCGGCGACCTTGCGCATGGACAAGCCCGCCAGGCCCTCCGCGTCGGCGACCTCCACCGCGGCGGCCACCACCCGGTCCGGGCTCAACCCCGGCCGGGCGTCCTCGTCGCGCCACAGCAGTTCGACCCGCTCGTTGTCCTGCGTCACCAAATACCTCCTGTTTATAGTATAAATGCGTTTATGGCATACACAACCGAAGTCCACGTGGCACTCGATGGCGACGACGACGCCCCCGGCACCCCGGAACGGCCCTTCGCCACGATCAACCGGGCGCGGAGGGCGGCCAGGGAGGCGGCGGGCGACGTGGTCGTCCACGTGCGGGCAGGCACCTACCCCGGGCCGTGGGAGTTCACCGAGGAGGACTCCGCGCAGGAAGGCAGCCGGATCACCTATCAGGCGAACGGTTTCGGCTCACCCGCGCAGGACGAGGTGGTGATCGGCGGCGGACGGGTGATCACCGGCTGGCGGATGGACGGTGACGGCGCCTGGGTCGTGGACGTCGGCACGCTCGACACCCGCCACCTCACCGTCGACGGTCGGCGCGTCGACAGGGCCGCCATCGACGGGATCCCGGGCAATGTGAGTGAAAACGAGTCGGGTTACGTCACGGATGCGCGCCTCGACTGGCGAGCGGGCGTCGAGTTCGTCCACCGGGGCGTCTACCCGTGGACCGAGGCCCGGCTCGCGGTCGAGTCGGTCGTGGACGGCACGATCACCATGAAGCAGCCCGCCTTCTCCTGGGCCCGGCAGCTCTACAACTCCTCCTGGGACGGCCAGACCTCCTCCGGCCCCGGCCTGCCGACCCGCGTGGAGAACGACCCGTCCTTCCTCACCGAACCGGGCACGTTCGCCCTGGACCGCTCCCGTCCCGGCGAGCACGTCCTGCACTACCTCCCGCGCACCGGCGAGGATCCCGCCGCCACCCAGGTCGTCGCTCCGGAACGGGACACCCTGCTGGTGGCGACGGGGGCCGGCGGCATCTCCTTCCGCGGCCTGACCTTCGCCGACACCACCTGGCTGCGCCCGACCAGCGACCGGGGCTTCCTGCACTACCACGGCAGCGGCTTCCACGACGGCGGCCGGATCGACACCGTGGTCGTCGTGGAGGGCCAGTCCTGGCTGACCGTCACCGGCGAGCCGGAGACCGTCCCGGCGTGCGTGTCCCTGGTCGACACCACCGGCATCCGGTTCGAGGGCTGCCACTTCACCCGCCTGGGCTCGACCGCGCTCGGCGTCACCGGTGGCGCGAACACCGTGGTGCGCGGGTGCGGCTTCGACACCCTCGGCGCCGGCGCCATCACCCTGACCGGCACCTACCGGGCGGTGGTCGAGGACAACGAGGTCCACCGCGTCGGGCTCGACCACTCCGGCTCACCCGGCATCGCCCTCCTCGCCACGGTGGACTGCACGGTCGCGCACAACCGCGTGGACGACGTCCCGCACTGCGGCGTTGTGAGCGGCCCGGCGAAGGGCACGCGCATCCTGCACAACCACGTCACCGGCGCGATGGGCGTGCTGGCCGACGGCGGCGGCATCTACGTGTCCGGCCCGCAGGGCGAATCGCACGAGAACGGGGCGGTGGTGAGCGGCAACGTCGTCACCGACACCCGCACCCCGTACAACTTCGCCCTCTACACCGACTACGGCGCGGCGTGGGTGACGGTGGCGGACAACGTGGTGCGGCGCGCCGACAACACCGCCGTGCTGCACGTCCACCCGCCGCTGGACAACGTGGTCTACCGCGGCAACGTGTGGGACGCCGACCCGGTCGGCAGCGACGCCGTCCCGGATTCGGTCACCTACGAGGACAACACGACCCTGACCGACGCCGCCGACCTGGACGCCGCCGAGGCACGCGCGCAAGCCGGACCTCGCCGACACTGACCGCACCAGGCCCGCGGCCCCTCCACGGGTCGCGGGCCTGGTGGGACGCAAACACGGACCGGCGAGTTCGCGCCCTGCAGATGCAGGCGACCTCGCCCGGCGCGTTGAGCCATCAACCTCGCCGGTGCGACTGACGCTTGGTGGCTGACTTGGAGCCTCGTCAGACGGTGATCACGCAGCCGTGGTCGTCTTGTGCCGCCGCGTCCAAGTCGTCGAACCAGTGGCCGTTCGAACCGAGGTAGCGGAAGCGCAGCGTCGTGCCACGCGGAACGACGACGGCCGCGGTGCGGTTGCCGTTGGAGCGGGCGCGGAGTTCGGTCGCTCCCGGTGTCCAGCCGTTGAAGTCACCGACCACGCTCACCGGCCCTGGCGGCTCATGCCGGGGCAGCGCCCAGGTCACCCGCACGTGCTGGTCCTTGGCGGGCACGATTCGGATCATCCGCTCGTCGTTCCTTCCCCGTGTTTCCGTCGCAACGCTGTGACAGCCTGCCGGTTGTGTCCACATCGGACGAGTCGGCGCGCCTGGGCAGGGCGTGAGGTCGCCGGATCGAGTGATCCCGCGAAGGTCAATGCGTAGCGGAGCGAATGTCGGCGAATTCCGGCGCTGCAGGCAGGCAAGAACGTCGAGCGCATGCCCGACGCGCTGCGGCGGAGATCGTGAGCGAGTTCGCCGACGCGGTCAACGCTGACAGCGTTGGAACTGAAGCGCTGGCTCGACACCGCCGAGCAAGGTGCCGGCAGTGACTGGGAAGATCTCGCGCCGGCGCGAACGAGGTATCAGCCTGGACAGGGCTGCGTGCCAGAAGCGGGACACGGGTTCATCCCGTTAGGACGACAGCTGGGTTGGACGTGGCGAAGAGGCTGTCGAACACCCGGACACGGTCGAATGACAGGGCGTGCTCGCGTGCTCGGTCCGCCATGAGTTGCCGTTCCTCGGCTGACATGTCGAACACCGCCCGGTCGATCGCGGCGGCGATGTGGGTGGTGTTTCCTGCCTCGACGAGGATGGCCGTTCCGCCCACCGCTTCGCCGACGCCTCCGGTGGTGGTCGTGATCACTGGCCCGCCGCCTGCGAGCATCTTCTCGATCAGCGCGATGCCGAAGGTCTCGACGAAGTCGGGTTCGGGCTTGGTCGGCAGCGCGTACACGGCGCAGCCGTTCATCAGCAGCGGCTTTTCCTCGTCCTCCACGTCGGTGAGGAAGACGATCCGGTCGTTGTGCTGAGTGATCGCCTGGAGGTGCTCCAGTTCGGGGCCGTTACCGGCGACCACGAGCTTCAGCCGTGACTGCGCCTGGCACTGGGCGAACGCGTCCACCAGGTCGTAGATGCCTTTGGCCCGTGTCACCCGGGACAGGAACAACACGTACCCGTCGCGTTCCAGGCCGCGTCGTTTCAGGGCGGTGTCCACAAGCGCCGGATCGAGGTCGAGGTAGGCCGAGGTGTCGACCGGCGGGTAGCTGACCGATACCCGGCGCACGCACTGGCGGGCGAACCGGGTGCCGCAGTGCGTGTCGATGGCCTCTGCACAGGCAATGATCTCCTGCCTGGTGTACTCCGACACGGCGATCACCTGGTCGTTGGCGAGGAACCGGGTGAACAGGACGACGGCTGCCCCGAATCGCTTCTCGTGCAGGCACGAGCGAATCACGTTGGTGACGTCCGAGCCGACCGCCTTCGCGATGGTGTGGACGTCAGGTGCGTAGCCGGCCGCGCGTGCCGCGTCGACGGCGTCGCGTACCACGGCGTCGTGGGGAGCGAGGTACATCGACACGCAGGTGGTCGGGACCGGCTCGGCGAGCAGCTCGACCAGGCGTCCCGTCAGCCCGGCCAGGTATCGGCCGTCGGGTACTCGGTAGTCGCCGACCGGCTCGGGCCGTTCCACGGTGATGCCTTTGCTGTAGGGCATGATCCGATCCAGCGGCTTGAGCGGCAGGCCTGCCGCCTGGAGCACGGGTATCGGCCAGGTCAGCAGCCGGACGTCGTCGAAGCCGCGGGTGAGCGCGACCTCGGCCAGGTTGCGGGCTTCTCCGGAGTGACCGCAGATGACTGGGTCAGCCCGGACCACGATGACGAGACGGCGGCTTGGCCTGCTCATGTGCGAGCCCCCTTTCCGAGCGGGTCGGACACTGATGGCGGCAGGATCTTGCGTCCCCACTCGGAGGGCTGCGGGCCGAGTTCGAGCAGCAGCCGGCCCCCGGCGTGGACGTCGGATGCGCGCAGATGCGCCGCATCCAGTGGTTTGCCGTCCAGCCGGGCGGACTGCACGTACTGCGGCGGCGGGTCCGCTTCCAACCCGTCGGAACTGATGGACGTCTCGCGGTGTCCACGCGTCTCGATGACGAAATCGCGGTCCCCGAGGTGCAGAGTGGCGTGGCTGAAGGCAGGCGCGTTGACGAGGAACAGGTTCTGCCCGGCGACGGGAAACAGACCGAGCGAGGCCCACACGTACCAGGAACTCAGCCCGCCCGAGTCGTCATTGCCCGGCAGGCCGCCGGGACCGGTGCCGAACTGCCAGGTCAGCGCCGCGTGCACGATCTCGGCCGTGCGGTCCGGCCGCGCCGCGTAGTGGTAGGACCACGGCGCTTCCATGTCCGGCTCGTTGTTCAGCCCCTCGAACCGGTTCAGCAGGTAGCCGGCCGCCATCTCCGCCGAGCCGGGCCGCCTACCCGGCTGCACCACACGCGGGGCGCCGTAGCCGAAAAATGCGTCGAGCATGCTGACGAAAGCTTCGTTCCCCCCGACCATCGCGATTCTCGCGGCCATGTCGTGCAGCAGCCGGAACGAGTAGTTCCACTTGCCGCCTTCGTAGAACGACGAGTCGAGAAGCAGGCCGGTGTTCGGGTCGAACGCGTTGGACCACAGGCGGCTTCGCGCGTCGAGGTCGTCGGCGAGCTGGACGTCGTTCAGGCTCCGGGCGACGCCGGAGGTGCAGTGGCAGGCATAGGCGAGGTCGAGCGTGTGCGAGATCGGGTGCACGACGCCGTGCTCGTAGAAGTCTTCGCCGTACATCCGGCGCAGGTCGTCGTACATGTGCACCAGCGCCCAGGTCCAGTCCAGGTCGCCGAGGCCGAGGGCGTGCACGTCGGCCAGCGCGGTGTGGACCAACGCGCTCGCCTGCCGGAAGAACCTGTCCGCGCCGCGAGCCATCCGATATCCGATGGGGAAGTTGCCTTCCTCCTCACAGACCCGGATCAGTGACTCCAGGAGATCGACCGCCCGGTCCGGGCAGATGGCCATGAGCAACGGCAGCTGGGTCTTGTAGATGTCCCACATCGTGCAGATGTCGAACACGAAGGGCCCGGAGGACGGCCAGAACGGGCTCTCGTCGTCGGCGAAGCACGGCTTGATCAGAGAGTGGTACAGGGCCGTCGCGAACACCTGCCGCCTGGCGGGTGACCCGCCCTCGACCTCCACCCGGCCCACGTGGTCGCGCCACCGATCCTCGGTCCGCGCGCGGACGACGTCGAACGCCGGCGCCCCGTCACCGCATTCGCGATACAGGTTCTCCCGGGCCTGTTCACAGCCGCGCAAAGAGAATCCGATCTGGATCTCGACGCTCTGCCCGGCGGTGGTGGGGCCCATGTAGAGCATCCCGAACGGGCGCAGCGTGGTCTGCCTGATGCGGTCGAAGTCGAGCCGCGTGCCACCCTCGATCAGCCGTCGGTCGTGCCAGAGCATCTGCCGCCAGCCCGGACTGTCGACCTTGATGTACACCGACAACGGCACGCCTTCGACGACCACAGTTCCTTGGGCGCAGCCGTTGCCGAGGCTTTCCACATGCGCCCGCAGCGGCACTGTGCGGCCGAGGTCGATGGCCAGCCCGCCGCAGGACAGGTCGACGACGATCCGTGCGCTGCGATGCTCGGGAAAGACGTAGCGGTGGACGGCGACCTTGGCGCCGACGGTGACCTCGCATCGGATGCCGGTGTCGAGAGTGGCCGCGTAGTACCCGGCTTCAGCGGTCTCGTCGTGCAACGGCCAGGCCTCGCCGAGGACGTCCAGCTGCTGCACCATCGGGGTCACCCGCACGTAGTTGTAGTACTTGCGTATCGCTCCGGTACCGGACTGTTGAAAGTGGGTGAAACCGGACGCCTGCAGCCGGTCGAACAGCTCCTCCGGCTGCCCCTCGGTGTTCTTCATGTAGAGGCCGTATCCGGTCGGATAGGCACCGGAGTAGGCGCAGGCGGACACCATGCCGAGCGGGGACGTCGCGCCGGGATGGGTGTTGCCGACCTGCGCTTTGGGCCACCACCAAGTGGCCGCCAGCCCCTGCGCCGCAGGCAGTGAGGTGGCAGCCGTACCGATGAAAGGATCAATTTCGTCGAGGATGGCGAGACACTATGTCAGCGCGGCACCACGTTGGTTTCAACGACATGAACATGTGGCCGGGTAGGCGAAGGTGGTCGCGTCGTGGCGTGGCAGTTGGCCCGTGGACACAGCGGCTGGATGTAACGTTTCAACGCCGCAGTAGCGCCGGTTCCGCCTCCTGCGTACAGCGAGCGAGAGACCGCGCTCGCTTACCGATCCACCACGTGTAGGCCAGCGTGGCCGCGGTGCTGGGCAGGATCTGCGCGGCCGTGTAGTCCCCGCCCTGGTCGAGATTCGGGATTCCCTGTGTCGCCGCCAGGAGCACGCCGACCGCGTTGTTGGCGACGTGCAGGGCGATCGCGGCTTCCAGGCCGCCGGTGCGGATCGTCAGCCAGCACAGGGCGAACGAGAAGATCGTGAGGTCCGCGAGCACCAGCGGGTCGGTGTAGTCGTGCAGCCCGACGAACAATCCGGTGGTGAGCACCACTGCCAGCCAGGGAGAACGGGTCCACGAGGAGATCGTCTGGACCAGCCAGCCCCGGCACACGTACTCCTCAGCGGCGGCCTGGAACGGCACCACCAGCACGGAGATCAGCGCAAGTTGCGCCCACGTGCCCCAGCCGGGCCACTTCGCCGACGCCCAGCCGTCCTGGAAGAACCCGATGACCACCACCAGCGCGATGGCTGCAGCGGCCCAGCGCAGACAGTCCAGCAGCCAGTTCCACCGCATCCGGCCGGCCACTGTGGACACAGTGCCCGGTGGTCGCCTGCCGGCCCAGCGCACGGTCAGCAGGACGGCGGGCAGCGCCACCGCCACCACACCGAAACCGAAGATGATGTCGAACATCGGATCGGCGAACGCGCCGTCGTCGTGGCTGGAGATGCCGAGCGCCGCCGCCAGGCCGTGAACCAGACCCGAGAACACGAGCACGAACGCCACGAACAGCACGGCGAAGAGACCCATCTCGGCCAGCGGGCGCCACCAGCGGTACTGGTCGCCACGGCCGAGCAGGTGGTAGGGGCGCGGGTGGTCCGGTTGTGCGTCCATGACTGCCCTCGATCTCTCGGCTTCGACCAGACCGAGACTAGGAACGGCAGCAGGTGAACCGCGCGGCCCGATCGACCACGACACAGCGCCGGTCGGCCATGGTCCACGATCCGATCGTCGCCGCCAGTTGGCTGCGAAGGAGGGCTGGATGGACCACCCGACGGCCGATGCGGTTGTTCGCGTCTTGACCGACAACGTCGTGAAGTTCTAGTGTTCAGCCCGATTGAAACGTTACAAGCAGCCTCGGCGCACACGCCGGCTGCTGAGTTCCGCATGGCCGCCGCAGCCAAGCCCACTCCGATTCAGGAGGTGCTGCATGCGCGCGCCATCACGTCGAACAGCCTTCTCCGCCAGTGTGTTGCTGGTGCTTGCTCTGGCCAGTGCGCCACCGTCCGCTGCCCAGGACCCGCCTGCCCTGCCCGCCGCGTTGGCCGCGGTGGCGCCGCCGCCCGGTGCGATCGAGGCGCTCAACCTGTCCCCTACGTCCCGAACCGTGCGGCCTGCCGGTGTGCAGGGAACCTCTGGGTCGGTGGCCAATCCGCAGAACGTGCTGAACGGGGCACCGACCCGGATCTCCGGGACGAACTCGTCGATCACCCTGGACTTCGGCAAGGAGGTCGGCGGGATCGCGACGTTGTCCTTCGGCGCCACCAGTGGCGGGCAACAGGTAGGGCTGGCGTTCAGCGAGTCCTCGCAGTACATCGGCAGGGACAGCGACGCCAGCAGCGGCGGACAGCCGGACCGCGCCATCTTCGGGAACGCCACGACGAACGGCACCTACGTCATGCCCGCACCGAGGCTGCGGGGCGGGTTCCGGTACCTGACGGTCTTTCTCAGGACGTCGGGCTGGGTGGACCTCACCGGTGTCTCGCTGAACTTCACGCCCGCGCCCGGCAAGTCCAACCCTGCCGCGTACGCGAACTACTTCTACTCCAGCGACAACCTGCTCAACCGGATCTGGTACGCCGGTGCGTACACCGTGCAGACCAACGTCATCGCGTCGAACCAGGGGCGCGCCTGGCCGCCACCACCGTCCGAATGGGACAACAGCGCGACCGTCGGCGTCGGGAACAGCGTGCTGGTCGACGGCGCGAAACGGGACCGGACGGTGTGGCCGGGCGACCTCGGCCTGGCGGTCCCGACCGCCTACGCGTCGATGCACGAGCTGGAGTCCACGCGCAACGCACTGTCCACGATGTACAACGTGCAGGCCGGGAACGGTGAGATCCCGTGGTCCGGCCCGCCGTTCAACCTCAAGGGGTCGGACACCTATCACACGTGGACCTTGTACGGAACCTCGTTGTACTACAACTACTCCGCCGACCGGGCCTGGCTCGACTCGGTGTGGGAGAACTACACCCGCGGGATGCGGTTCATCATCGCCAAGATCGGCGGCAACAACCTGCTGAACGTGACACAAACCCAGGACTGGGCGCGCAGTGGCCAGGGCGGCGAGAACATCCAGGCGAACGCGCTGCTCTACGCCGCACTCACCGGAGGCGTCACCCTCGCGAGAGTCAAAGGCGACAACGCGCTCGCGGACAGTTACGCCGGTCGGGCCGCCGCACTCAAGGCCGCCGCGAACGCCCGGCTCTGGGACGCGAACGCGGGCCTGTACCGCGACAACCCCTCCAGCAACCTGTATCCGCAGGACGGCAACTCGCTGGCCGTCTGGTTCGGCCTGACCGACTCCTCAGCGAAGGCGACCACCATCGTCAGCAGGCTCCGCGGCCGGTGGAACACCCTGGGCGCGACAACGCCCGAGTGGGGCGGAGGCGTGCACCCGTTCACCGGCGGCATGGAGCTGCACGCACGCTTCACCGCCAACGACGACTTCACCGCACTCGACCAGATCCGCCGCACCTGGGGCTACATGCTGGACAGCCCGATCGGCACCAGGAGCACCTTCTGGGAGGGCATGAACGCCGACGGCAGCTTCGCCTACGGCGGTTCGTTCATGAGCCTGGCGCACGGCTGGTCGAGCGGCCCGACCTCCGCGCTGACGTTCCACGTGCTCGGCACCGCACCGGAACCCCAGGTGGGCCAGTACCGGTTCGTCCCGCACCCCGGCGACCTGACCAGTGCGGAGGGACGCATCACCCTGCCTCAGGGACAGCTCAACGCTTCCTGGGTTCGCAACCCCGCGGCAGGCACCTACACCGCCCGGCTCACGAGTCCCGGCGGCACGACCGGCCGGATCGGGGTGCCCAAGCTCAGTGGTACGAACGTGTCCGTGTCCGTCAACGGCGCGGAGGTGTGGCGCAACGGGACTTTCACCCCGCGCCCCGGAATCGGCGGCGGTTCCCAGGACGCCGACTACGTGTACCTGACCGGCGTGGCCGCGGGCACCTACGACGTGACGGCCTCCGGACTCGGCAACCCGGTCCCGCCGCAACCTCCGGCCGCGGCCGGACTCCCGGCCGGATTCACCCACTGCGCAGGCGAATCGGGTCGATGCACCTTCAGCGGCACCCGCAGCGTGGCCTATGGAGCCGGTGGCTACAGCTTCAGGATCGCGACCTCGGCGACCGACTGCACGAACGACGCCTTCGGCGGCGATCCGGCCCAGAACCTGGTCAAAGCCTGTTACGTCGCCCCGCTCGGCGGCCCGGCCGGATACACCCAATGTGCGGGCGAGAACGGCACCTGCTCCTTCACCGGGTACGGCAGGACAGTGGCCTACGGCGCCAACGGAGCCTTTGTGCAGCGCGTCTTCACTTCAAGCACGCAGTGCACGAACGGAGTCTTCGGCGACCCGATCGCAGGCGTCGCCAAGGCCTGTTACCTGGCACCGGACGGTCCACCGGCGGGTGGCTGGACCCGATGCGCGGGCGAAGGTGGAACCTGCCCGGCCGTCAGCGGACAGCCGGTCTCCTACGGTGCCTACGGCGCGTTCAGCCAGATCACCGCAACGGGTCCGGTGGTCTGCTCGAACGCGACGTTCGGTGGCGATCCGATCTCCGGTGAGTCGAAGGCGTGCTACACCAGGGAAGGGGCCCCACCCGGCTACGGCACATCGTGCGCGGCGGAGGGAAGCACCTGTGGGTTCAGCGGGCAGCGCACGGTGGCGTTCGGTGCCCGCGGTGCGTTCGTCTACAGGTCCTTCACGGGAGGGACGCCTTGCACCGCAACGGCGTTCGGCACCGATCCGCTGAACGGCGTGCCGAAGTCCTGCTACCTGACCCCCTAGCGTGTGACGAAGTCCTCGCGAGCGGCGCCGGTGACGTGGCGCAGTGCGGCGCGGATGTGCAGGCTCGCGCCTCGTGCGGGTGCTGCTCGTCGAGGACGACCACGAGCTGGGGGCGGCCAAGCACTTCGAGGAGCTGAACACGTTCCCGACCTTGCGCGGCCGCCGCGTTCGATCTCCGCACGCACGCGGCCGGGAGCGGGTCGGGCTTCCTGGGTGAGGTCAGCCCGTCTGGTCACCTCGGTGGCCAGAACTCACGGGTCACCTCGAACGGATCGTCCACTCCCGGCCTCGTGCACATCACGTTCTCGACGCCCAATTCGAAGAGCACGAAACGATCGAGCACCGGATAGCCGGCCGCTCGCACAACGGCCTCGCGCACGTCCAGGTCGTCGATCACCCGCCCACGACCGGCAACGAACACCTGGGCAACCGTCGGAACCGGTGCGTCGACCGGGGCGTGCAACGCGAAGCGCCCATCCCTGCGCAGATCGTGTCCCTTGGGCGAAGTGGGCTCCATGAACACGTACAGCCCGTGCTCTGTGACGATAGGGGACACCGGATGCACTCTCGGCGCACCGTCCCGTGCAGTGGTTGCCAGATACGCGATGCGCAGGTCCAGGATCCGTTCCTGGACGACAGCGGCCAGAATCGGAGCTTCGTGCGCGAACGTCGACCAGGCTGTCACGACTCCTCCAACCCAGGGCCGACCCGCAGGAACTTCTCCCCTGGAGAGCAACGAGTTTGCGGCACGTGCACCTCAGCAAGGGCGCTGACCGGCACATCCACGATGAGCTGCATCATGCCGTGCATCAGGGCCCATGTCACGTTTCAGGGGCGGCGCAAGGACTCAGCGGTGAACTGCCTCCACCACCGCGGTCGCGCCGGGCCTGACCTGAACCGTGACGTAGGTGTAGGTGGCGCCGTTCTCGGTGCGGGTCTGGGCGGGCCGCCTCGCGCCGTTGACCTTCACCTTGGGATGGACACCAGGGAACCTCGCTTCCCAGACGTAGGCGCCGTCGCCGCCCTGGTTGGTCACCGTCGTCTTGCTCGAGCCGTCGTGCCGCACCGTGAACTTCCCTTGTCCGACAGGGATGTCGGCCACCTGGAGCCAGCCCATCCCCGACGGCGTCCTGGACTGCGTCGCCAACCGGCGCTGCGGAGCGTTCGGCACGACGCCGAGCAACCCCTCCACCACCTGGGACAGCAACGTGAACGACACCTCGGGGTAGTCGCCGTTGGGACCCTGCCGGGACGACGGGTGCTTGGTGTCGCGCGCGTTGTAGACGTAGTTCATCCAGTACCAGGCTGTGTCGGGCTGGTTGTTGTTGAAGAACGTGTCCGGCAGGTAGGTGATGGCCTCGATGTTGCCCGGCTTGCCCACTCCCCTGGCCTGCTGGTCGATGTAGCCGAGGTAGGCCTGCCTGCGCGGTCCGGGGTCGAGGATCTGCTTCATCGGCATGAACCAGCTGTTCTCCTTGCCCCAGCCCGTCAACGCCTGCCCGTCGACGGTGTAGCCGCGCACCATCGCCTCGCCGGAACCTGGACCGGTCCAGGTCGAGTTGAAGTAGGCCTTCAGCTTTTCGGCCGCCTGGTCGGATTTCTCGGCCAGAGCGTTGTCGCCGCGTCCGCGCGCCAGCGAGGCCATCGCACGGAATGCCTGGTACTGCGAGGCGATCGAGTCGCCTGCCTCGGCGAGCGGTTCGTCGCTCTGTTCGTTGTAGCTGGCTGCCCCTTGGAAGATGCCTTTGCCGGTGCCTTCCGCGACGCCGTTGGGCTTCGCGCCGTCGTGCAGCGCGATGAACTCGTCGGTCGCCTTGCGGTAGAACTCCCAGAGCGCCGGGTCCTGGACGTAGCGGGGGTCGCCGCTCCACTGGTAGGCCTGGTTCGCCTTCTCGACCAGTTCGAACGTCGCCGGGACCTCGCGGACGAACGAGTTCGGGTTGTTGTAGTCGATCCGCAGATAGGTGTCGTTGTCGAAGTTGATCGCCCACACCGGGTAGTACTTGTGCTCGGGCGTCGACGACGCGGCGAAGGCGTGCATCATCGACAGGTTCTCGTCGTTGAGGCCGAGGACCTGGGCGCCGCCGAACTGGTGGGCCATGTCGCGCGAGTAGTACGCCGTGCGGTGGGCGTAACCCGCCCAGTACGACGGTTGGTACGTGTTCGTTCCGGTTCCCGCCGGGCGGCCCTCGTCCACGTTGACCGGCCCGACGGTGCCCGGCCCGATCACCCAGCTGTTCGCCTTCGCCTTGGCCCAGTTGAACATTTCCACGACCCCCGGGGCGGACGAGCTGATCGTGGGCGAGGCGGGCGAGGCCGGTGACACCATCAGGTCGTCGACGTTGATCCACGACGTGCCGGAGCCGACCAGGATCTCCACCCGGTCGCCTTTCTTCGCCGCGAACGGGCCGACGGAGTAGCGCGCGTAGAAGTCGCGGCCGGCGAGATTCGTGGTGCCGCTGAGTTTTCCGTTGACCTTGACCGCCACTGTTCCGCCGCTGCCACCGGTGGCGATCCACGCCGAGACCACGTGCCGGCCGGATGCGATCGCGGTGGTCGTCTGGCTGATCGACTTGCCGGCGCCGGCGTCGAGGTAGGCGAGTTTCGCGCCGCCGTGGGGGTTGTTGGTGGCGATGCCGGTTCCCGGGCCGAGCTGCCAGCCTGCCGTGCCGTCCTCGAAGCCCAGGTTGGTGAGCAACAGCGGTGGTGGGGCGACGGCGGGTTCGATCATCACGTCGTCGACGTTCACCCACGACTGGCCGGACTCGACGGCCACCTCGATGACGTCGTTCGGCGCGACGGTGATCGTGGACGTGCGGTAACGGGTGTAGGCGGTCTGCGCCAGGACGGGGATCGAGGCCACCTCGGCCCCGTTCACGCGGACGGCGAACCTGCCGTCCGGTGCCAGGGCCGCGATCCACGCCGAGACGGTGTACGAGCCCGCGGCGTGAGCGGTGATCGACTGGCTGATCCTCCTGCCCGTCCCGCCGTTCAGGTAGGCGAGCCCTGATCCGGTGTGCGGGTAGTTCGTCGCGGTGCCGGTCCCCTCGCTGAACTGCCAGCCGAACGGCCCGTTCTCGAAACCGCGGTTGACGAGGGTGAGCGGGGCGGGAACAGCGGCCGAGGCCGGCAACGACGAGAACAGCAACGTCGCGACGGCGACGCACAACAGCGAGCGACGCATCTGGTTCCTCCGGACAGGGGCGGAGTTGCTGCAAACATACTGAAACCTTTCATGCGAAACTTGCAAGCGGAGGGCCACATGAAAATCGGAATCACTGAGATCGCCGACCGCGCGGGCGTCAGCGAGGCGACCGTCAGCCGGGTGATCAACCGGCGCAAGGGCGTCGCCCAGGCGACCCGGGACGCGGTCGAGCGCGCGATGGACGAGCTCGGCTACGAACGCACCGCGCCGAGCCCCCTGGTCGCCGTGATCACCGAACGCGTCTCGAACCCGTTCTTCGCCGACCTGGCCGAACGCATCGAGTCGGCCCTCGCCCCGCACGGGCTCAAGGTGATCCTGTGTCCGGCGTTCCCCGGCGGGGTGCAGGAGCGCGAGTTCGTCGCCGAGCTGGCCGACCGCGGCATCGGCGCCGCCGTGTTCCTCTCCGCGAGCAACACCCTGGACAGCGCGGACCCCGAGACGTTCGAGATCCTCCGCACCCGACGCATCCCGTTCGTGGCGATCAACGGCGGCGTGCGAGGCCACGACGTCCCGGTGTTCTCCACCGACGACGATCTGGCCGCCGAGATCGCGGTCGACCACCTGCACCGCCTCGGCCACCGGCGCATCGCCATGGTCTCCGGCCCCAAGGGCAACGGACCGGCCGATCGTCGCGTCCGCGGCTTCGTCTCAGCGATGGAGAAGCGCGGCACCGACGCCTCGGACTGGGTGCTGCGCCAGGCCTACACCGTCGAAGGCGGGCAGGCCGCGAGCGCCCGGCTCGTCGACGCGGGCGCCACCGCCGTGGTCGCCGCCAGCGACTTCATGGCGCTCGGCATCGTCCGCGGTGCCCGGCGGCTCGGTCTGGCGATTCCCGATGACCTGTCCGTCGTCGGCTACGACGGCACCATGATCACGGAGTTCGTCGACCCGCCGCTCACCACCGTCCGGCAGCCTTCGGATCGGCTGGCCGGCCACGTCGGTCACGCGGTGCTGGCGCTGATGAGCAACCGCGAGGTGCCCACCGGCGAGCTGCTGTTCGACCCGGAACTGATCATCCGGGCGACCACCGCGCCGCCGCGCCACGAAGCCTGAGACCCGAGGTCACACGTTCGAGTCCATCTCACGACCTCCACCCGGTGCTACTATCCGGAATAGCTATTCCGCTACGGAGGTGGAGATGACACCGGATCGACGGCACTGGTGGGTGCTGACGGTCGTCGCGCTCGCGCAGCTCATGGTGGTGCTGGACGCGACCATCGTGAACATCGCGCTGCCCGCCGCGCAGGCGGACCTGGGGTTCGGCGACGGGGACCGGCAGTGGGTGGTGATCTCCTACTCTCTCGCGTTCGGCAGCCTGCTGCTCGTCGGAGGGCGGCTCAACGACCGTCTCGGCGCGCGGACGGGGTTCGTCATCGGCCTCGCCGGCTTCGCCATCGCCTCGGCGGTCGGCGGGTGGGCGGACGGTCTGACGACATTGGTCGCGGCACGCGCGGCACAGGGCGTGTTCGGTGCACTGCTGGCGCCGGCCGCGCTGTCGTTGCTGTCGACGACGTTCCGCGGCACGAGGCACCAGGGCCGGGCCTTCGGCGTCTACGGTGCGGTCGCGGGTGGCGGCGGTGCGATCGGACTGCTGCTCGGCGGTGTCCTCACCGACCTGATCTCGTGGCGGTGGTGCCTGTACGTCAACGTCGTGATCGCGGTCGTCGTCATCGCGGGCGCGCTGGTGTGCCTGCCTGCCACGACCACGCGCGCCACTTCACAACGAACCGACTGGCTGGGCACGGTTCTGGTGGTCACCGGCCTGTTCGTGCTCGTGCTCGGGTTCGGTCGCTCAGAGGTGCTCGGCTGGGCCAACGCCACGACGATCGGTTCTCTCGCGGCGGGAGCCGTGCTGCTGGTGGCGTTCGTGCTCGTCCAGTCTCGGACTAGGACACCGTTGCTACCGCTCTCGATCCTGCGGTCACGTGTTCGCGGAACGTCCTATCTGGTCATGTCGCTCGCCGCTGTCGGCATGTTCTCGGTGTACCTGTTCCTTGCCTACTACCTTCAGCGCACGCTGGGGTTCTCGCCCGTGCTCGCCGGTGTCGCTTTCCTGCCGATGGCGGTCTCGGTCGCCATAGGATCTGCGGCTTCCGGTGCGGCTCTCGTACCGCGGTTCGGCATCCGGATGCCTGTCGCCGGAGGTTCGGCGCTCGCCGCGGCCGGGTTCCTCTATCTCACCGGGATCGGCAGTGACTACGCCACCACCGTCCTTCCTGGACTGATCATGGCCGGGCTCGGCCTCGGCGCGGTGTTCGGCTCGGCCATGAGCTCGGGCGCGGAAGGGGTTCCGCCGGAACAGGCCGGCATCGCGTCCGCGACGGTCAACACCACCCAGCAGATCGGCGGCTCCATCGGCATCGCCGTGCTCACCAGCCTGTCGCTGTCGGCCTCGCGGTCGGGCGGCGAGATGGCCGGCTACCACGCGGCGTTCTGGGGTGCGGCCGCCGCACTCGCGCTCGCCGCGGTGATCGCCGCCGTGCTGTATCCGCGGCGTTCGGCCTCCATCGACCAACCAGCTCCGGTGAGGAGCGGGTCATGACGAAGTCTCCAGGCCTCTTCACGCGTGTCGTCAGTGCCGTCCACCGCAAGGCGATCGGCCTGCCGTCAGGAGCCGTGCCGTACACGGTGGAACGTGGGGTCCTCGTTCCCACCGCCGACGGCGCGCAGTTGGTCACCGATCTCTACCTGCCAGTCGGCGAAGCTCGCGGCACGGTTCTCATCCGCTCTCCTTACGGCCGCGGCCTGCCGGAGAGTCTGTTCCACGGACGGGCGTTCGCCGACCACGGCTACCAGGTCGTGATCCAGAGCGTGCGTGGAACCGGAGGCTCCACGGGCACATTCCGCCCGATCGCGCAGGAGACCTCCGATTCGCAGGACACCGTCGTGTGGCTGCGTGAGCAGTCGTGGTTCAGCGGACGGCTGGCCACGCTCGGCGGTTCCTACCTCGGCTGGACGCAGTGGGCGCTGCTGCAGGATCCCCCGCCGGAACTGCGTGCCGCGGTGGTCCTCGTCGGGCCGCACGACTTCTCCCGCGCCATCCACGGCACGGGCTCGCTCGCACTCGCCGACTTCCTCGGCTGGAGCGCCAACGTCAAGGCGCTGAACAGCGGCGGCATGAGCGCGATGGTCACGGCCGGTCGGCGGGTGAAGGCCGCACTGCGCGAGCCGACGCCCGAACTCGCCGCCGCCTCCGCGCTCGGGGACCAGACGTGGTTCGACGAGTGGCTCGCCCACCCGGACCTTGCCGACCCGTTCTGGCAGCAGTACAACGCCACTGCGACGCTCAGCACCACTGCGGTGCCCACGCTGCTGATCGGGGGCTGGCACGACGTCTTCGTCGATCAGACGCTCGAGCAGTTCCGCGCTCTCGAAAGCCGCCAGGTCGGCATCGGGATGACGATCGGCCCGTGGACCCACATGGACACCACGGTCAAGGCCGCCAGAGTGGCCGACACCGAAGCGTTGGCGTGGTTGGACGAGCACGTCGCCAACCGCGGCCGCACTCGGCAGGCGCCGGTGCGCGTCTACGTGACCGGTGCGGAGCAATGGCGTGCGCTGCCGACCTGGCCACCGTCGACGAACGAGCTCACGCTGACGCTCGACGCGAGCAGGCTGCTCGGCACGAAACCCGGCTCCGGCACCGTCGGATTCGGCTACGACCCGGCCGACCCGACGCCCTCGCTCGGTGGGCGGCACATGTCGGCGAAGGCGGGACGACAGGACAACCGTTCGATCGAACGCCGTGCGGACGTCGTCACCTTCACCTCCGCCGCGCTCGACCAGCCGCTCGACGTCGTCGGTGCACCTCAGGTGGTCCTTCAGCTCGAGGTCACCGGTGCGACGCCGGATCTCTTCGTCCGGCTCTGCGAGGTCGACGCCCGCGGCCGGTCCTGGAACGTCACCGAGGCGTTCAGCCGCTTCGACCCCGCAAGAGGACATGTCGAGCTGTCGCTCGGCTCGTGCGCGCACCGGTTTCGCGCCGGTCACCGCGTTCGTCTGCAGATCTCCGGCGGGGCCTACCCGCGTTTCGCCCGCAACCCCGAGCCGAGCCACTACACGGTCGACTGCGCGGGATCAGCTCTCAGCCTGCCCGTTGAGTAAGAGGAGCGTTGTGAAGACAGTTGTAGCGATGTGCGCGCTGGTACTGGTGGTGAGCGCGTGTTCGTCCACTGACCCGGCGCCGTCGAGCGCCCCCGCGTTGGCAGCCTGCCCGTCGAGCGTCGTGCAGGGAGGCCAGGGCCAGCGGCCTCCGCAGGCGGCCGAGCTCAAAGTCCCCGTCGACACCAGCACCAGCAAGGTGATCGACCCGGCAGGCGCCAAGCAGATCCAATGTGGACGGACCAAGCTCACCGCCACCAACGACGTCGTGTACACCACGGCTGAAGCTGCCAAGCCGCTGCACGTCGACATCCAGGTACCTGCGGGCGACGGCGCGAAGCCTCTCGTGATCTACGTCCCGGGCGGCGGTTTCTCCTCGGCCGACCGGAAGCAGACGCTGAACCTGCGCACGTTCGTCGCCGAGGCCGGGTATGTGGTGGCGAGCATCGAGTATCGCGTGCGGCCCGACGGCGCGGTGTACACCGACGGGATCGCCGACATCCGCACGGCAGTGCGCTACCTGCGTGCCAACGCCTCCACCTACGGCATCGACCCTGACCGGGTCGCGCTGTGGGGCGAGTCGGCCGGCGGCTACCTCGCATCGATGGCGGGCGTGACGGACGCGGACGCGGACAGCCGCGTTCAGGCCGTCATCGACAAGTTCGGAGCCTCGGACTTCACGAAGCTCATGGCGGACTACGGTCCTGAGGCCGAACAGGGCTTCGCGAACTCGCCCAACCCGATCGCGCAGTACATCACCGGAAGCGCCGGGAAGACCCTCGCGGCCAGTCCCGAAGCGGTCGTCGCGGCCAACCCGGTCACGCACGCCGGACCGGGCGACCCGCCACTGCTGATCCTGCACGGCGACAGCGACAAGCTCATCTCCCCCAGCCAGACCTTGTTGCTGCACAACGGTGTCACCAAGGCGGGCGGGAACAGCACCCGCTACGTGGTGCGCGGTGCGGACCACGGTGACCTCGCGTTCGCCGGTGACCCGAACGCGGCGTCCCCTTGGGCGACCGAGCCGGTGGCCACCGTGATGACGGACTTCCTCAAGGCACATCTGTCGTAGTCGCCGCGCTCAAACCGAGGGCCTGCCGATGTGCCAGCGCGCACATCTGCGCTTCGGTCCCGCGAGAGTGTGCGACGAGCTCGTCGCCGAGGCACAGCAGGAAGGCCACGAGCGCGGTGCTGACGGAAGTGGGCGCCAACCACGGCGCACCAGCTTCGGAGGCCAAAGGCAGAGCTGGAGCGATCAGTGGATCAACGCAGGCCCAAGACCGGGGATGGAGTCCGGTCAACTATCGCGTGTCAGGGCAGGGCGCAGGGCTACCCCGCGTGCCCGGTTCGCGCAGGTGGTCGACGGAGAGCACTTCGCCGAGGCCGTGATCAGCTTCGTGTGCGGTCGCGGCTAGCATCGGTCAGATGAGCACGCCCCGCCGCCGTGACGCGCAGGCCAACCTCGCGCGGGTCCTCGCCGCCGCGGCCGAGGTCTTCGCGGAACGCGGCTGTTCGGCGACGCTGGCCGACGTCGCGAAGGTGGCCGGGGTCGGCGTCGGGACGGTGTACCGGACGTTCGAGACCAAGGACGACCTGATCTACGCCGTGTACGAGCCGAAGATCACCGAGGCGCAGCAGCAGGCGAAGGCGGCGAGTGATGATTCGGACCCGTGGCACGGGGTGGTCGCGCACCTGGAGCAGTCGGTGCCGACGCTGGCCGCGGACAAGGGCTTCCGGGAGTTGCTGAGCGGCTCCTACAGCGAGACGCTCGGCTGGTCACGGCCACGCACACCACATCGGCTGGCCAAGTTGGTGGAGGACAGCCACAACCACACGGGCGAGCACTTGGAACGGCTCGTCGAACGCGCTCGCGAGGCCGGCGTGGTCCGCGACGACCTCGTGGCGGGCGACCTGCTGCTGTTGTCGATGGCGGTGCAGACCGCGGTCGAGTTCGGCGGCCCTACGCATCCGTTGCTGTACAAGCGGATGATCGGTTTTCTACTGGACGGCATCAGGCCGTCGCGCAAGGCGCCGACCCCGCTTCCGGAGCCCGGACTGACCAGCCCGCAGATCGCCGCGCTGGAACGCGAGCGCAGCGAGCGGATGTCCGGGTCCCCGGAGGCATGAGTCAGACCGCCTCGGCGGCCTGCTTGACCAGCTCGGCCACGGCGCCCGGCTGCGACTCGTAGATCGCGTGGCTGCCGGCCACCTCGGTCACCGTCGCGCCGGCCCGCTCGGCCATCTGACGCTGTGCGGGCGGCGGGATCATCTTGTCGTCCGTCGCGACCAGGTACCAGCTGGGGCTGACCCGCCACGCCGGCTCGCTGACCGCGCCCGCCAGTGCTCCGACGCCCCACGGGACCTGCGAGTCGGCGAGGAACCTCGCGCGGCCCTCCGGCAGGTCACCGGCGAACGACGCGTGGAACTTCTCCTTGTCCAGGAACAGGAACCCGTCCTGCGGGGGCAGGATCGGCGGTACCGGGGCACCGGGCGGCGGGTCGGCGATCAGCGTGTTGACCGACTCGCCCTTGTCCGGGGCGAAGGCCGCGATGTACACGAGGGCCGCGACGTTGCCGTGCGTGCCCGCCTCGCTGATCACGGCACCGCCGTAGGAGTGGCCGACCAGCACGGTCGGGCCGTCCTGCTGGTCGAGGATCAGCCGGGTGGCGGCCGCGTCCCCCTCCAGCGACAGGGTCGGGTTCTGCACGACGCTCACCCGGTAGCCGTCCGCCACCAGGAGGTCGTAGACCGCCTGCCAGCCCGCGCCGTCCACGAAACCGCCATGGACGAGAACGACGTTGCGCGCACTCATCTTTCCTCCTCGGGGTCGGTGATGCGTGGCGACGGTAAGTCGGTCTCGGGTGGCCGCGATTCAGTCAAATGACTGTGCGTCCAGCTCGGTCAGCGCGTCGCGCAGGGCCGCGCGGGAGGTGACGCCGAGCTTCGGGAACACCTGGTACAGGTGCGCGCCGACCGTTCTCGGCGAGAGGAACAGGCGGGCGCCGATCTGCTTGTTCGTCAGGCCCGCCGCGGCCAGGGTGGCGATGTGATGTTGTTGTGCCGTGAGCACGACGGCTGGTCGTGGCTGGTCGGACCGCGCGCCGGTGGCACGTAGTTCGCCACGGGCTCGCACCACCCACGGCTGCGCGCCGAGCCGCTCGAACCGTTCCAGAGCGGCGGCGAGGTGGCGGCGGGCGGCAACGAGGTCCCTGTCGCGACGCAGGCGTTCCCCGAAGTACAGGTCCGCGCGGGCGAGCTCGAACGGCCACCGCTCCAGACCGGGTGCGGCCAGCGCTTCGGCGAACAGTCCCTGCTCCGACGTCATCGCCTCCGCCACGCGGCCGACGAAGTCCAGACGTGGTGAGATCGCGCCGATCTCCCGTGCGGCGAGTGCGTGGGCTCGGGCTTCGGCGTGCCTGCCGGAGTTCTCCGCGGACTCGACGAGGTCGAGGATCGTCCACAGCGCCTGCGGGGCGTGCGGCGCGAACGTGCCAGGTGGGGTGATCGAGGCCGTGCATCGATAAGCCGTCTCGAAGTCACGCCTGCCGAGGGCTTCCAGCGCGTCGACGTGCCACGCCTGGTGTTGAACGAGCCCCTTCTCCGTCGTTTCGCCTCGGGCAGCTGCCACCAGCGCACGCAGATACCGGCTGGAATCCCCCGCTTCATCCCATTGGCCGGTCTGGAAAGCATCGGTGGCCAGCAGCAACCTCGCCTCGGCGGCCTTCGCGGCCGGGCCTCGCCTCACCACGCGGTGCAGCGGCTCGCGGCACACGGGCAACCGGTCGACGTACATCGCGGCGGCTCCGGCCCGCACGATCCGGGTCGGGGACGTCTCGTGGGCCAGGTCGGCGAGCACGACGTCCAGCCGGTCGAGGACCGCCTGTGTCGACCGGGCCGGGTCACCGAACGTCGTCTCAGCGATCTCCAGCAGTTCCGGGGACGCTGGGAGATCGTGCGCATCACCGGGTTCGCGAGTGACGACGAGCAGGCCGATTCTCGTTCCGGTCACCCGTCGTGCGACGAACTGAAGCACCTTGGCGGTCGTCCACTGGACGTCGTCCACGATCACCAGCAGCGGTCCACCCGCTGCCGCGGCGGTGAGCCGTGCCAACGCGTGGTGCGCTTCGGCAAGGTCGCCCAGTTGTCCGCCGAAGTCCGCGCCGGTCAGGTGCAGGACCTCGGTACCCGCGGCCGACGCGTGGGCCACGGCCACGTCCAGGAGCCTGGCCTCGTGCAGCAGGAACACTCCCCCGGACTCGGCGGCGTCGTCGACGAAGGCGAGCAGGTTCATGCTCGGTCCAACCGCTCGAGCGCGTCCCGCAATCCCGCGCGCGAGGACACCCCGAGCTTCGGGAACACCTGGTAGAGGTGGGTGGCGACGGTCCGCGCGGACAGGTTGAGCCGTTGCGCGATCTCCTTGTTTGTCAACCCTTCCGCCGCCATTCTGACGATGGTGAGCTGCTGGGCCGTCAGCTCGCCGCCGGGCCGATGCGCGTCCGCGGGACGGAGTTCACGTTCCACCCTGGCGACCCAGAGCCCGGCACCGAGGCCGGCGAAGATCTTCTGAGCCCGAGCCAGCTGCACCCGTGCGAGCTGGTTCTTCCTGGCCCGCCGCAGCTGCTCGCCGTGCAGCAGCAGAACCCGCGCGTGCTCGAACGGCCACACCTCCACTCCTGGTCTGGCCAGGACCTCCTCGAACGATGCCGACCCGCACAGAGCCGCGGCCGCTCCGACCAGCAGCACGTACCGACGTGAGATCTCCTCCAGACGCGCCGCCCTCGCCGCCTCCACATGGGCGACCGCCTCGTCCCGCAGGCCGAGTCGCAACGCCGACTCGACGAGGTCCAGCACGAACAACGGCGCCGCGGGTACGTGCGACGCGAGCTCTCCTGCCGGCGACACAGAAGACGCGTGCCGGTAGGCCGACTCGTGGTCGCCGCGCCCGATCGCGGCCAGCGACAGCGCCTGCGCGGCGAGCGTCGACAGCATCATGGCGCCGCGCGGTGCCGCCCAGCCGATGATGCGGTTGGTCAGCTCGATGACGGCATGGTCGTCGCCCCGCCCGGCCGCGACCATGGCCTGCGGGTAGAGCCCGAGGCAACGCAGCAGGCTGTAGCCGTGTGCGTCGGCCAGTCGCACGTGTTCGTCCGCGAACTCCACCGCCTCGTCCCACGCGCTGGCCGCGATCCGTTCCAACGCCAGCAGCGACACGGTGTGCAGCTCCGCGGTCGCCGGCAGTCCTGGCCGTTTCCGCAGCCGCAGCAACGGTTCCCGGCAGGCGGCGAGCCGGTCGACGAAGACGCCGGTCAGTCCGGTGCGCACCAGGTCCACCGGCGGCACGTGGTCGTCCCATCCGGCTATCACCCGGTCCAGATCATCCAGTGTGGACAGTGCGGTCCGCGCGGGGTCGGCGCAGAACGCACGCAGTCGCTCGACGAGCGGCGGCAGCTCTCCCATCCGCGAGGTGATGTGGTGGAACGCCTCCCACCACCGCGGCCCGCCACCGAAATAGCACACCCAGCCCAGCGTGATCACCGCATCGGTGACGGTGTCGTCCGGCTCGTCGAGTTTCTGCATCTCCAACGCACCCACCAGCAGCCGGTGCGCGGTGTCGATGTCGCCCTCACCGCTGAAGAGCAGGTAGTGGGCGGCGGCGACGGCGATCTCCAGCGACGGCAGTTCGTCACCGGTCCGCACTTCCTCCAGCAGTTCGGGCACTCGCCGCAGCTGCCCGTCGGCCAGCGCGCCGATGTACGCGGCGTCCGCGAGCCGGCGGCCGCGATCGTTGGTCGATCCGCTGAGCTCGGCCGCCCTGATCAGCGCCGAGACGGCACCGGCGGTGTCACCGCGCCTGCGGGCGTGCAGAGCGGCGTCCTCGAGGAGCAACGCGATGTGCTCGTCCGGTTCGGCCGCGGTCTGCGCCAGGTGCCAGGCGTGCCGGTCGAGCCGACCGCGCATCCGTTCCGCGAGCATGGTGTGCACGTGCCGCCGTTCGTCGCTCGTCGAGACCGCCACGACGGCGGAGCGGGTCAGCGGATGCCGGAACACCACGGCGTCCCCGGTCAGGTCGACCAGGCCCAGGCGCTCGGCGGGGGCGAGGTCCCGCGCGGACTCGAACAGCTCCAGCGGCGCGGGACTTTCCAGCGCTGCCAGCAGAAGCGCCCGTCTCGTGGCGTCCGGCAACGCGCTCACCCGTGCCGCGAACACCTCACGCAGCCGCTCCGGCACCGTGTCACCGACCTGTGGCGAGGCCGAGGTCAGCGCGGCCGGCAGTTCGAGCAGCGCCAACGGGTTCCCGCGAGCGTCGTCCAGCAGCCGCCTGCGCACGGCCGAGGTCATCGCCGGATACCGCTCCTCCAGCAACCTTCCCGCCGCGTCGTCGGACAGCGGGCGGACCACGCGCACCTCCGCGCCGGCGACGTGACCGGCCTGCTCGCCCCGCATCGCGAAGAGAAGACCGACGCGGCCCAACGGTCTCTGCGCCACCTCGTCCAGCACCATGGCGCTCGGCCGGTCGAGCCAGTGCAGGTCGTCCACGGTCACCAGCAGCGGCTGGGCGGCCGACAGCAGGGCTGCCACCGCGTCCACCACCTCGGACCGGCCGGGTGGCGGTCCCTCGGCCATGCCCAGCGCGACCGCCAGCGGGGACGCGACCTCGGCCCCCGGCAGTGTGCTGACCAGCTGGTGCAGGCCGGCGAACGCCAGTTCGGCCTCGAACTCCGCGCCCGACATCGGCAGGATCCGCATGCCCAGGCTCGCGGCGTGAGCGGCCGCCGCGTCCAGCAACGCCGTCTTGCCCACGCCGGGATCACCGGCGAGCACCAGCGCCGACGTTTCGGCCAACGCCCGGTGCACGAACGCGTGCAGGGCGGTCAGGTCGTCGTCACGGCCGATGAGGCTGCGTCCGCCCATCAGGCGCCTCTCCGTCTCAGGCCGTCCAGTGCCACGGCGATCACCGTGTCGGCGAGGTCGGCGGCGGTGAGACCGCCGCTCGGCCGGTACCAGTCGATGAGCGAGTTCACCATGCCGAAGAGCAGCCTGGTGACCGTGGCCGGTTCGACGTCGGCGCGCAGATCGCCCTCGGCCACGGCCTGGGTGACGAGGTCCGTGACGATGCCGTCGAACTCGCGGCGGCGGACCAGTGCGGCACGCTCGGTCTCCGTGTTGCCGCGCACCCGCAGGAGCAGGGTGACGAACGGCAGTTCCTCGGCGAGCACGGTGACGCTGCCGCGGACGAGTTGCTCCAGCCGGTCGACAGCGCGGCCGTCACCGAGCTTCGCGACCTCGGCGAACAGGCCGTCCAGCGCGCGGCCGACGGCAAGCCCGAGCAGCGACTCCTTGCTCGGCACGTGGTGGTAGATGGCGGACTTCCCGACACCGAGGCGGGTCGCCAGGTCCTGGATGCTCGTGCTGTCGTAGCCGCGCTCGTAGAACAGTTCGGCAGCCGCCCTCAGCAGCGACTCCTGGTCGTAGCCCGGCCGGCCGCGCCGCCTGGTCGTCACCACCGGTAGAACCCCTCACCGGTCTTCCGGCCGAGGTGCCCGGCCGCGACCTTGTCCCGCAACACCTGTGGCGGGGCGAACCGGGGGCCCAGCTCGCGGGAGAGATGCTCGGCGATGGCCAGCCGCACGTCCAGGCCGACGATGTCCGTGGTGCGCAACGGGCCGACCGGATGCCGGTAGCCCAGCGTCATGGCGTTGTCGATGTCCTCTGCGGTAGCTACGCCTTCCTCGACCATCCGCATCGCCTCAAGCGCGATCGCGACGCCGAGACGACTGCTCGCGAATCCCGGTGAGTCCCGCACGGTGATCGTGTGCTTGCCCAAGCCCTCCACCCATTCCTGCGCCCTCACCACGAGCTCGGGAGCGGTGCGGGCGCCGACCACGACCTCGACGAGATCGCTGGCCGGGACGGGGTTGAAGAAGTGCAGTCCGATGAGGACGGACGGGTCGGGCAGCGCGCCGGCGAGGGCGTCGATGGGCAACGAGCTGGTGTTCGTGCCGATCACCGCGTCCGGCGCGCAGCGGGCGACCGTCGCGAGCACGGCGTGCTTCACCTCTGGCAGTTCGGGAACCGCCTCGATCACGAGACTCGCGGCGACCAACGCCTCCGCGCCGGTGACCACCTCGACGGTGCCGGTGACGGTCATGCCCAGTTCCACCGACTTCGCCAGACTCTTCTCGACGCGGGCTCGTGCGGCCGCCGCGGCGCGGTCGTCGTTCTCGACCACGGTGACAGCGCTGCCCGCGACCGCGAACGCGTGGGCGATTCCGGCGCCCATCCGGCCACCCCCGTAGACACCCACCACGGCTGGAACTGTCATCGGGGGTCTCCTTCTGGGGGTGATTTACTGACCGATCGTTCTGTTATACCTGGGCGGCCGCCTCCCGGGAAAGGACTCTCGACCGTGACCGCTTTGCTGGAGAGCTATGCCGCCGGGAGCTGGTTCCGTGCCCGCAACGAGGGCGAACCGCTGCTGGACGCCACGACCGGCGAGGTGGTCGCGAGCCTGTCGAGCGACGGGCTCGATCTGCGGGCTATGGTCGAGCACGCTCGGCACGTCGGTGGCCCGGCGATCCGAGAGTTGACGTTCCACCAGCGCGCCCTGCTGATCAAAGAGCTGGCCAGGCACCTCAGCGCGGACAAGGACTTCCTGTACGAGCTGTCGTTCCGCACGGGCGCGACGAAGCGCGACTCGATGGTCGACATCGACGGCGGGTTCGGCACGATGTTCAGCTACGCGAGCAAAGGTGTGCGCGAACTGCCGAACGACACCGTCGTGCTGGACGGCGGCCTGGAGCGGCTCGGGCGCGAGGGCACGTTCCTCGGCCAGCACCTCTACACCTCGCGGCCGGGCGTCGCGGTGCAGATCAACGCGTTCAACTTCCCGGTGTGGGGCATGCTGGAGAAGCTCGCGCCCGCGTTCCTCGCCGGGCTGCCCAGCATCGTGAAGCCGGCGAGCCAGACCGCCTACCTGACCGAGGCCGTCGTCCGGCGAATCGTCGAGTCCGGCATCTTCCCGGAAGGCTCGCTGCAGCTGCTGTCCGGCAGCCCGCGCGGCCTGCTCGACGAACTGAACGAGCAGGATTCCGTTGCCTTCACCGGTTCCGCACACACAGCGAGCATTCTGCGCAACCACCCGAACGTGCAGCACTGTGGCGTACGCCTTGGTGTGGAAGCGGATTCGCTCAACTGCTCGATCCTCGGGCCCGATGTCACGGCCGACCACCCCGAGTTCGACCTGTTCGTCAAGGGTGTCGTCACCGAGATGACCGTGAAGGCCGGCCAGAAGTGCACGGCGATCCGGCGCGCGATCGTGCCGGAACCGATCGCGGACGCCGTGATCGACGCGATCACCGCACGGCTCGCCAAGATCACCGTGGGCAACCCGGCGAACGAGCGCGTGCGGATGGGTCCGTTGGCGTCGCTCGGTCAGCGTCAGGACGTCCGCAAGGCGATCGAGTCCCTGCGCAACACCGCCGATGTCGTGTTCGGCGACCACCCGGCCGACCTGATCGACGCTGACACCGAGCGCGGTGCGTTCCTCTCCCCCGTTCTGCTCCGCGCTCGGCCTGGCGCCACCGAGCCGCACGACATCGAGCCGTTCGGGCCGGTCAGCACTGTGTTCACCTATCGCACAGCTTCGGAGGCCGTCGAGCTGGCAGCGCGCGGCAAGGGGAGCCTCGTCGGGTCGCTCGTGACGAACGATCCCGGTGTGGCACGCCAGATCGTGCTGGGCACCGCGCCGTGGCACGGCCGGATCCTGGTGCTCAACCGCGACGACGCGGCCGAGTCGACCGGGCACGGCAGCCCGTTGCCGATGCTGGTGCACGGCGGCCCCGGCCGCGCGGGTGGCGGCGAGGAACTGGGTGGCATCCGCAGCGTCCTGCACCACATGCAGCGCACCGCCGTGCAGGCCTCCCCGGACATGCTCACCGCGATCACCGGGCGGTGGACAGCCGGGTCGAAGCGAGTCGTGGACGAGGTGCACCCGTTCCGGAAGAGCCTGGCGGGACTGAGGATCGGCGACACGGTCGTGTCCGCGACCCGGCAGGTCACGCTCGCCGACATCGACCACTTCGCCGAGTTCACCGGCGACACCTTCTACGCCCACACCGATCCGGAAGCGGCGGCGGCCAACCCGTTGTTCGGCGGCATCGTCGCGCACGGCTACCTGGTGGTGTCGCTGGCGGCCGGGTTGTTCGTCGAACCCCGGCCCGGTCCCGTGCTGGCCAACATCGGCGTCGATCACCTGCGGTTCCTGACGCCGGTGAAGGCCGGAGACACCATCGCGGTGAAGCTGACGGTCAAGCAGATCACGCCCCGCACCAACGCCGACTACGGCGAGGTCCGCTGGGACGCCGTCGTCACGAACCAGAACGACGCGCCGGTCGCGACCTACGACGTCCTGACCCTGGTGGCCAAGACGTACAGTTGAAAGTGACGTCACTTTCAACAGGAGGCCTTGGTGACCACGTCGAAGTCGGACCGCGCGGCCGAGGAGTTCAAGGACGCGGCCCGGCGGGTGTTCGCCAGGCAGGGCTACACCGCCACGAAGATCACCGACATCACCGCGGAGGCCGGCCGTGCCACCGGCGGCATCTACCGGTACTTCGACTCGAAGGCCGCGGTGCTGCGGGCGCTGTCCGACGACTTCCTGGAGGCGCGGCGCGAGCGGGTCGTACACGCGTCGGGCCACGGCCACACCATGGAGACCGAGCAGGACGTGCGCGACCACGTGCGGGCGTACTGGAGGTCCTATCAGGACTACCTGGCCGAGATGGTGGCGATCCACGAGGCGGCCGCGTCCGATCCGCAGTTCGCCGAGATCCAGCAGCAGATCCGCGCCAAGGACCTCACGATCTGGCGTGCCCACATCAAAGAGCTGCGGGCGCACCTCGGCGTCCCCACCACCAACTCCGGAGTGCTGGCCGACATGGTGGTGAGCCTGCTGGAGAGCTACTGCTACACGACGCTGCGGCAGGGCAAGGCGGCGCGGAAGCACGTCGACACGCTCGCCTCGTTCGTCTACGGCGGCATCACGCGCTAACGCGGGACACCTCCCAGGAACAGCTCCCCGATCTCCTGGTTGGCCAGCAGCCCCTCGGCGGTGTCGGTGAGCAGCACCCTGCCGCTCTCCATTACGACGCCGTGGGTCGCGATGCCCAGCCCGAACCGCACGTTCTGCTCCACGAGCAAGACCGTCATCCCGGACGACCGCATGGCCTCGACCGAGTCGCGAACCAGTCCGAGCGCCTTCGGATCCAGTCCTAGTGACGGTTCGTCGAGCAGCACCACCCACGGGTCGATCATCAGCGCGCGGGCGAACTCGACCATCCGGCGCTGGCCGCCGGACAGGTTGCCGGCCGGGTCGGCCGCTCGTTCGGCGATGATCGGGAACATCGCGGTCAGCTCGTCGTACCGGCGGCGCAACAACTCCTTGTCGCGCCGCCGCACGTAGCCGCCGAGCAGGACGTTCTCCCGCACGGTCATCTCGGGGAACAGCCCGTTCTGCTGTGGTACCTGCACCACGCCCGCAGTCAGCACGTCGGCGGGGTGCAGGCCGCTGATCACCTTGTCTCCCAGCCTGATGCGGCCGAGCCGGGGCTTCAGCAGGCCGCTCAAGGTGCGCAGCACCGTCGACTTCCCGGCGCCGTTGGGGCCGACGACGCACGTCACCGAGCCCTCTTCGACGGCGAGGTCCAGGCCCTGCAGCACATCGCCGGATCCGTATCCGGCGTACACGCCCTCGATGGTGATCATGAGTTCGTCCCGTGGAGTTCCCGGAAGTCGGCGCCCAGGTAGGCGTCGAGCACGAGCGGGTCCCGCTGGATCTCCTGCGGGGTGCCGGAGGCGATGCGGTGGCCGTTCGCCAGCACGTGCACCTCGTCGCACAGGCTCAGCACCAGTGGCATGTTGTGCTCCACGATCAGGAAGGTGGTTCCGGACGAGTTGAGCTGCCGGATCAGACCGGCCATCTGCTCGATCTGGGTCGGGTTGATGCCACCGGCCGGTTCGTCCAGCAGCACGAGGTCCGGGTCGGGCATGAGGACCTGGGCCAGTTCGACGAGCTTCTGCTGGCCGTACGAGAGGCTGCCGGCCGGTTTGTCGGAGTAGTCCGCGAGTCCGATGAACTCCAGCAGCTCCACGGCTTTCTCCGGCCGGCGAGCACCGGCGAACAGGTTCTCGCGCACGGTCAGCCGTGGGAACAGGCGGGTCAGCTGGTAGGTGCGGGCGAGACGAGCCGGCCGCGAGACAGTGCCGGAGTCGGCACGCAGGGTTCCGTGGACCAGGTTGAACACCGTGGTCTTGCCGGAGCCGTTCGGACCGATCAGGCCGGTGATCGAGCCGCGCTTCACGTCGAACGAGCACCCATCGAGCACTCGCAGCCCGCCGAAGCTCTTGTGCAGGTCGATGACCTCCAGCAGCGGCGGACCGAACGTCCTGGGGCCGGACGGCCGCGCGACCGGCAGGTGGTCGAGGCGCTTGCCGACTGGTGCCGTCGCGGGCGCCCGCTTCAGGCCTTTCTGGATCTCCGGCAGGATTCCGTGCGGCAGGAACAGCACGACCAACAGCAGCACCCCGCCGAACAGCACCAACCGCCACGCACCCGCGTCCGGACCGGTGAACTGCTGGTTGGTCCACTGCGAGAACGGCTCGACCAGCAGGGCGCCGATGACCGGGCCCCACAGCGTGCCCGCGCCGCCGAGCAGGGCGGCGAGGACCAGGGTGATGCTCGCGACGATCGTGAACATCGCGCGAGGGTCGAGGAACGACAGGTAGTAGCCGTAGATGCCACCGGCGACACCGATCGGCACGCTGCTCGCGACGAACGCCAGCAGCTTGTGCCATGCGGTGTTGATGCCAAGGCCCGCGGCCTTCTCCTCGTCGTCGCGGATCGCCAGCAGGCCGATCCCGAACCTGCTCCGGCGGATCGCCCACGACATCAGCAACGTCAGCGCCAGCAGCCCGAGGAGTGCGTAGTAGAAGGGCCAGTTGGCGTAGGCGGCGTCCCAGGTCGGGATGGCCAGGACCAGGCCATGGCTGCCGTTGGTCAGTGAAAACCAGTTCACCGCGACGATGCCGAGCAAAGCGAGCAGTGCGAACGTCACGATGATGAACACCGTGCCGCGGGCCCGTGCGGTCACCAAGCCGAGCAACGCCGCCAGCATGCCCGCCACGACACCGCCCAACGGCACTGTGAGGAACGGCGACACGTCCCAGGAGTTCGCGAGAATGCCGGTGGTGTAGGCGCCCACTCCGAGGAAGGCGCTCTGCCCCAACGAGATGTAGCCGGTGTAGCCACCCATGACGTTCCAGCCGCTGGCCATGATCGCCAGCAGGAACACCATGATCAGCATGTTCTGGTAGTAGCTGTCCACGAAGAACGGCGGCACACACGCGATCACCAAGACAGCGATTGGGAGAAGTTTCCTCATCCGGCCATCACGTCCCTCCGGACCGCGCGCCCGAAGATCCCCTGCGGGCGCACCAGCAGCACGACGATGATCACCACGAACGGCACGGCGGTGGCCCATGCCGTCGAGACGTACGTCGTGGTCATGGTTTCCGCGATCCCGAACAGCAACGCGCCGGCCAGGCCACCGGCGAGGCTGCCCATGCCGCCCAGCACGACGATCGCCAGGCCGATGCCGATCCAGCGGTCACCGGAGTCCGGCGTGAACGGCGCGAGCACCGAGACGATCGCCCCGGCCGCACCGGTCAGCGCGACACCGATCGCGTACGTGGCGACGTTGACCCGCTCCACCCGGATGCCGGTCAGCGTGGCGCCCGTCGGGTTCGCCGCGGCGGCCCGCACTCCCCTGCCGAGCCACGTTCCGTTCAGCAGCAGGTACAACCCGCCGAGCAGCCCGCAGGCGATCATGAACCCGATCGCCTGCACGGTCGGGAACACGATCGGCCCGAGCCGGAACGAGGAGTTCACATAGGACGGTGACACGTTGTGCGGCTCAGCACCCCACACCAGCGCCAGCACTCCCTCGATGATCATCGCCAGCGCGAGCGTCGCCAGGATGATCGACGCCTCTCCGCCGCGCCAGGCGAACCGCATGACCCCTTGGTAGAGCAGGCATCCGAGCGCGAACAGCACCGCGCACACCAGCGGTATCGCGAGGAACGGGTCGAGTCCGGTGGAGTTCCAGACGGTGTAGGTGAGGAACGCGGCGGCGACCATCAGGCCGCCGTGTGCGAGATTCACGATCCGCATCACGCCGAAGATCAGCGAGAGACCGGACGACGCGAGCGCGTACACCCCGCCGACCAGCACCCCGAACACCAGTGACTGCACGAAGGTGACCACGTCACGCCCACCCCGGCTTCGGGCGCACGACGTTCTGGGTGGTGGCCGCCTCGGACGGCGCGACCACCTCGATCTGCCCCTTCTGCCACTGCACCAGCAGCATCGACGCCTTGGGCACGCCGCGTTCGTCCCACGCCAGGGTTCCGGAGACCGTCGGCACCGAGTTGGCGTGCAGCCACTGCGCGATGGCGTCCTGGTCGATCTTGCCGACGGCCTTCACGCCGGCTTCCAGCACCTGGGTCGCCGTGTAGGAAGAGGCCGCGTCCTCGGTCGGTTCCTCGTTGAACTGTGCCTTGTACGCCTCGACGAACTCGGCGTTGCCCGGTGTCCTGGCCTTCGGGTGCCAGGCCGCGGTGGTGAAGATGCCCTCGGTGTTGCCCTTGCCGATGCCGTCTGGGAACGTCAGCGGATCGGACGGCGACTTGGTCTGGAACAGGAACTTCGGGCTGAACCCGACCTTCTGGAACGACCTGATCATGCCGACACCGTCCGCGGTCACCGCGCCGTGCACCACCAGGTCCGGGGCCGCCTGCGCGATGATCGACGCCATGGCGTCGAAGTTCGCCGTGTCCGCCGGGTAGTTCGTGCTGTGCACTGTCCTGATGCCGAGCGCCTCGAACTTCTGCTGGAAGATCTGCACCGGAACGTCCGCGCTCGGGTCGTTCTGCGTCGAGTACGCGGCCGTCTGCGGCCGATCGCCCGGTGGCAGCGCCGAGATGTAGTCGACGAACCGGTC
This sequence comes from Lentzea sp. NPDC054927, assembly GCF_053610285.1. NCBI lineage: Bacteria > Bacillati > Actinomycetota > Actinomycetes > Pseudonocardiales > Pseudonocardiaceae > Lentzea > Lentzea sp. NPDC054927. The sequence goes on from NZ_JBSGXZ010000006.1 coordinate 206,449, forward strand.
GGGCACGTCCTTGGTCGTGCCGGGTTGGGCGAAGAACAGCCGTTTGAGGCCGCGTTCGAAGATCTCCGCGGCACCGCCGGAGGGTTCGATGTAGAGCATGCCGTGCCGCTCGGCGATGGTGGACGCCGGCAGGTTCAGAAACGACGAGAAGGTGCCCAGCAGCAGATCCACGCGGTCCTGGCTGATCAGGCGGTTGTAGTTGGCCACCACGGTGTTCTGGTCGAAGCCGTCGTCGAGCACGACGAACTCCACCTGCCTGCCGAGCAGCCCACCGGCCGCGTTGATCTTCTTCTGCCACGCCTGGTAGCCCTGGTAGCCGGGCTTGGACACGTCCGCGACCGGGCCGGTCAACGGCAGCGAAGCGCCTATCCGGAGTGGTCCTGCGCCTCCGCTGCCCGCGTTGCCACCGCTGCACGCCGCCAGGAGCACGGCGCCGGAGCCGAGGAGAAAGGTTCGCCTGCTGAGTTCTGGGATGCGCCGTTGCATGTGAGTCTCCAGTCAGAGCTGGGTCGGGTAGTGCACTCCGGTGAGCCCCGGCACGATCACCTTCGCCGGGTCGTTGTCGTTCGCCACCAGCTGGTCCACCGCGAAGTCGGTGACCGCCGCGGACAGCAGCTGACGCGGGTCCTCGAGCACGAGGCGCAGCCTGCCGACGAGCGCGGAGAAGTCGTCGGCGGAGCGGATGACGGACGGGGTGTGGCCGTCGGGTTCGAACCGGGGGTGGCCCGGGAACATCGTGCCGCCGAGTTCCACGGTCGCCCTGATGCTGGACCAGAGCGTGCGGAGGCCGGTCTCCATCGCCGCCACCTGCGAGACGTCGCCGTTGACGGGAGTGTCGAACACGGGCGCGTGCGGCGCCATGTAGAGCCGTTCGAGCGGAAGCTTGCCGCGGGCGGCGCCGAGGATGAACGTCGCGACGCTGCTGGTGTTCCAGGTGACACCGGCGGTGGGTCTGCCCTGCCTGCCCGCGATGAGGACCATCGCGTTCGGCCAGTCGAGGTCCCACTCGTCGAGCCACCGCAGGACGCGGTGCGCCGCGTCCATGCCGGCCAGGAAGAACGTCGCCACCATCATGTGGTTGATCGGGACGGGCCCACCGTCGAGGTAGTCGCGGTGCAACGTCTCCGCCGACAGATAGTCCTCTTCGGACAGTGCACGCTCGAGGTATCTGGCGGTGACGGCGCACGAGTAGTCGACCATGTCGGCGATCTGCTGTTCGAGGCCGCGAAACGCGTCCACGGCCAGCACGTCCTGCCAGAGCCCAACGCTGTTGGCCTCGCGCGCCTTCCGCACATCGGCCAGCAGCTGTTCGCCGTCCTGCCGCCACGCGTCACCGCGCATCTCGCGGATCATCACGAGTGAGCCGACCGCGGGGCCGAGGTGCGAGATCCCGGTCAGCTCCTTGAACCCGCGCGCGCCCAGCCGGAAGCTCTCGACCTCTGGCGGCCAACCGGATCCGGGGAACAACGCCAGGTCACGCCCGGTCGCGACGATCAGCGGGTCGTTGCACGCCCGCTCCCGGTGCGCCTGCGCGAGCCGGGCCCCGATGTTGTCGGGGCCGCCGGTGTAGGTCTCGAACAGCGCGGTGAGCTCGGGGCTCGTCACGGTGTCCACCGGTAGATGACCGTGTCGGTGCGGAACCTGACGTCCTCGGTGAGGCTGTTGGACACCGCGACCAGGTCACCGATCACCGACACGGCCGTGCCGCCCGACGTCGGGAAGTGCGCCACGTCGACGAGCACCTCTCCGTCCCACTCGTAGATCTGCGACTCCTGCCGGGTGACGGGGTTCTCCCGCGGGCCGGTGATGAAGTTGACGCGGATCAGGTAGCTGCCGAACATGGCGAACTCACGGCCGCCCGGGCCGCCGAGGACCTGGTGCAGCGTGAAAACGCCGTGGTCCCAGCGGTAGAGCAGCGAGTCGTGATCGATCACCGCGACCGCCAGGTAGAGCAGGCTGTCCGATTCGAACGTCGCGAACGCCCGGCCGCCGGAGGGCGCCAGGGGCTGGTGTTCGACGAACCGATCGCCGGTCCAGCGGAACAGCACCGATCGCGCGGCGTGGTCCGCGTGCGCCAGGTAGTGCTCGCCGTCCACTTCGAAGTGGTGCCAGTTGTACGACCACTGCGAGTCGACGACCTGGAACGGGACGAACTCCGCGCCGTTCCACTCGAAGATCACCGACGGCCGGTTCTCCTCCGGGCGCACGGTGACGCCCTGTGCCAGCGCGAGGAAGTCCCGGTCATCGATCCGGAAGTGCCTCCACTGCTTGGCCGCGTATGTCGAGATCTCCTGGAACGGCTGGAACTTCTCGCCGTCCCAGTGGTGGATCACCGAGTTGGTCGCGTACTGATAAGGCCCGCCGCCCGTTCGGATGCTCGCCACCGCCAGGTAGACGGCGTCGCCGATGGTGAAGACCTCGGCGTCCTCGCCTCCCGGTGCTGGAATCCGCTGGTACTCGGCGTACCCGCCGGGTTCACGGACGAGCACCAGCAGGTCCGTGTCGCTGTCGCCGCCGTTCATGCCGGGCGGGGTGCCCTCGGCGTCCATCGCGAGCTGCGGGATCGCCAGGAACTCGCGGTCACCGATCGTGAACGGCGTGACGCCACGGGCGCCCGACGTGGGTATCCGCCACAACTCGGTCAGGAGAGCCACCCGCACCACCTCGTTCGCAGTGTTGAATCTGAATTCATTTTCACGGTAGCGTCGAGCCTGGCTGTGACGCAAGCAACGATCGGGGAGGCACACCGTGAGCTCGTTCCTGCAGCGATTGCACGAGGGCAGGCCGACGCTGATGCTGTCGATCCGCAGCGGCCGGACCCCGGACGTGGTGCGGATCGCCAGGGCCACCGGGCATCACGCGGTGATGATCGACCTGGAGCACTCGACGATGTCGCTCGACGTCGCCGCGCAGCTCTGCGCGACCGCCGCCGACCTGGGGCTCACGCCGTTCGTGCGGGTGCAGGAACGCGAGTACGGCGCGATCGGCAGGCTCCTCGACTGCGGGGCGCAGGGCATCGTGGCGCCACGCGTCGACACGGCTCTCGAGGCGCGGACGGTCGCCCGTGCCTGCCGGTTTCCGCCGCGCGGGCAGCGCTCCCAGCTCGCGATGGTGCCGATGCTGGACATGCGCCCGACGCCCGCGGCCGAGCTCAACCCGTGGCTGGACGAGTCGACGATCGTGCAGATCCTCGTCGAGACCCCGGACGGCGTCGCCGGCGCGCACGAGATCGCCGCGATCGACGGCGTCGACATGCTCGGCATCGGCGCGAACGACCTCACCGCGGAGCTGGGATCTCCCGGCGACCACACCCGCATCCGCTCGCACGTCGCCGAGGTGGCGCAGGCGTGCCGGGAGCACGGCAAGCTGCTGCAGCTCGGCGGCGTCGGCGATCTCCAGCTGCTGAAGTCGCTGCTCCCCCTGGGCGTCTGCCCGCTGTTCATGACCGGCACCGACACCGATCTCCTGTACGCCGGCGCGTCCGCACGGGCCGGACTGGTTCTGAAGGAGTTCTCATGACGATCGCCCAGACCACGCCGATGCGTCCGGCGGACAGCAACTCCAGGCCTGCGTTCGTGCTCCCGCCGGGCAGCTGCGACACGCACTTCCACGTGTTCGAGGCCGGCTATCCGCACGTCGACGAGCCGCAGTACACGTTCCCGGACGGCACGCTCGACCAGTACCTCGCCGTGACGCGGTTCCTCGGCATCGAGCGAATGGTGCTCGTGCAGCCGACGTTCTACGGCAACGACAACAGCCTCACCCTCGACGTGCTGGGCAAGCTCGGTGACCGGTGCCGCGCGGTCGTGCGGATCGAGGAGGACCTGCCCGACGCCGAGCTGGACCGGTTCCACGAGCTGGGTGTCCGGGCGATCCGGCTCGACCTCTTCGCGCGGGCCGACTGGCCGGTCGCCGACCTGACCGCCTACGTCGAACGGATGGCCGAACGGGCCCTGCCGCGTGGCTGGCACCTGCAGTTCTACACGCCGGGCGCGGTGCTGGAGCGGCTGCTGGACTTCCTGCCACGCCTGCGCGTGCCGTACGTCGTCGACCACATCGGCTACGGGCTCGACACCTCAAAGCTCCTCGGGCTGCTGGCGGAGGACAACTGCTGGATCAAGCTGTCCGGCGCGTACCGGCTGGCCAAGAACCTCCCGCTGTCCACTGTGGAACCACTGGTGGCCGCACTGGTCCACGCCCGGCCCGACCGGCTCGTGTGGGGTTCGGACTGGCCGCACCTGCCAGACGGCCAGCGGGACACCGGCGAGCTGCTCAACCTGCTCACCCGCTGGGCACCCGCCGATCTGCGCAGGATCCTGGTCGACTCCCCCACCGAACTGTTCTTCTCATGACCATGGCCGCGGAGGAGTTCAAGGACGCCGCCCGGCGGGTGTTCGCCAGGCAGGGCTACACGATCACGAAGATCACCGACATCACCGAGGAGGCAGGCAGGGCCACCGGTGGGATCTACCGCTACTTCGAGTCCAAGTCTGCCCTGCTCAAGGCACTAGCGGACGACTTCCTCACCGCGCGGCGCTCGCACGTCGTGCACTCGTCCGGCGATCACCACACGATGACGACGGAAGAAGACGTCCGCAAGCACATCAGGGCCTACTGCCAGACCTATCGCGACTACCTGCCGGAGATGGTCGCGATCTACGAGGCGGCCGCGTCCGATCCCCAGTTCGCTGTCCTGCGCGAACAGATCCGCGAGGGCGACCTGAAGATCTGGCGTGACCACGTCGCCGAGACGCGCGCCCACTTCGGCAGGCCGATCGCCGACGCGGCGGGAATCGCGACGATGATCATCAGTCTGCTGGAGCTCTACTGCTACAACTCCCTGCACCTCGGCACGACGAAGGCTGACGAGGACGCGCTCGCGGCGTTCATCTACGGCGGGATGACCCACTGAGGAGCACCTCCACCTGGAGATACCGTGATCGAACCCCTATGTGCGAAGGTCACCGGATGACCGCCGAGCGTGCCGCAGACCGGGTCGCCGAGCGTCTCACCGCGCTCGACGAGCTGCTGCGCGAGCGCGACGGGCTGCTCACCGTGATGGACCGGGTGGTGGCCATGCACGGCACCGCCAGGCTGATCCGGACGATGGTCGGCGCCGACTCCGGGTTCGTCGCGGACGTGGAGGCCCCGGACCGAGCCGTCGTCAGGTGGATGTCCGGCACGAGGACCGACCAGCTGCAGAACCTCGTCGTGCCGATCGGCCAGGGCATCGGCGGCCGGGCGCTCGCGCTGGGCACCGCCGTGCGGGTCACCGACTACGTCAGCTCACCCGCCATCACGCATCACTTCGACGCGCAGGTGCGGCATGAGGGCATCGGCGGGATGCTCACGGTGCCGATCATCGACCGGGAGGGTCAGACTCTCGCGATCGCCTACGCCGCCATGCGCAAGTCCGCCACGTTCGGGGACTTCGCGGTCGACCGGATGCACGAGATCGCGGGACAGGCCGCGACCGCGCTGCGCATCGCCGACGCGACGGAGGCCCGCGAGGCCGACGCGGTCGCCGCCGAACGCCAGCGGATGCAGAGCGCCCTGCACGACTCGGTCGGCGCGATGTTGTTCCTGATCGGGGTCCAGGTCCGCGACCTGCACAGGTCCATTGAGGACAATCCGGCGATGGTCGATCGGCTGCGGAAGCTGGAGTGCGACGTCTCCGCGGCTTCCAACGCGTTGCGGGAGTCGCTGCTCGTGATGGCCGAGACGACACCCGAGCGAGCGCTGCCAGTGGAAATCGCCGAGTACGCCCGGTCGTTCGAAGCCCGCACCGGTGTGCCGGCGCGGTTCGTCCAGCTGGGCAACGTGGCACCTCTCGACGCCGAGCGCACGACGCTGCTCGTGGCGGTGGTCAGGGAAGGCCTGCTGAACGTCGAGAAGCACGCCAACCCGCAGTCCGTGATCGTCAGTCTCGGCTCGTGCGAGGACGGCGGTGTGCACGTGGTCGTCGCGGATGACGGCACCGGAGACGCGACAGCCACGCCCGGCAGCGGCCTCGGTATCAGGACTCTCGCCGAACGTGCCGTGCGCCTGGGCGGGCACGTGAGCCTTGTTCGGGACGACGACGGAGGCTGCACGCTGCGCGGCTGGCTGCCGCGATGACGGCGAGCGTGTTCGTGGTGGACGACCACCCGGTCGTGCGCGACGGGGTGACGTTGCTGCTGCGGTCGGATCCGACGCTGCGGATCATCGGTTCCGCCGAGTCCGGGCGCGCCGCGATCGAGCGGATCACCCACCTGAAGCCCGACCTCGTGCTGCTCGACCTGCGGCTGCCGGACATGCTGGCGCCAGAGGTCATCGCGGAGCTGCGCAAGGTCCACCCGCCGGGCAAGATCGTGGTCTTCACCGCGCACGCCGATCACCACGGCATCACGGCTTCCTTGGAGGCAGGTGCGAACGGCGCACTGGTCAAGGACGTCGCAGGTACGGACCTGATGGCCGCGTTGCGACAGGTGCTGCGCGGCGAGCGGATCATCGATCCGCGGATCACGCCACACCACGCCCAGCGTTCGGAAGCGTTGGCGCGCAGCGGGTTGACCCGGCGCGAATACGAGGTGCTCCGGTTCGCGGCGCAGGGTCGCACGAACCCGGAGATCGCAGAGTCGACCGGTCTGACTCGCAACACGGTGAAGACCTATCTGCAGTCCGCGCTGCACAAGTTGGGCGCCCGCAACAGGATTGAGGCCATCGGCAAGGCCAGCGAGGCCGGTTTGTTATAACCGACGTCTCCACCTGGGGGTGTGGAGACGCACGGGGTTCTCCGCAGACTGTCGGCCGACAGGAGCGGAGGGATGTCAGTGCTGACAGTCCGGAATCTGCGGGTGCGCTACGGCCGTTCGGTGACGGCGCTGCACAGCGTGGATCTCGACGTTCCCGGCGACGGTGTGCTGGCGGTGCTCGGCACGAACGGCGCGGGAAAGTCCACTCTGCTTCGCGCGATCTCGGGAACGCTGCGGCTGCACCGGGGTTCGGTGCTCGCCGGAACCGTCCACTATGGATCCAGCAGGACCGACCGGCTCGATCCTGCTGAGATCGTCCGTCTCGGTGTGGTCGGCGTTCCGGAAGGGCGTCAGATCTTCGGTCGGATGACCGTCGCCGAGAACCTCCGTGCGGGAGGGGTCGCTGCCCGGTCCGCGGCGGACCGGGCGGCGGCTGGGCGACGGGTGCACGCGCTCTTCCCGGTGCTGGCGGACCGCGCGTCCCAGAAAGCCGGCCTGCTCTCCGGCGGCGAACAGCAGATGCTCGCGATCGGCCGGGCGTTGATGTCGGGACCGAAGCTGTTGCTGCTCGACGAACCGTCACTCGGACTGGCGCCCAAGATGGTCGAGCGGATCGGCCAGACCATCCGGGAGATCCACGCCCAGGGCACCGCGGTCGTCCTCGTCGAACAGAACGCCGCGATGGCGCTGCAGGTCGCTGACCGCGCTGTCGTGCTGAACGTCGGCACCGTCGCGGCGTCCGGGTCGTCCGCCGAGATCGCCGACCACGTGCACCACCACTACCTGGGTGTGCCCGCGCACGACCGCAAGTCGCTGGCCAGGTGGTCGTGATGCTGAACGTCGACGAGGTGACCCTCAGATTCGGCGGTCTCGTCGCGCTCGACGGGGTCTCGTTCACCGTCTCCCCCGGTTCGCTGCACGCGCTGATCGGCCCGAACGGCGCCGGGAAGTCCAGCTGTTTCAACGTGATCAGCGGTCTCTACCGGCCGACCTCCGGGATCGTCAGGCTGGGTGACGAGGACCTGACCAGGGTCCGGCCGCACCGGCTCGCCCGGCTGGGGGTCGGCCGAGCCTTCCAGAACACCGCGCTCTCCTCGCACTCCACGGTGCTCGACAACGTGCTGCTCGGCCGGCACGTGCTCACCCGCGGCGGGTTCCTCGCGTGCGGGCTCGGCCTGACCCGGCGGGAGGAACGGCGACATGCGGTGCGTGCCAGGGAGATCTGCGACTTCCTCGGCATCGGTGACACCGTCGACCAGCCCGTCGGCGCACTCCCCTACGGCGTGGTGAAGAAGGTGGACATCGCACGGGCCCTGGCCGTCGAGCCGTCATTGCTCCTGCTCGACGAACCCGCGGCCGGGCTGAACCTCGAGGAGACCGCCGAACTCGCGGCCACGATCGGCCAGATCCGCGCCGATCTCGGCATCGCCGTCCTCTTGGTGGAACACGACATGGAGCTGGTGATGGGCATCGCCGACCGGGTCACGGTGCTCGACTTCGGGCGGGTGATCGCCGACGGCACCCCGGCCGAGGTGCAGAACGATCCCGGCGTGATCAAGGCCTATCTCGGGGTGACGACGTGACGACCTTCCTGCAGTTGCTCGTGAACGGACTCGGCAAAGGCGCGGTGTTCGCGTTGCTCGCGCTGGGGTTCGTGGTGATCTTCAAGGCGACCGAGGTGGTGAACTTCGCCCACGGCTCGCTCGTGCTCTTCGGCGGCTATCTCGTGCTGGTCACCAAGGACACGCTCGGCTGGGCCGGCGCGGCGGTCGTCGGAATCCTGAGCGCCGGGATGCTGGCCCTGGCCGTCGAACGGTTGCTGCTGGCCCGGTCCCGGCACGCCGACCCGTTCAGCCTCGCGCTGCTGACCATCGGAATCGACGTGATCATCACCGAGGAGGTGGTGCGGCGACTGGGCGTCTCGCTGCCGTTCATCGGTGACGCCTGGGACGCCCAGCCCCTGCAGATCGGTGGCATCACGCTCTTCCGCACGCACCTGGTGGCGTTACTGGTCGCGGCCGTGCTGATCACCGCGTTCTTCCTGCTGCAGCGGTACTCCAGCTGGGGCATCGCGATGCGCGCCCAGTCGGAGAACCGGGAGGCCGCTGCGCTGGCAGGGATCCGGAGCGCACGGGTCACCGCGTCGGTCTGGCTGGTCGCCGGGCTGCTGGCCGGGATCGCGGTGCTGTTCATCGCCACCCAGGACTTCTCCGGCTCCGGCCTGTCCCGCGGTACGCACTCGATCGCACTGGCGGCCTTCCCGGCCGCGATCATCGGCGGTCTCGACTCGACGGCGGGCGCGATCGTCGGCGGCATCACCGTGGGACTGGTCGACGCGCTGTCCACGCACTACATCTCGTTCGCCTTCGCCAAGAGCGCGATCTTCCTGGTGATGCTCGTGGTTCTCGTGGCGCGGCCGGCCGGGTTGTTCGGCACGAGGGAGACAACCCGTGTCTAGACGACTTCTGTGGCTGGCGGGCGTGCTGGTGCTGCTCGCGTTGCCGCTCTACCTCGAAGCGCAGTGGCTCAAGGCCGGTCAGTACATGATGATCGGCGCGGTGGGCGCGATCGGGCTGACGCTCCTAACCGGTCAGGCCGGGCAACTGTCGTTGGCACACGGGTTCTTCCTGCTGGTCGGCGCGACCTCCTACACCGTCCTTTCCGGACCGGGCGACAACCTGGTCGGCCTGGGACTGGATCCGCTGCTCGCGCTGATCGGCGCGGTGGTGGTCACGGCGCTGACCGGCATGGCGTTCGCCCCGGTGGCCGGGCGTCTGCGCGGGATCTACCTCGGCGTCGCCTCGCTCGCGTTGGTGTTCCTGGGGCTCTACCTCGGGCAGGAGTGGGAGACGCTGACCGGCGGCACCTCCACCGGGCGTGCCCCGGCGGCGTTCGAGCTGTTCGGGTTCTCGTTCTCCAACTCCGGCGAGTTCGTGCTCGCGGGTGTGCCGATCCGCGGTGCCGAGCGCATTTGGTACCTGTTCCTGGCGCTGCTGGGGATCTCGTACGTGCTCGCGCGCACCGCGGTCCGCACGAGGGTCGGCAGGTCTTGGCGGGCGGTGCGGGACAACGAGGCCGCCGCCACCGCGATGGGCGTCGACGTCGCACGCACCAAGGCGGCGGTGTTCGCGGTGTCGTCGGCATATGCGGGCTTGGCAGGCGTGATGACGGTGCTGTGGTTCGACATTCTCAAACCCGATGAGAGCGAGTTCGGCACCTACGGCGTGAACACGTCGATCGCGTTCCTCGCCATGGTGATCATCGGCGGGCTCGGTTCCGTGACGGGCGCGGTGGTCGGCGCGCTCGTCGTGTTCGGCCTGCCGCAGCTGCTGACGCTGTACTCCACCGACCTCGGCTGGTTCACCGGTTCGATCACGCCGGTTCTGGTCAGTTCTTTCGTCTACGGCGCCGCCATCGTGCTCGTCGTGCTGTTCGAACCCGGCGGGCTCGCTGCCCTCGGCCGCAGACTCAAGGAGTTGAGACGATGAAGAGAGTGCTGGTGGCATCGCTGTTGCTGCTCACCGCGTGCAGCACGAAAGCAGGCACCGCGACGGACACGAGCTCGGGCGGGGTGAAATCCGGCGTCGGCGTGACCGACACCGAGATCACGCTCGGTGTGATGACCGATCAGACCGGGCCGTTCAAGAGCCTGTCGACCGCCATCACCCACGGCAACGAGCTGTGGGCCAAGGACTTCAACGCGGCGGGCGGCGTGTGCGGGCGCCAGGTCGAGCTGGAGATCGTCGACCACGGCTACAAGGCCGACACAGCGAAGACGCTCTACCCGCAGATCGAGCCGAAGGTGCTCGGGTTCGTGCAGCTGGTCGGCTCGCCGATCATGGCCGCGCTCGGCAAGAACCTCGAGGCGGACAAGCTCACCACCACGCCGGCCTCGTGGTCGTCCGAACTGCTCAGCAACCCGTACGTGATGATCGTCGGCACCACCTACGACGTCGAGATGATCGACGGCCTGAGCTACCTGCAGAAGCAGGGCATGATCGCCGACGGTGACGCGGTCGGGCACATCTACGTCGACGGCGAGTACGGCGCGAACGGCCTGCGCGGCTCGAAGTACTACGCCCAGCAGCACAACCTGAAACTCTCCGAGGTCAAGATCACGTCGACCGACACCGACCTGACCAACGTGGTCACCGGCCTCAAGGGCCAGGGCGTCAAGGCGATCCTGCTGACGACCACGCCCACCCAGACCGGTTCCGTCGCCGCGGCGAACAAGGCGCTCGGGCTGAACGTCCCGATCCTGGGCAACAACCCGAGTTTCGACCCGGTCCTGCACCAGAGCCCCGCCGCCGGGGCTTTGGACAAGATGTACGTCGTCGCCAGCACGGTACCGTTCTCCGCCGACATCGCGAAGGCGAAGGAGATCGCGGCCAAGTACACCGCGGCCGGGTTCAAGGAACCGCCGCACGCCGGCGTTCCGTACGGATATGCCGTCGCCGAGGTCTGGGGCACTGTGCTCAAGAAGGCCTGTGAGAACAAGGACCTGACCCGCGACGGCATCCACGCCGCGATGCAGCAGACGACTTCCGCCGACACCGGTGACCTGGTCGCCTCACTGGACTTCGGCAAGGCGGGCGCACCCGCGACCCGTCAGGTGTACGTGGCCCAGCCCGACGCCTCGGCACCGGGCGGCCAGAAGTACGTGCAGCAACTGTTCGAGGCCGACCAGGCCAAGACCTACAAGGCACCCCACGAAAAATGATTCCCACCTTCAGCACCGACGAGCTGGCCGCGCTCCAGCTCGAGCGTCTCCAGTGGACACTCCGGCACGCGTACACGAACGTTCCGCTTTACCGGCGCAAGTTCGACGCGGCCGGAGTGCATCCCGACGACTGCCGCAGCCTCAACGACCTCGCGAAGTTCCCGTTCACCACCAAGCAGGACCTTCGCGACTGCTACCCGTACGGCATGTTCGCCGTGCCGGAGCACGAGGTCAGCCGCATCCACGCGTCCAGCGGCACGACCGGGCAGCCGACCATCGTCGGCTACACCGCCGCCGACATCAGCACCTGGTCGGACGTGATGGCCCGGTCGCTGGTGGCGGCGGGAGCCCGTCCCGGCGACAAAGTGCACGTGGCGTACGGATACGGCCTGTTCACCGGAGGCCTCGGCGCTCACTACGGCGCCGAGCGCCTGGGCTGCACGGTGATCCCGGCATCCGGTGGGATGACCTCGCGGCAGGTCCGTCTGATCACCGACCTCAAGCCGGACGTCATCATGGTCACGCCCTCGTACCTGCTCACGTTGCTGGACGAGTTCGAACGCGCCGGCCTCGACCCCGCTGCCAGTTCGCTGCGGATCGGAGTGTTCGGCGCCGAGCCGTGGACCGAGCAGATGCGAACCGAGATCGAGGGCCGGTTCGCGTTGGACGCCGTCGACATCTACGGGCTGTCCGAGGTGATCGGTCCCGGTGTGGCGCAGGAGAGTTCGCTGACGAAGGACGGCCTGCACATCTGGGAGGACCACTTCTACCCCGAGGTGGTCGACGCGGTGAACGGGCAGGGCGAGCTGGTGTTCACGTCGCTGACCAAGCAGGCCATGCCGATCATCCGCTACCGCACCCGCGACCTGACGACGTTGTTGCCCGGTACCGCCCATCCGCCGTTTCGCCGGATGACCAAGGTCACCGGGCGCACCGACGACATGATCATCCTGCGTGGCGTCAACGTGTTCCCGACCCAGATCGAGGAGATCGTCCTGACCACGCCCGGCACCGCGCCGCACTTCCAGCTCGTGCTGTCCAAAGCGGACCGAATGGACCACCTCACCGTGCGGGTCGAGGCCGTGCAAGCCATGTCCGGCAACGAGATAGCCGCAAAGATCAAGAACGACATCGGCGTGACGGTGAGCGTCGAGATCCTGCCGCCGGGCACCCTGGAACGGTCCTCCGGGAAGCTCCAGCGGGTCATCGACCGCCGGTGACCCGCTGGCCGACGCCTGGTCGTTCGTCTCACTGTTGCCACGTACTCGCAACCGCAGCGTCACGAACGAAAGCTGCTCGACCAGTACGCTCACACTGCCCCGCACCAACTGCTCGAGGCGGTCGATGGCGCTGCCGTCGACCGCTTCGGGCTTGGTGTCACGCAGCCGCGGCAAGTCCACACTGGCCAGCGTTCTCGCGTTGCTGCACAAGCCGTTCTCGGGAACGGTTCAGCTCGACGGCGTGCCGGTTACCTGGCATCGTCGGTGCACACGAGAGAAACCGCAGTGGGAACGTCACCGGATCCGAAGTGAAGACGGTCCTCGATCTTCTCGGTGACCGTCGCCGGCCTCACCCGCGAGTTCCAGTCCATCAACAACCGCAGCGACGTCATCGTTCAGCGAACCCTCGGCGGAGCTCTTGCCGCCAGGCGCTGAACATCGCGACCATCGCGCCTACCCAGGCCAGACCGAGGACGTATCCCGCGAGCACATCGGAGACGTAGTGCACCGACAAGGCGACTCGGGACAAGCCGATGCCCAGCACCATCACCGCCGCGACGGTCACCGCGACTCGGCGCCACACGGTTCGCATCGCGGACCAGAAGAGCAACAACAGCGTCGCGTACGTGACCACGGCGGACTGGGCGTGGCCGCTGGGAAAGCTCAGGCCGGTAGCGGTGGTCAGCGGGTCGGCCACCACCGGACGGGCTCGCTGAACGACCCTCTTGACCACCGCGTTGAGCACGGCGCTGCCTGCCACGGTCACCACCGCGAACGCCGCGGACCTCGGGTGTCGCCGGTACAGCAGCCACGCTGCCACAAGGGCGAACACGGTGAGATAGACCGGTGCAGAACCGACCGTGCTCGTCGCCTTCATGGTCATGGCGAACGCGGGGTGCTCGACGGTGTAGCGGTGCAGCTCGTCACGGACGCCGTTGTCCACGGACAGCAGCGGCGTCCACTTGGCTCGTACCAGGAGCAAGAGGAGGCCGAACGGGACGGCCACCATCGTCAAGGCCATCAGCGCCAGCACGGATCGGATGCCGAACCTGGCATCAGTCGACGTGCGGAATCTCATCCTCACAACAGTGCAGCGGGATGATTAGAGGATCGTGAAGATCAGGCCGAAGGCTCCACGGCCAGGGGAAGGCGGACGTGGAAGCACGCGCCCTCGGCCGAGTCGGCCAGCCACACCAGGCCGCCGTGCCGCTCGGTCACCTCGCGCACGATCGCCAGCCCCAGGCCGACGCCACCGGAGTCGCGTTCACGGGCGCGTTGTGAGCGGAAGAACCGTTCGAACACCTTCGTGCGGTCCGCGTCCGGGACGCCCGGGCCGTCATCGGCCACGACCAGCTCCGCGAACCACTCCGCCGACCACAGACCGACCGTGATCCGGTGCCGGGCGTGGTGTTCGGCGTTGTCCAGCAGGTTGCGCACCACGCGGCTCAGTTCGCCCGCCCGGCCGCGCAGCCTGGCGGCGGAGAACGGGGACAGCTCGACGTCCACGACGCCGCGGCTGCGGACCGCGTCGATCTCGGCCAGCACCACCTCGTCCAGATCCACCCACTCGACGGGCTCCGAGACGCCGTCGGCCAACGCCAGCACGATCAGCTCGTCGGTCAGATCGCCCAGCCGGACCGCCTCGCGGTGCAGGTCGCCCGCGACGCGCACCCAGTCCGTGCGGGACGGGTGCGCGAGGCCGATCTCCAGGCGGGTGCGCAGGCTCGCCAGTGGGCTGCGCAGCTCGTGCGCGGCATCGGCGGCGAAGCGGCGCTGCCGTTCGTGCACCTCTTCGAGGCGAGCCAGCATGTCGTTCATGGTGCGGGCCAGCCTGCCCACCTCGTCGTCGGCCGGTGGCTCCGGTACGCGGCGGTCGAGCCGGCTCGCGGTGATCTCGGTGACCTGTTCCCGGATCGCCTCGACCGGACGCAATGCGCGGCCCACCACCAGCCACGCGGTGCCACCGGCCGCGATCAGGAGGATCGGCACGATGATGGCCAACGCCGTCGTGGCCGCCTCGACGCCCTCGTCGACGCGTTCCAGCGGCGCGGCCGCGTAGACCGCGACGGGTTGGCCGCGCACCGTCGCGCCGACACCGGCGACAGTGTGGTGCTCCCCGTCCGGCAATCGCGTTGTTCCCGTCACCACACCGCTTTCCGGCACCAGCGCCAGCAGCCGGGTGTGCGCGACCTCGGCGCCGGCGGCGAGAACCCTGCCGTCGCGTTCGACGACCTGGATGAGCGAGGGCAGTGCCGCCGGCAAGCCGCCGGTGATCATCGAGGCGAACGACTCAGCCTGACGGAGGGCCTCCTCCTCGGCGTTGCCGGTCAGTTGGTCGCGGACCAGGGTCAGCGCTGCGGCGCCACCCGCGACCAGCCCGAGTCCCACGACCAGCACCGCCAGCGCGGTCAGCCGGACGCGGACACCCGCCCGACGCCTAACCGCCATCGGCCGCCAACCGGTAGCCCGTCCCCCGGACGGTCTCGACGGCGTGCCTGCCGAACGGCAGATCGATCTTCCGGCGCAGGTAGGCGACGTAGACCTCCACCACGTTCGACTGCGTCGGGATGGCCGAGTCCCACACCTCGTCCAACGCGAACCGCTTCGTCACCACCTGACCCGGCCGCGACATGAGCAGCTCCAGCAACGCGAACTCGCGTGGCGTCAGCTCGATCGCCGCCTCGCCCCGGCGGCAGCGCCGAGCGACTCGGTCCAGCGCGAGGTCCCCCGCGGTCAGGACGTCCGCCAGTTGCAGACCGGTCCGTCTGAGCAGGGCGTGCAGGCGCGCCAGCAACACCCGGTACGAGAACGGTTTGGTGAGGAAGTCGTCCGCACCGATGCGCAGTGCGCGCAGTTGGTCCAGCTCGCCGTCGCGGGCGGTCAGCACGAGCACGGGCACTCTGATCCCCGCACGGCGCAGCTGTGCGCACAGGTCGAGACCGGACAGACTCGGCAACATCAGATCGAGCACTATCGCGTCGAACCGGCGGGTGAGCCCGGCGTCCAGGCCGAGCAGGCCGTCGTTCGCGGTCTCCACCTCGAACCCGTCCTGGCGCAGGCCTTCGGCGAGCGCGTCGGCGAACGACGCCTCGTCCTCGATCACCAGCACCCGGCCTGTTCGGGTCATGTCATCACCTGACTGGACACGAGCCTGCCCCGTTCCAGTATCAGCACACCCGTGCAGATCCGCTCAACCTCCGGCAGCGAGTGCGTGGACAACACGACCGTGATGCCGCGCACCTCGGCGATCGTGCGCACCAGGGTGAGAATGTCCCGCTGATCGGGTGGGTCGAGCCCGAGCGTGGGTTCGTCGAGCAGCACCACGACCGGGTTGTTCACCAGCGCCCGCGCGATCCCCAGGCGTTGCCGCATGCCTCGGCTGTACGTGGCGATCCGCGCGGAGGCATGGTCGCTCAGCCTGACCTGGCCGAGCAACCGCGCGGCCCGCTCCTGGGCCTCGCCGCGGGACAGACCGAAGAGCCGCCCGTGGTAGGTCAGGAACTCCAGACCTGTCTGGTGACCGGGATACCCCGCGTCCTCCGGCAGCACGCCGATGAGCATGCGGACCTCGTGATGCCGTGTGCCTGGCACGCCCGCGACGGAGAACTCGCCGCCGGTCGGAGTGACCACAGTGGACAGCATGCGCAGGGTCGTCGTCTTGCCCGCGCCGCTCGGGCCGAGCAGGCCGAGCACCTCGCCCTTGCGCGCGGTGAAGCTGATGCCGTCCACCGCAGGCAAGGTGCCGTAGGACTTCGAGAGGTCACGCACTTCGACAGCGATCTCGTCGGACAGCCGGTTGGTGCGCACAAACGACCAGATCTCATGTGGCAGCTGGTTTCTCCCGCGGGTCCGCACGAGTGGCGCGTCGAGTGCCGGGTCGGCACGCAGGATCGCACCTTGCAGGTCGCTCAGCCGCGACTCGGGTTCGAGCGCCTGCTCGTCGGCGAGCCGGGCTCGGGCGGCGCGATAGACCTCGAGCGCATCGGTGACCCGGCCGCACCGGTACATCGCCAGCATCAGCAACGCCTGCAGGCGTTGGCGGTCAGGGTGTTGCGCGACGAGGTCGGTCAGTTCGTCGGCCACCGCGGCGTGCCTGCCGAGGCGCAGTTCGGCGTCCAGGCATTCCTCCAGAGCTGCCAGCCGAGCCTGTTCGAGTCCCTGACACAGCACGGCTGCGGCGTCCGGTGTGGTCACGTCCGCGAGCGGCGGACCGTGCCACATCGACAGCGCGTGCCGCAGCAGCGACACCCTGACCGCGTCGTCCGTCTCCTGCCGGGCACCCGTGACGACGGCGCGGAACCGGTGCACGTCGATCGACAGCGGGTTGACCTTCAGCATGTAGGCCTTGCCGCGTGTGACGATGTCCGCGTCGTTCTGGCCGGTCCTCGCATCAGCGATCGCCTTGCGCAGGCGCGACACGCTGACATGGATCGCGTGCTGCGCGGTGCGCGGCGGGTGCGACGGCCAGGTGAGGTCGACGAGCCGCTGCACGGATACGAGCTGGTTCGGGTGCAGCGCGAGTATCGCGAACGCGAACCGCTGTTTTCGCGGCCCGAGATCAAGTTGCAACTTCTGTTCCCATGCCTCAACGGCACCCAGTAGCTGAAAGTCCACGGCGCCCCCTCCCCGGCGGCGGTAACCCCTGCTCGTGAATCGGTCGAGTCATGTATTCCGTTTCACGCCATTTGCACGAATCACTGCCAGTGCTCGACCAATCGCCGCA
Source organism: Lentzea sp. NPDC054927 (assembly GCF_053610285.1). Taxonomy (NCBI): domain Bacteria; kingdom Bacillati; phylum Actinomycetota; class Actinomycetes; order Pseudonocardiales; family Pseudonocardiaceae; genus Lentzea; species Lentzea sp. NPDC054927. The sequence continues at coordinate 223,846 of NZ_JBSGXZ010000006.1, forward strand.
GGTAGAGACCCATCGGTCTGATTTCCTGAGTTGTGTTCTCATGGTTCTCTTATGCCCATCGGCTCGACTTATGGCACTTACTCCAAATGAGGAGGGGATGCCATGCCGGGTGTAACTCTCGAGGCTCGTGAGTTGTCGAAATGGTTCGGGTCCCGCACGGCCGTCGACTCGGTGAGCTTCACCGCGCACGAGGGAGAGGTGATCGGTCTGCTCGGCCCCAACGGGGCGGGCAAGACCACGACGATCCGGATGCTGTCGACGGTGCTCGACCCCACAGGAGGCTCGTTCTCCGTCGCGGGCATCCCGTCGTCCCGGCCCTCCGAGATCCGGGCCCGGATCGGCGTGTTGCCGGAGAGCGCGGGTTATCCAGGGCACCAGACGGGGTTGGAGTACCTCATCTACCACGGGCGCCTCTTCGAACTGTCCCGCGACGAGGCCCGGCAGACCGCGGTGCGGTTGCTCGGTCAGGTGGGCCTGGCGGACCGCGCGCAGTCGAGGATCGCGACCTACAGCCGGGGTATGCGGCAACGCCTCGGCATCGCACGGGCGTTGGTGAACAACCCGTCGGTGGTGTTCCTCGACGAACCGACGCTGGGCCTGGATCCCGCCGGGCAGCGCGAGATCCTCGTGCTGGTGCGGACGATCGCCGAGGCACGCGGCACGACCGTGGTGCTGTCGACGCACACGCTGCCCGAGGTCGAGCAGGTGTGCTCCTCGGTGCTGATCCTGGACAAGGGCAGGGTGCTGGTGTCCGGCAGCGTGGCGGAGGTGACGAGCACGGAGGCCGGCAGCCGCCAGTCCGGCCACCTGCGCGTCCCGCTGGACGAGGTCGGCAGGGCAGCGGAAGTGCTGCGACGTGTTCGCGGTGTGTCGGTCGAGGTGACGAAGGACGTCGTGTCGGTGTCGTCGTCGGACGGCATGAACGAGGCGTTGTCAGCCCTGCTGGGTGCCGGGATCACCGTGCTGTCGTTCGAGGTGGACGGCATGCGGCTGAGCGACGCGTTCCTGGCGATGACACGGGGAGGTACGTCGTGAGCACGCGGATCATCGCCGGCCAGGAGTGCCGCGACCTGTGGCTGAGCGGCCGCGGTCCGGTGCTGACGTTCGCCTACGCCGTGCTGCTGAGCGCGGTGACCTACCTGGCCGCCACCAACCAGGTCCTGAACTTCCTGGAACAGCGCGAGTCGGTGAACCTCGTGCTCCAGATCGCCGTGGCGGTGGGGGTTCTGCTGACCATGGTGGTCGCCGCGGACGGGATCAGCGGCGAACGCGAGCGCGGCACGTTGGAGAGCCTGCTGCTGACACCGGTGTCCCGCGGAGCGATCGTGCTGGGCAAGCTGGTGGCCGCGATGTCGTTGTGGGGCGTGGCTTTCGTCGTGACCTTGCCGTACCTGTGGGTACTCGGCAAGGGCGTCGCCGTGGTGGGCGAGGCGGTGCTGCTCGGTCTGCTCATCGGAACCGTGCTCGCGCTGTCGATGGCAGCGATCGGTCTGCTGATCAGCGCCCGGTCCTCCACCAACAAGGTGAGCCTCGCCGCGTCGCTGTTCCTGCTGCTCGCCCTGTTCGCCCCCACGCAGCTGCCCACGATGCCGACGTCGTCGGTGGGTGATCTGCTCGTGCGGATCAACCCGGTCACAGCAGGGATGCACTACATCGGGCTGGTCCTGCTCAAGGGGCATTCGTGGACCCAGGACCTGTCGTACCTGATCTCACCGGTGGCGGCCGTGGTGGCCGCCGTCGTGGCGCTGGCCGTGGCGGGGCCGCGCATCGTCCGTCTCACAGGAGGGGTTGGTTCTGGATGAGACTGCTGCTCGCCGCTCTGACGCTGGCACTGTTCCCCGCCACGGCGTCGGCGACCGTCGAGGTGGCGGTGTCGGAGTCCCGCATCACCGGCACCGTCGGCCAGTACCTGAACATCAGATCGACCGTCACCAACACCGGGCCCTCGCCGACCGGGAAGCTGATCGCGCATCTCAACGTGGCTTCGTTGAACGACGTGTACGTGGACCTCGAGGACTGGACCGCCGCGCCGACACAATCCCTGCCGCCGCTCGGCCCAGGGCAGAGCACCGAGGTGTCGTGGGACGTCCAGGCCGTGAACGCCGGGGTGTTCAACGTGTACGCGGTCGTGCTGCCGAACGGCTCCACCTCGCTGTCCGTCAGTCCGCCCATCCACGTGGAGGTGGCCGGGCGGCGCACGCTCAGCGCCGGTGGCGCCCTGCCGATCGCACTGATCGTGCCGATCCTGCTGGGGGTCGCGGTCTACGCGGTCCGCCGCCGCCAGCGCAACACCGCCTGAGTGCCGCAGTTCACAACGTGATGAGGGGCTTCCGTCCACAGTGGATGGAAGCCCCTCATCACGTGTCGGCTAGGCGGGAACGGGTTCAGGAGCGGGAGCGGGATCCGCCTTGTCGTGGCGTGGCCCGGCGAACCGGAGATAGAGGGACGGGGTCACGAAGAGGTTCAGCAGGGTCGAGGTGAACAACCCGCCGATGATGACGATCGCCATCGGATGCTCGATCTCGTGGCCCGGCAGGTCGCCGGCGATCGCCAGCGGTACCAGGGCCAGACCGGCGGCCAGCGAGGTCATCAGGATCGGCGCGAGACGCTCACGGGCGCCGCGCAGCACGAGGTCCCGGCCGAACGGCTCCCCTTCCTCCCGTTCCAGGTGCTGGAAGTGGTTGATCATCAGGATCCCGTTGCGCGCCGCGATGCCGAGCACCGTGAAGAACCCGACCAGCGACCCGAGCGACAGGAGACCACCGGTCAGCCACGCCCCGAGCACACCACCTACAAGGGCCATCGGCAATGTCAGCAGCACCAGCACGGCCAGCCGCCAGCTGCCGAACGCGGTCACCAGGATCAGCAGGATCGCGATCAACGCCCCGCCGGCGAAGAGCAGCAACCGGTTCTGCGCAGCGGTGGCCTCCTTGTACTCGCCCAGCAGCTCGGCGTGGAACCCGGCGGGCATGCTCACCTGGGCCAGCCGCCGCTCGACCTCCCCCGCCACGTCACCGAGCGCGGCACCCTCGGCCACGTTGGCGCCCACGTCGATCCGCCGCGATCCGTCCTCCCGCAGGATCTGGTTCGGCGCGGACACGACCTTCACCGAGGCGAGCTCACCGAGCGGCACCTTCCGGCCGTCCGGCGCGTCCATCAGCAACTGGCGCACCGACTCCACGCTGTACCGGGCCTTGGGCTGCGACCACACGTGCACCTCGGTGTTCTTGCCGTTGCGCCAGATGTCGCCCGCCTCCTCGGAGGAGATGAACGCCGACGCGGTCCGCCGCACCTCACCGGGCGAGATCCCGTACTGCGACGCCTTCTGCAGATCGACCTCCACGGCCACCTGCGGGATGTTCGTCTGCAGCGTCACGTGTTCGTCGATGATGCCGTCGATCCCGGCTATGAGCTCCTTGACCTCGTTGGCCTTCTGCCGGATGCCGTCGAGATCGTCGCCGTAGATGCGGACCGTGATCGCGTCACTCGATCCAGTCAGCACCTCCTTCGTGCGTTCCTTGAGGTACGTCTGCACGTCGCGTTGCAGACCCGGATAGCCGTCGACGACTTTCTGAACGGCGGCAACGGTTTTCGAGTAGTCGACGTCCTTGTCGATGCTGATCCAGTTCTCGGTGAAGTTCATGCCGACGACCTCGTCGGCGAGCGTGCCCTGACCGATGTGCGCGCCGAAGTTGCGCACACCCGGAATCGCGCGCAGCTCCTTGCTGGCCTGCTGGGTGATGCGGACCATCTCCTCGCGCGAGGTGCCCGGCTGGGCGACCCAGTGCATCAGGAAGTCCCGCTCCTTGAACGACGGGAACAGGTTCTGCCCGAGGAACGGCACGATCGCGATGCCCGCGACCATCACCACGGCCACGCTCGAGTACGCCACACCGGGCCGCGGCACGATTCGCGCCAGCAACGCCGTGTAGCCGCGTTGCAGCCACCGCACCAACGGCGACTCACGGTGTTCGATCTCCGCGTTGCGCAGCAGGATCAGCGCCAGAGCCGGGATCACGGTCAACGCCACCAGCAGCGACGCCAGGATCGACAACCCGTACGCGAAGGCGAGCGGACGGAAGAACGCACCCGTCAGTCCACTGAGGAGGAACACCGGTGCCGTCGACGCCAGGATGATCAGTGTCGCGTGCACGATCGGGCCGCGGACCTCGATCGAGGCCTCCAGGATGATCGACGCGGTGGATCTGTCACTCCCCTCTCGCCGATGCTGCCGTATTCGGCGCACGATGTTCTCGATGTCGATGATCGCGTCGTCCACCAGGACGCCGAGCGCGATGACCAGGCCTGCCAGGATCATCACGTTTATCGTCGCGCCGGTGGCGTTCAGCACAAGACCCGCGGCCACCAGTGACAACGGGATGGTGATCGCGCTGATCAACGCCACCCGCCACTCGAACAGGAAGAAGATCAGGATCAGCACGACCAGGCCGAAGCCGATCAGCATCGCGCGGCCCAGGTTGTTCACCGACGTCTCGATGAACGTCGCCGGCCGGAAGATCTCGGTGTCGACCTGCAGGCCCACCATGCCAGGCTGGAAGTCCTTCATCACCTGCTCGACGCCGCGCGTGACCTCCAACGTGTTGGCCCACGGCAGCTTCTCGATGATGACCATGATGCCGAGACCGTCGTTGATGACGGCGTCGCCGGTGAGCAGTGACGGCGGCATGAGGTCGTCGCGGATCTCGGCGACGTCCTTGAGGTAGACCTTCGGCTCACCGGGTTTGGTCTCGATGGGGATCTCGGCCAGCTGCTGCCCGGACAACTGGGGCAGCTGATGCTGCACCGGGAACCGGTTGTTGGCCGTGTCGACGTATCCGCCGGTGCCGATCTCGAAGCCGCCCTTGAACTTCAGCTGCCCGACGTCGACCGCGTTGCCCGCGGAGTCGAGCACCTGCTGCATCGTGACGTTGTGCTTCGTCATCAGGTCCGGGTCGACCAGGGCCTGCTTCACGTGCCACCGGTCGCCCCAGATCGCCGCGTTCGCGACGCCGGGTACACGCATCAGCCGCGGCCGCAGTGACCAGTAGGTCAGCAGCGCCATGTCGATGTGGGCCTGGTCGGACTTGTCCGCCTGCGATATGCCGATCTTCATGGCGCGGCTGGTCGACGACAACGGCTGGATCATGAACGGCGGGTTCGCCCACCGCGGCAGTCGTGGGGTGATCGCGTTGACGCGTTCCTGGATCAGCAGCCTCGCCTTCATCAGGTCGGTACCCTGCTTGAAGATCATCACGATCGACGACAGCTGGGACACGGACTTCGACCGCATCGCGGTCAGTCCCTCGATGCCGTTGAGCCCCTGTTCCATCGGCACCGAGACGAGCTCTTCGACGTCCTTCGCGGACAGTCCGATGCAGATGGTCTGGATTTCCACGCGGGGCGGCGCGAACTCGGGGAACGCGTCGATGGACATGTCCTTGATCTGCAGGATGCCGAAGAACATCATCATCGACGCACCTACGACCACGAGGAACTTGAGTTTCAGGCTCGTACCGATGATCCAGCGCATCATGGTGGGCTACTTCCCGACGCCGAGTTCGGCTCCGTAAAGCTCGATGAGGCCTGTCTTGACGATCGTGGTGCCCGCCGCGGGGCCGGCGGACAGGAACGCGTCGGTGCCCGCGTTGCCGCCCACAGTCGCGATGGTGACCTGCTCACGCGAGTACTGGCGCGAACCGGTGACGACGTAGACCCAGGTGTTCCCGTCCGGTGTGTAGATCACCGCCTGGTAGGGCACGACCGTCCCGGTGGGGGCCGCGGCGACCGTGGTCGTCTCCACGCCGACGCGCTTCACCGCCTGTTCGGTCAGCGTCACGCTCTTCACGTTCTTGCCCTGGATCGCTTCCACCTTCGCCGGCTTCTCCTGCGGGGCCTCGGTGGCGGAGGTGACGGCGGTGCATCCAGCCGCCCCCAGACCGAGGACGATCAGGGCCGCCGCGGCCCATCGTTGGCTAGACATTCGTCTTCTCCTGGGCATCCGTCTTCTCCATCTCGGCTGTCTTCTCCTTCGCGGCGAACTGGGGGTAGAGACCGGGCAGGATGAACAGGTTCACCAGCGCGGTGGTCACCAGGCCGCCGATCACGACCAGCGCGAGCGGTGCGAGGATCTCCAGTCCGCTCACGGCGCCGTAGATCACGAACGGCACGAGCACGAGAGCGGTCGCCAGCAGACCTGTCACGGCCGGGGTGAACCGTTCGCGCATACCCCCTACGACGAGGTCTGGACTGGTTTCCTCCAGTCGTTGCAGGTACGCGACCTGCAGCATGCTGGTGCGCACGGCCACAGCCAGCACGGCGAGCAGGCCCAGCAACGCGGCCACGGACATCGAGCTCCGGTCCAGCAAGGCGGCCAGCACGCCGCCCGACAGGGCCACCGGCAGCAGCAGGAACGTGAGCGTCGCCAACCGCCAGCTGCGCAGGCCTGCCTGGAGCAGGAAGAAGATCAGGATCGCCGCGCCGGCGATGTAGGTCCAGACGCGGAAGTCCGTCGCCGACCGTGCCTGGCTCTCACCGAGCACCTCGAGGTGGTGTTCACGCGGGAAGCTCAAGCCCTTGACCTGCTCGGACACGGCGGCCGTGACGTCGTCCAGCGACCGGCCGCGGACGTTCGCGACGACGTCCATGCTCCGCGACACCTGGTCGTGCGTGATCATCGCCGGCTTCGGCGAGACCCGGACGTCGGCGACGTCGCTCAGCTTCACCTGGATGGGACCGCCGTCCGGCCCACCGGAGGGTGCGTCGATCAGCAGGTCCTTGATGGTGTGGGGGTTCTGGCGCAGTTCCGGCTTGCCCCAGACCACGACCTCGAAGATCTTCTGGTCGTCGAACAGGTTGCCGGCGATGGTCGCCGCGACCAGCGTCGCGGACTGCCTGCGGACGTCGCCGGGCTTGAGGCCGTACTTCGCCGCACGCTCCACGGAGACCTCGATCTCCATGGTCGGCTGGATCTCGGTCGAGTTGATCCGCGGGTCGGCGACGCCCTCGATGCCCTTGATGATGCCGAGCACCTCGTTCGCCTTCTCGTTCAGCACGCCGTAGTCGTTGCCGTAGACGCGCACGACGAGGTCAGCGGAAGTGCCGCGGCTGAGGACGTCGCGCACCTGGCGGTCGGAGTAGGTCAGCACGTCGCTGCGGATGCCGGGGTAGCCCTTCACGATCTCGCGCACCGCGTTCAGGGTGCTTTCGTAGTGGGCCTCGGGTCGCATGCTCACCCAGACCTCACCGGAGTTGATGTTGGAGACCTGGTCGGACGCCAGCGCGCGCCCGGTGTGCGCACCCGCGTTCCGGATGCCACCCGTCGTCCGCAACTCGGAGGTGAGCGCGGCCGTGATCCGGTTCATCTCCTGGCGCGACGCGCCGGGCGCGGCCTCCCACTTGATCAGCACGTCACGTTCCTGCAGCGTCGGTGACAGCGGTCGCGAGACGAGCAGGGGCAGCAGGGCCGCCGACACGATCACCAGCAGTGCGCCGAGCGCGTACCCCACCACGCGGAAGCGCACGAACGTGGGCAACAGCCTGGCGTATCCGCCTTCCATCCGTGCGGCGAGCGGGGACGGCTTGTGCGCCAACGACTCCTTCGCCAGCAGCATCGTGGCCAGCACGGGCGCGACGATCAGCGCACAGAGCAGCGACACCGCGGTCGCGATGAGGAACGCGACCGCCACCGGCGTGAGGAACGCGCCCCTGACGCCGTCGAGCACGAGCAGCGGCACGACCGACACCGCGGTGATGACCGCCGCGACGAACAACGGCCCGCGCACCTCGAGGATCGCCGCGCCGATCATGTCGACGACCGAGGTCTCCGTAGACGTCTCTGGTCGCTCCCTCAAGCGTTGACGCACGTTCTCCACGCCGACCACGGCGTCGTCGATCACCACGGCGAGCGCCATCACCAGGCCCGCCAGGGTCATCATGTTCAGCGGTATCCCGAACCAGGACAACACGAGCACCGTCGTCCCGATCGACGCCGCCACGGTGACGAGGCTGACCAGCGCGCTGCGCCAGTGGAACAGGAACGCTCCCAGCACGAGCAGCAGCAGGAGGGCGCTGATCAGCAGGGTCGTGACCAGGTTGTCCTTCATCCTGTCGATGAAGGACGCGGGCCGGTAGATCGTCGTGTCCATCTGCACGCCGGGCAGGCCGGGACGCAGCTCGTTCAGCGCGGCCTCGACGTTCTTGGTGACCTCGGAGACGCTGCTGCCGGGGAACCGCTCGACGACGAGCATCAGGTTCGGCTCGTCGTTGACGACCCCGTCACCGATGAGGATCTGGTGGTCCTCGGTGATCGTGGCGACGTCGGCGAGCTTCAGGCCGCGGTCCTCCGCACCCTGGACCGTCACTTTGCCGAGCTCCGCGGCCGATTTGATCGGCTGGTTGTGCTGGATCTCGATGCGCTGGTTCTTGGTGTCCACGAAACCACCCAGACCTGGCGTGGACGCCTCGACGAACGTCAGCGGCGACACCCACAACGCGTTGGCCGAGGTGCGCAGGACCTGGTCCAGCGTCACGGCGTTCTTCGCGAGCTGCGACGGGTCGACCTGCACCTGCAGCTGCCGGTCGCGGAAGCCCCAGACGGCCACGTTCGCCACGCCGGGCACGCTGAGCAGCCGCGGCACGACCGACCACCGCGACAGCAGCGACATGTCGATCAGCGACTTGTCCTTGGACGACAAGCCGATCATCATCAGCCGCCCGGTGGACGACAGCGGCTGCACCACCAGCGGCGGCTTGGACGACGCCTGCGGCAGCGCGGTCGACATGGTCAGGCGCTCCTGCACGACCTGTCGTGCGCGGATGGGATCCGTGCCCGGCTCGAACGTCATCTCCATCGACGTGAGGCCGGGGACGGTGCGTGACTCCAGCTTCGCGAGCCACGGGATGCCGTTGAAGAACTCGTTCTCGATGGGGTTCGTGATGAGGTTCTCGACCTCTTCCGCGGAGAGGCCCAGCGCCTCCACCTGAACGTCGACCCTCACCGGCCCGAACTCCGGCAGTGCCTCGACGTTGCTGTTGCGCAGCTGCACGAAGCCGAGCGCGATGAGGGCAATCGCGACCGCCAGGACGAGACGGCGGTACCTCTGGCTCGACCCGACGATCCAACGCATCATGGCCGGGGACCTCTCACTCCGATGACCTTGCGGGCATGGAGCGACCATGAACTTGCCTGGTCACAGGCCGCTCATAGCGGCCTCATAGTCCACTCACACCGTGCTCTGGGCACAAGGCATGGCGGGTCTAGCTGACGCGGACGTGGGTCTCGCGCATCACGCCCGTGCAGGCGGAACGGAATCGACCGGTTGCGGCTGAACAGGAGCCAGGTCAGCGTGTCGGCTCGAAGCGGTGCTCGATGGTCCAGCCGGACACCTGGTGCCCGAGTCGGTTGCCGTCGGTCATCGCCTTGCGGAAGTGGATGCCGAGCCAGATCCTCGCGTTCATGGTCTCCTGGTCCAGCTCTCGCGTTGTCTCGAAGGTCCTGGTGGTCGAGGTGACCGACGAGAACACCCGCAGATCCAACGTGTTCTCCACCGAGCGCTCCGCCTCTCAGCGGCAGGCGGCCGGCAGGCATCAGGGCGCCACGACGCCAGGCAACTCAGACATGTTGGACCGGCGGGCCGCTAGGAGATCTTGCGGCGGTAGGTGATCGTGGCGAAGACGTACGCGACGATGAGGATGCCGACGCACCAGGCGAGCGCGATCCAGATGTCGGTGCCGACCGGTTGCTGCGTGTACAGGGCGCGGATGGCGTTGACGATGGAGGTCACCGGCTGGTTCTCGGCGAAGGCGCGCACCGGTCCGGGCATGGTCTCGGTGGGCACGAAGGCCGAGCTGAGGAACGGCAGGAAGATGAGCGGGTAGGAGAACGCGCTCGCGCCGTCGACGGACTTCGCGGTGAGGCCGGGGATGACGGCGAGCCACGTCAACGCCAGGGTGAACAGGATCAGGATGCCGGTGACCGCGAGCCACGCCAGTGGTCCCGCTCCCGAGCGGAAGCCCATGAGCAGAGCGACGAGCACGACGACCACGAGTGAGATCAGGTTGGCGACCAGTGAGGTCAGCACGTGCGCCCACAGCACCGACGACCGCGCGATCGGCATGGACTGGAACCGCTCGAAGATGCCGCTCTGCATGTCCATGAAGAGCCGGAACGCGGTGTAGGCGATGCCGGAGGCGACCGTGATGAGCAGGATGCCGGGCAGCAGGTAGTTCACGTACGAGTCCGACCCGGTTCGGATCGCGCCGCCGAACACGTAGACGAACATCAGCATCATTGCGATCGGAGTGATGACGGTCGTGAGGATGGTGTCCATGCTGCGTGTGATGTGACTCAGGGACCGTCCCAGAAGGACGGTGGTGTCGACGAAGAAGTGTTTGGTCATCATCGCTCCTCGGTCGACGTCGCGTCCTTGCGGGCACCGACGAGTGCGAGGAAGACTTCCTCGAGGGTCGGTTGTTTCTCGATGTACTCGAGCTTGGCGGGCGGCAGCAGTTGCTTGAGCTCGGCGAGGGTGCCGTTCACGATGATCCGGCCCTCGTGCAGGATCGCGATCCGGTCGGCGAGTTGTTCGGCCTCGTCCAGGTACTGAGTCGTGAGCAACACCGTCGTGCCCTGGCCGGCGAGTTCCCTGACGGCCTGCCACACCTCGAGCCGCCCCTCGGGGTCGAGCCCGGTCGTGGGCTCGTCGAGGAAGATGACCGGCGGGTTCCCGACGAGGCTCATCGCGATGTCGAGGCGGCGGCGCATGCCACCCGAGTAGGTCGACACTCTCCGCGCACCCGCGTCGGTCAGTGAGAATCGGGCCAGCAGATCGTCCGCGATCTTGCCGGGGCCTTTGAGGTGCCGCAGCCGGGCGACGAGCACGAGGTTCTCCCGGCCGCTGAGGATCTCGTCGACGGCGGCGAACTGCCCGGTGAGGCTGATGGACTCCCGCACGTTCGCAGACTGCGTGGTGACGTCGAAGCCGTTGACGCCGGCCGTCCCCGCGTCGGCTTTCAGCAGTGTGGAGAGGATCTTCACGACCGTGGTCTTGCCTGCGCCGTTCGAGCCGAGCAGCGCGAAGATGCTGCCGCGCGCCACGTCGAAGTCCACGCCGCGCAGCACGTTCAGCGTCTTGTACGACTTTTCCAGGCCTTGCACGTGGATTGCGGGTCGTGTCGTCATTGGACGCTCCCGAGGCTGAGGGCGAGCTCACGCACGGCGAGCATGCCGGTCCAGGGCGAGTTCATCGTTCTCTCCTAAGTAGACGGTGGTCAGGCCCAGGTGACCGGAAGTTCGTGCACGCCGTAGATGTGCATGTTGGTCCGCAGCTTCACCTCGTCGGCCGGGATGGCGAGCTGAAGGGTCGGGAAGCGGCGCAGCAGTCCCTCGAAGCCGGCGCGCATCTCGATGCGGGCCAGCTGCTGGCCGAGGCACTGGTGGATGCCGTGCCCGAACGCGACCTGGCCGCGGACCTTGCGGTGCACGTCCAACGCGTCGGGGTTCTCGAACCGTTGCGGGTCGCGGTTGGCGGCCAGCAAAGAGACGACGACGGTTGAACCCGCCGGGATCGTTTCGCCGCCGAGCTCGATGTCCTCGGTGGCGTAGCGGAAGAAGATGTCGGCCACGGACAGGTAGCGCATGAGCTCTTCGACGGCGTCGGGGAGCAGGTCCGGGTTGTCGCGCAGTTCTGTCAGCTGTGCGGGGTGCTCCAGCAAAGCGAAGGTGCCCAGCGCGAGCATGTTCGCGGTGGTCTCGTGGCCGGCGAGCAGCAGGAGGAACGCCATGCCGGACAGTTCCTCGATGGTGAGGTCCTCGTCGCGGGCCAGGTCCGAGAGGATGTCGTCGCCGGGGTTGGCGCGCTTGTTCGTGACCAGTTCGGCGAGGTAGCCGAACATGGCGCCGATCGCGGCCATCTTGTCCTCGAGCGTCACGTCCCGTTCCATGAACTTCGAGGAGTTCGACTGGAAGGTCTCCCGGTCCGCGTAGGGGACGCCGAGCAGTTCGCAGATCACCAGTGACGGCACCGGAAGCGCGAACTCCTTCACCAGGTCGACCGGTGGGGCCAAGCGAGCCAGTTCGTCCAGCTGCTGCTCGGTGATCGCGATGATGCCTTCTTCGAGCTGTTTCATCCGCTTGACCGTGAACGCACCGGTGAGCTTGCGCCGCAGCCGGGTGTGGTCCGGCGGGTCCATGCTGATGAACAGTCCTGGCGTCTGCGGGGACGGTTCGGCGGCGGCGGGCATGCCGGGCGTCTCGTACGGCACGTGGATCACGCCGATGTCCTGGCGGTTGCTGAACCGGGTGTCGGCCATGACCTGGCGCACCGCGTCGTAACCGGTGATCAGCCAGCCTTCGTGGCCGTCTGGGAAGACCATCGGGCTGACGGGCCGGGTCTCACGCAGGCGGGTGATCTCGCTGGGCGGGTCGAACGGGCCCGCGTCGCGCTCCATCGGCAGGCCCTGCGGGACGGAAACCGTCTGGCTCATCGGATTCCCTTTCGTGGTGGTTGTGGCCACCACGATCACCGGCAGGTCAGACACCGGACTGACACGACGCTGACACGGCCTGAATCCTGTGACAGGGCCGCGCTGTCAGGGAGCGAGCGCCGCCTCGACCAGGTCGCGCCAGGAAGTCTCCGCACCCTTCCGGGAGGCCGCGTCGAACGCCGCGGCGCCGAGGCGGCTTCGTGCTGCCCGTTCGATCCGGTCCGCGTCGGGGTGTGAACGATCCGGTAGTCCGCGCACGGCGGTGCTCGCCGCGAGCAGCTGTGCGGCCTGCTCGTGCTGGTCGCGGCGCAGTGCCAGGTCCGCGACCGCGACGAGCACCTGCGCGATCGTGGGCGCGTATCCCACCTCGGCCGCCGCCTGGCACGCGCCGGCGAGGAACTCTCCGGCCTCGTCGAGATCGTCGGTCAGGTAGCTGAACAGCGTGTGTGTCGCGGCGCGGATGCTCACCTGGTCCGCTTCGTCGCCCCACACGGTGGTCGCGACGCGGAGTTGTTCGTACACCGCGTCGGCGTCGCCGCTCCACCGGGCGAGGTCCGCCTTCGCGAGAGCCAGCATGGCGAGCGCATCCGGCCAGGTGACGCCTTCCGCGCAGCGCCCTGCCTCGGCCATGGCGGCCGCGCTCGCGTCCTTGTCGCCCATCAGCCAGTACAGCTGAGCCTGCCGCGCACGCATCCGGATGACGTCGTCGACGGCGCCGATTTCGGTGACGACCGCGATCGCCTCTTCATAGTGCTCGCACGCCTCGGCGAACTCGCCGCGCGTGGCGATCCGGTCCGCCAGCTCGGTCAGGGCGAACGAGATCCCGAACCGTTCGCCGAGCACCCGGAACTCGACGAGCGCCTCCTCCAGGAACTGATCTGCCTCCGGCCCGCCTTGGCCGACTGCGACCCGCATCTTCCCGAGGTGCAGCCGGCCTATCGCGCGCACCCAGGGGTCCTCACTGTCCAGCGCCACTTCCCACGCGGACGGAATCCTGTCCGGCTCCCGCAACATGCGTTCCAGCGAGGCGACCAGTCCCAACATCGGCGGGCGAACCTCAAGGCGCTGGTAGAGCTCGTAAGTCCGGTGGATCCACTCCGCGGCCTGACGTTCGTCACCCAGCCCGGAACTCACGAACGTCACGACGAGGCCGTACACCCACGCCCGGATCTCGTCGGGCACCTCGCCCGGCAACTCGGTGGCCGCGAGGATCAGCTCCAGGCCTTCTGCCTTGTGCCCGACGAGCCACCAGTACCAGCCGGCGCCCGCCGCCAGCCGCATCGCCGCATGCGCTTCACCTGCCGCGAGCGCACCACGCATCGCGGCACTGATGTTGTCGTGCTCGGCGCTGAGTGTGGCGAGCCAGGTCAGTTGCTCGACGCGGAGCAGGTGCGGGGCCGCTGTCTCGACGAGCTCGGTGAAGTAGGTCAGGTGCGCCTGCCTGGCCAGTTCCGACTCCCCCGCCTCAGTGAGCCGATGGGCGGCGTACTCCTTGATCGTGCCGAGCATCCGGTACCGCGGCGCACCGTCATCACTGACGACCAGCAGCGACTTCTCGGTCAGCGAGGTGAGCAGGTCCAGGACCTCGTACTCCTCAACGGCCTCGTGCGCGCAGACCCGTTCGGCCGATTCCAGGCTCGACCCGCCGGCGAACACCGAGAGCCTGCGCAGCACCACCCGTTCGGCGTCGGTCAGCAGCTCCCAGCTCCAGTCGACCATCGCCCGCAACGTCCGGTGCCGGGGCAACGCGGTGCGACTTCCGCCGGTCAGCAGGCGGAACCTGTCGTCGAGCCGAGTGGCGAGTTGGTCGATGGACATGGTGCGCAACCTGGCAGCGGCCAGTTCGATCGCCAGCGGCATCCCGTCCAGCGCCCGGCAGACGCGTTCCATCGTCGCCAACGTGCCATCGTCGACCACGAGGTCCGCACGCACCGCGGCCGCCCGGTCCCGCAGCAACCGCACCGCTGATGGCAGGGCGAGCGGTCCGACCGGCCACAACGCTTCACCGGTGATGCCGAGCGGCTCCCTGCTGGTCGCCAGGATCCGCAGCCGGCGGCACTCCCCCAGCAACCGGTGGGCGAACGCCGCCGCCGACTCGATCACGTGCTCGCAGTTGTCCAGCACGAGCAGCATCTCCCGCTCGCGGATCGCGGTGATGAGCCGCTCCATCGGCTCCGCGTTCGTCGCGTCACCGAGCAGCGCGTCCCGGAGGCTGAGTGCGGCGAGCGTCGACTGCGCGACGTCACTGTCCGGCCCGATGGGCGCGAGCTCCACGAGCCACGCGCCGTCCGGCAGGTCGCCGAGCAGTGTGCGGGCGGTTTCCGTTGCCAGCCTGGTCTTTCCCGAGCCGCCCGGTCCGATCAGGGTCGCGAGCCGATGACCCGCGACCAGTTCGCGCACCGCCGTGACATCCGCGTCCTTGCCGATGTAACTCGTCAGCTCGGCACGCAGGTTGGTCTTGCGGTTCCCCTCACGCCGCCCGACCTCGCCGCGCAACAACGCGACGTGCAGCGCCGACAGCTCGGGTGACGGGTCGACGCCCAGCTCCTCGGCCAGCGCTTCCCTCGTGCGCTGGTACGCGAGCAGCGCCTCGCTGTTGCGACCGGCCGCGACGAGTGCGCGCATCAGCGCGGCGACGAGTTTCTCCCGCACCGGATGCGCAGCCACCAGATCTGTCAGTTCGGAAACCAGCTCCGCGCCACGGCCGAGGGTGATCTCCGCGTCGAACCGGTCCTCCACCGCGGCCAGGCGCAGCCCGTCGAGCCGGGTGGCCGCGGCGTCGAATGCCTCGCTGTCCTGCAAACCAACGTCCTGCAAGGCCGGGCCACGCCACAACTCGAGAGCGTCACGCAGCCGCTGCACCCGCAGCGATCCCTCGTCAGCACGAGCGTGGGCGCCGAGGCGTTCGAACCGCACCGCATCCACAGCGTCGGGATCCACCGCCAGCCGGTACCCGTCCGTCAGCCCATCGACCGACGCATCCGGCAGTGCCTTGCGCAGCCGGGAAACCAAGCGTTGCAAGGCATTGGCCGCGTCGGCAGGTGGGTTCTCGCCCCAGATCCAGTCGACGAGCGTCGCCTTCGGAACCACACGACCCGGTTGGAGCGCGAGAGCGATCAGCAGCGCACGCAGCCGTGCACCGGGCACGTCCGCGAGAGTGCCGTCGTCCGCGCGAACCTCGAACGGTCCCAGAATCCCGATCTGCACCTGCCCGATCCTGCCACGGCTGGCTGTCAGCCCCCTGACACCTGACTCAGGCGGCAACGCGGTGGATGACGATGTCGTCGAGCCGGGTGCGCGCATAGACCTCGACCTCGGGGTTGTCCTGCGTGAACACCGTGCTGCGCACCAGGCCCTTCGTGCTCTTGGCGTCCACCAGAGCGGCCGTGCCCTCACTGATGCCGACCTCGATGCCACCCGAGGCGTTCATCAGCTCAGCTCGGCCACGCGTCAGCCTGCCGATCCGGATTGGACAGTTGGCGGCCTTGACGCTGACGCTGCCCTCAGCGTGGTCGATGTCGAAGCTGCCGCCGGCGCTGCCGAGGCCGACATCGGTGCGGGCGCGGCCGATCCAGACCTTGCCGCTCGCGCCCTGATACCGGACGACGCCGTCGACCTCGCCGATCCGCAACCCCGCCGTGCTGCCCTCGACGTCGGCTGCCCCGGCGACGTGACCGATCTCGACCCCACCGGCCCCGAGGTTCCCGCGCAGCTCGCCGATGCGGTCCAGCCGGACGTGCCCGGACGCGATGTTCAGCTCGCAGTCGCCGAGCAGGCCGTCCGCGTGCACATCGGTCCACGCCGTGTTCAGGACCAGCCTGGATCCGACCGGCAGCTCGATCGTGATGGCGACCGAACCGTTCTTGTCACCCGACTTGGTCGTCTTGACGGCCAGGACACCACCGGAGAAGTCGACCTTGGTCTTCTCGGCCACTTTCACGTCCGTGGAACTCGCGCGGTTGACCGGCTCGACCCGCACCACCGTGTCCTGCCGCTCGCTCGCGACGATCCGCACCCTCGCGCCCGCGGTCGTCAACGTGGTCGTGATCGGCTCCGGCGTGGTGAACGTGGACATGTCGTGTCTCCCTTGTCGGCTTCGTGGTTGTTGCGACCACGTTCGCCAACCAGGCAGACACACGGCTGTCACGGCCCTGACACCGGCTGTGCGGTCCCACGACGAGCACTGGTATCGGGGGCAGCTGAACGTGGCGCCAGAGACTCCCGGATTCAGGGTGGCGGGATGCGCCGGCGTCCATGAGGTCACCGGCGCATCCCGCGGCTGGTTCAGGCTCGCACTACTCGGAGTGCCAGATCTGCGACGAGGTGGTCGCGCAGTCGGCGATTCCGATCCTGGTGCCGTTCCTGTGGGAGAACGGCAGCAGGGCCAGGCACGCGCTGCCTCCGGCGGGAGGAGTCACCAGCACGAGGTTGCCGAACACGTCCGCGGGCGCCCATTGCCACCACTGGCGCTGGTCGGCCGCGTTGCACGACTGCTGGTCGACGATCAGCGTGCCCCACACGAGGCTCAGGCACTTGCCACTGTTCCTGTTGACGAACTGGACGAAGCCGTTGCCGAGGTCGATCGACGCCCACAGCAGACTGGGGTGGTTCCGCCCGCAGTCCCACTGGTGAACGCGCGCGCCGTTCTCCACGGAGCTGTTGACGACGTCGACGCACTTGTTGGTGGCCGTGTTGACGAGCTCGTGGAAGTCGTCCGCCGCGATGGACACCGCCGGGGACTGGCCGGAACCGGCGTGGGCGACACCGGACCCGCTGACCGCCAGGGCCATCAGGGTCGCGGCAAGCCCGAGCAAACTGTGGATTCTCAAGTCCTCGTTGCCTTTCTGGTAATCGGGATGGCGGCGCGTGCCCTCTGACTAGGGCGTGGCGACCCAGAACGCGTAGTCGGCGGTGTACGGGATCGATGCGGTCGACCCCTCCTTGCAGGCACCGGTCGGCGACAGGCCGCCGGTGGTGTTCAGCCGCTGGACGAACGTGACCGCGCCGAGCAGGCCGGGACCGCGGTTGCTGGTGGCCCTCAGCAGCAGCTGGGGAACGGCGAGCGGCACCGGCGAGCTGGCGACCGTCGTGGCGGTCACCGAGCTGCCATCCTCGACCGATGTCCACACAGGACCCCTGCTGTGCAACACCACTGCCCTGCCGTAGCTCTCCAGGATCGCGTCGGGCTGCAGGAAGCCCCACGCACCGTTGGCGCACTGGTAGGTCTGGACGCCGTGCGCCTGCAGGAAAGCGATCTGTCTGTTGCCGGCGGGCACCTTGATCGCGTCAGGTACCTGCCCCGGTGCTCCCGCTGACGCGGTGGCGGCCCCGAGGCCGACGGCCGTCATCGCCGCGACGGCGAGTCCGGCCGCGATGCGGATGATGCGCTTCATGTCCTTGTTCCCCCTTCAACTCGATCTGTCACCAGCACCGTGACATCGAGTGCTGAAACGGGGCTGACGTGACGGGGTCAGCGCCGTTTCAGCGCAGTCGGGGAGGATTGCTCAGGCCCGCGACCCGTCGGCGCGGAGTTTGGCGCGCAGCCCGTCGGCGTCGGGGTGATCGAGGTCGTCGAGGATCGACAGTGCTTCCCGCCACGCCTCGCGCGCCCCGGCCTGGTCGCCCGCGGAGTGCCTGCTGTCGCCGAGGTTCGCGAGGGTCGCGGCGACCTCGAAGCGGTCGCCGAGGTCGCGGTACAGGTCGAGCGCGTGCTGATAGCCGTCGATGGCGGCAGCGTGGTCGCCCAGGTGGTGGTAGGCGTAACCGAGGCTGTCCCAGGCGCCGGCCTCGCCGTCGAGGTTGCCGGCTTCCTGGTGCAGGGCGAGGGATTCGCGGCAGCACTCGATTCCGCGCTCGTAGTCGCCGAGCTCGACTGACGCCATGCCCATGTTGTTGAGCGCGAGCGCCAGCCCGTCGGGGTGGTCCGCCTCCTTGTACAGGTCGAGCGCGTGGCGGGCGTGGTGCATGGCCTCGGCGAACCGGCCCTCGATCGCGAGTCCCCTGCCCAGGTCCAGGTGCACGTCGGCCTGGCCGACGGGGTCGCCTGCCTCGGCCCACAGCTCGAGGGCGTGCAGCAGCTGGGCCCTGGCGTGCTCATGGCGGCTCAACTTGTCGTAGGCCCAGCTGAGGCCGCGATGGGCATGGGCGCGGGCGAGCGGGTCCGCCAGTCTCGTGGCCGCGTCCACCCCGGTCTGCCAAACGACGGCCCAGTCGTGCCAGCGTCCGCGACGGTTGAAGTAGGTGTGCATCGACCACGCCAGCGCCCAGGCGTGGTGATCGAGGCCGTGCCGCAAGGCCTGACGCAGTGCGGCGATCAGGACGGCGTGTTCGGTGCTGAACCACTCGATGGCCACGTGGTGATCGGTGAAGGCCTCAGGGGTCGCGGCGTGGTCCGGCGCGGGCAACTCGATCGGGTCCCGGTGCGGGTTCAGCACCACGGCCGCTCGGTACGCCGTGTGCAGGTAGTGGTCCAGCACGCGGCGGATCGCCGCGTCGCGCTGCTCCGTGGAGTCCGTCTGCTCCGCGAGTTCGGCGGCGTAGGCACGCAGAAGGTCGTGGAACGCGTACCGGTCGGGCAGGTGCTCGACGAGCAGGTGCGCACGAGCCAGCTCCCTCAGCAGGTGCCGCGCCTCGCGCACCGCGAGCCCGGCGAGACCCGCCGCCGCGGCGGCCGAGACGTCCGGTCCCCGGTGCAGGCCGAGCAACCGGAACATCCGCGCCGCCTCGGGGGTGAGCGTGCGGTAGGACCACGAGAACACCGCTCGCACATCCGCGACCAGGTCACCCCCGGCGAGTGCGTCGAGCCGTTCGCGGCTGTCGCCGAGTTCTTCCGCCAGCGCCCGCAGGCTGAACAGCGGGTGCGTGGCGGCGCGGGCGGCCACGACGACGAGCGCGAGCGGAAGCCGTGCGCATCGGGCGCTGATCTCGTCCGCCGCGCGTGGTTCAGCCGCGATCCGATCGCCGCCGAGGCGGAACGCCAGCAGCTGCCGCGACTCGTCGTTCGTGAGCAGGCCGAGGGTGATCGGGTGCGCGCCCTCGATGCCGACCAGGCCGGCCAGCTCATCGCGGCTGGTGACCACCACCAGGCAGCCGGGCGCGCCGGGCAGCAGTGGCCGGATCTGCCCGGCGTCACGGGCGTTGTCCAGCACGATCAGCATCCGCCGTTCGGCGAGCAGGCTGCGGAACTGGGCAGCCTGCGCGTCCGCGCCGACCGGCATCCGCTGCGGCGGCACGCCGAGCGCCTCCAGGAACCCCCGCACGGCGTCGGCGGAGCTCGTCACCAAGCCGCTCGGGTCGTAGCCGCGCAGGTTCACGTACAGCTGCCCGTCCGGAAACTCACCCGCCACGCGACGCGCCCAGTGCACGGCGAGCGCCGTCTTCCCCACCCCGGCGGATCCGGACAGCACGGCGACGAGCGCGGTCGGCCCGTTCACCTGGGCCAGCAGCGCGTCGAGACACGCGAGCTCGGGTTCGCGACCGGCGAACCCCCTCACCTCCAACGGCAGCTGCGCCGGGACCGGCAGCGGTGGCCGGCTCACCGTCACCGGCGCGGGCGGCGGGCAGAGGCCGGGATCCTGCCGCAGCATCCGGGCCTCGAGCTCGCGCAGCGCCAGGGTCGGATCGACGCCGAGGTTGCCGACGAGAACGCTCCGCAGGCGGCGGAAGACGGCCAGAGCGTCCGCCTGCCTGCCGCTGCGGTACAGCGCGAGCATGAGCTGGCCGTGGATCTGCTCGTCGAGCGGGTGCTCGACCGCCAGCAACTCCAGGTCACGCACCAGCGCCGCGTGCTCTCCGAGGTCCAGCCGGACCTCGAGCAGGGCCCGGACCGCCTGCGCCCGCAACTGGCTCAGGCGCTCGGCCTGCCCTTCCAGCCAGGCGAGTCCGGCGACGTCCTCCAATGCCGAGCCGCGCCACAGCTCCAACGCGCCGCGCAGCTGCCCTGCGGCCACGGCGCTGTCGTCCGACCGCATTCCTTGCCGGATCAGGCGTTCGGCTTCCTCGACGTCGGTGTCCCCGGATCCGACGTCGAGCAGGTAGCCGGGCGGTCGCGCCACGATCGACGTCCGGCTCCCCAGCACCTGGCGCAGGTGCGACACGTGGCTCTGCAACGTGTTCTGGGCCGGTGGACGCCCGTTGTCACTCCACACGCTGTCGACGAGCCGTGCGACGCTGACGATGTGTCCGTGTTGCAGCGCGAGCACGGCGAGCACCGCCTTGCGGCGCAACCCCCGCACCGGACGAGGGGTCCCGTCCACCACGACGTCGATCGGTCCGAGCAGCCGAATCCTCACGTGGTGCGCTCCCCTCACCACTGACGTGCGACCAGGCCGGTCCGGAGCGCTCCCCGTACCGTCGCGGCCCTCAGCGCGAGGGTAGCCGCCCATCCGGCGCGACCGGATGCTTTGCCTGAAAGATGGGCGGCACAAGCATTTCCTCGACTCGACGGGTCAGTGGCGGCTGCCTGGCCGTCGAATCCCGCGGGGCAGGTCTCCCTGCCGATTCTGCCCACCGCCCCTGCTGGCACCGACGACCCCGACGGTCACGCCATGCTTCGGATGATCTGCGAGGACATCACGAACTCGCCCACCATCGAGGTCGACCACAGCCGCCGCCTCCGCGTGCTCGCAGCCGTCGACGAACTGCCGATCCTCCACCGCAGCGAACCAGAACCGGTCCGCGGTCTCACTCACAACGGACCGGCCCGGTCAGCTGGCGGCGCAGGTCGTCGCGGTGATCAGGGGCCGAAGGCAGATGCGTTGTCGTGTGCCCAGTCGGCGAAGGTGAGAGCGGGACGACCAAGGAGGTCCTCCACGGTGCGGGTTGTGGGGCCGGGGCGTTCGCTGTAGTCGGCCAGTGAGCCGAGCAGGCGGGAAGGGACCTCCTCGGGTAGTCCTTGCGCGAGCATGCCGTGCCGTACTTGCTCGGCCGGGAGCTCCTGGAAAGACAGCGTCCGGTCAATGGCGGCGCCGATGAGCCGCACCTTCTCGTGTTGGTCCAGGGACTGCGGCCCGGTCAGTGTGTACACCGACTCCGCTGGGGTGCTGCCGCGGAGGGCTTTCATGGCGACCGTGGCGATGTCGGTTTCGTGGATCGGGGAGGTGGCGGCTTGGCCGTACGCGCCGCGCACCACATCCCCTGCCATGATCTGTGGCGCCCATGCCAGCGCGTTGGCGGCGAAGTCGGCCAGGCGCAGGACCGTCCACTCCAGACCAGAGCTGGTGACGAGGTCCTCGGCTGACTTGAATTGGGCGGCGAAGCGGGCTTCCCCTGCCGGGTGCTCCACAGTGGTGGCCGACAGCAGCACCACGCGCTGGACGCCTTGTTCGGCCGCCAGCTTCAGCAGCTCGGCGAGGCCGGGGCCGGTGGCGCGCGGGCTGATCTGAATTGCTTCGACTCCTCGCAGCGCCGGCTCGATCCACTGTGGACGAAACAGGTCGCCGCTGACGACTTTCGCGTTGCCGGGAAACAGGGGCTTGCCGGGGCCGCGAGTGACCGCGGTGACGGCGGTGCCTTCGTGCAGGAGCAGGTTCATCACCTGACGTCCCACGACGCCGTTGGCGCCGGTGATCAGCATCATGACGGTCGTTCCTCCTTGTGGTGGTGGTATGTCACGCGGCGATCGCGAGGGCCTCTTCGGCCGGGATGGCGTGGTGGCGACGGGCTGGGAACATCGATGTCGGGTGGGAGATGCTCCAGGCGGCGGCCTTGCAGATCAGTTCCTTGAGGCGTGCGGCCATCTTGCCGGTGGCCGCGGACGGTTTGGGCTGATCGTCCGGGGTCACCCACTGCACGATGGCGTCGCGGCGGCCAAGGCTGAAGCACTGGGCGGTGTAGCCGATCTTGTTCGGGGGGATCTGGCGTCCGGTCAGGCGGGCAGCGATGGCGTCGGCCGCCAGGTGAGCCGAGGGAACTCCCGAGGCGCAGGACATCCGCAGTGGCGCACCGCTCTCGCCCGGAGCGAGCGCGGCATCGCCGACGGCGTAGACATCCGAGTGCGACACGGACCGCATCGTGTCGTCGACGACGATCTGTCCCGTCGCGGACACCTGCAAGGTCGTGGCCGCGGCAATGGGATGGACGGCGAAGCCGGTCGTCCAGACGGTCACCTGGGCCGGGATCGCGCGGCCGTCGGCGGTGACCGCGCCGGTCGGCTCGACGCTCGCGATGCCGGTGTGCTCGTGCAAGGTGATGCCGAGCCGGTCGAACGCCTTGCGGAGATGGCCCTGGGCCTTCTCCCCCAGCCAGTCGCCGAGGCCACCGCGGGCGGCGAGTGAGACCTCGAGGTCCGGTCGGGCTTCGGCGATCTCGGTGACGGCTTCGATGCCGGTGAGGCCGCCACCGACGACGAGCACGGTGCCGCCCCCGGCGAGGTCGGCCAGAGACGCGCGCAACCGCAGCGCGGGCTGCTTGCCGGCGATGTTGTGGGCGTGCTCGGCGACGCCGGGTACGCCGCAGTCGCCGGCGGTGCTGCCGAGTGCGTAGACGAGCGTGTCGTAAAAGATCTCGCCAGGACCGTCGGCCTCGACGACGCCGACGATCTTGCGTTCGGCGTCAACGGCGGTGACCCGCGCCAGCCGCACGAGCACACCCGTGCCCGCGAAGACATCGGTCAGCGAGCGGGGCAACA
The DNA here is from genome assembly GCF_053610285.1 of Lentzea sp. NPDC054927. Classification (NCBI taxonomy): domain Bacteria; kingdom Bacillati; phylum Actinomycetota; class Actinomycetes; order Pseudonocardiales; family Pseudonocardiaceae; genus Lentzea; species Lentzea sp. NPDC054927. The sequence goes on from NZ_JBSGXZ010000006.1 coordinate 246,956, forward strand.
GGTCCTGGCCAGCCGCGAGCTGGTGCATGCGGACGCGCTCGACGAACTCGGGATCGGCATTGACGAGGGTGATCTCGGTGTCGGCGGGGTGCAGCCGCTTGGCCAGGCGCCCGGCGGCGTTGGCTCCGGCGTATCCAGCCCCTAGAACGACAATGCGGTGTTTCACGGTTTGCTCCTGTCCGGTCGGTGTTCGCTTCCTGAACCGGACAGCGGCGCGAAACCTGACAGCACTGAAGAGTGACCTGCGTCACCAGTTGCCGGTGAGTGGCTCCCCATGTCCGGACGCGGACCACTGGCGCGTCGCGCTTTCGAGTTTGCGCCCAATTGCAACCAAAGACGAGTTCGTTCATTGCCCCGTTTGTTCGAACGGAATTCGAACGAGCAGATTCCGGAGCCTGCCCGCTCGGCTCAAGTCCACAAAGGACCGCTCGACTGAAGTAAGCATCACAGGCTGCCTCCGGTTCCTGCCCGATGTCTCTCATTGGCGTTGTCCCGCACCGTGGAACGACCTATTGCGGCAACCACCGACACTCATGGTTGAGTGCTGCGACTCACCGAGCGTCCTACGAAATCAGCCAGACGGCTCACACAGGAACAATCCCCTTGGGCCACCGCAGGGACGGGAACGGTGCCGGCCGCACGGGAACTCGCCGACTGGCATTCATTTGGAGGACACATGCAGACTGGCTCGAACGCTGTCGCGCGCTCAGAATTGCGCGCGCTCCTGGAGGATTTGCTTCGCACGCAGGGCAAGCCGCTGCCGGTCACCGACGACCACACCCTGGCCGATCTCGGATTCAGCTCCCTCGACCTGGCCGAGCTGACCGTGCGGCTGGAGGACCGGGCCGGCGGCGAACTCGCTCTGGAAGCGGCGGAAATCCGTCCTTTGGCTACGGTGGGGGATCTGCTCGACCTGCTGGGCAAGCTCACTCCCGTAGCCGGATGAGCGCCAACCTCCCGGATCACGGTGCCAATGGCCTTTCCCTGCGCGGACATGACGGCTCCTGGCACGATCTGCCCACGGCCGAACTGCCACCGCACCGCGTCGCCGTGATCGCACCGGACCACCTCACCGCGCTGGCCGCGGTGTGGACGCACCACCGACGACGCGACACCGAGCTGCTCGTCGTACCTGCCACGCGCTTCACCGACCAGATGGCCGCGGAACTCACCGATGACGGGTTCGCGATCTTCGGTGAACCTGGTGGGCCGGATGTACCTGCTAGCCCCGGCCGTGTCTGGGTGTCCACGAGTGGTAGCTCCGGCCGGCCCAAGCGCATCGCGCACACCCTGACCGGGCTCACCACAGTCACCGGGCGGCAGGAGCCACGCCGTTGGCTGCTGCCGTTCACCCCTGGCACGTACGCGTGGTGGCAGCTGGTGATGCTTTCCCTTTCCGTGGCCGGTCAGGACCTCGTCACAGTCGAGCCGGACGAGCTGAGCCGGTGGACCGGGGTGGCTGCACGCGAGGGTGTCACCGCGGTCTCGGCCACCCCGACCTTCTGGCGGCACTGCCTGCTCACCGACCGCGCGGCGGCCGGCGCTCTCCCCTTGGCGCAGATCACCCTCGGCGGTGAGCCTGTCGACCAGCGGCTGCTCGACGATCTGACCGCCTGCTTTCCTGATGCCCGGATCAGCTGGATCTACGCCTCCACCGAGACCGGCGCGGCCTTCGCCGTGCACGACGCGCAGGCCGGTTTCCCGGTGGCGTGGCTGGACAGCGAGGCGCCAGGACGTCCCCGGCTGCGTGTGGACGGCGGCGAACTGCTGGTGCACAGCCCGTACCAGGGGGTCGACCTCGACGGCTTCGTCCGCACCGGTGATCGGACCGAGATCCGGGGCGACCGTGTGCACATCACCGGGCGCCTCGACAACGATCAGCTCAACGTCGGTGGTGCCAAGATCTCCGCCGCCGCAGTGCGCCAAGTGCTCACCGAACACCCCCGCATCGCCTGGGCCAGGGTGCATGCCCGCCGTGCGCCCGTGGTCGGTCAGCTGGTGACCGCGCAGGTCGTGGCCAGCGCGCCGGTGAACACCGCCGAGTTGACCTCCTGGTGCGCGGACCGCCTGCCGGACCACGCGGTCCCTCGACTGATCACCTTCCTCGACGAGATCTCTGTGAAAGAAGGGTTGAAGAGTGAGCTGTGAGTCCGCGACAGAGCCGGTGCCAGTCGCCACCAGCGTCATCATCTCCGGCGCTTCCCGCGGTCTGGGCTTGGCCATCACCGAGGACCTGTTGAAGTCCGGAGTACGTGTCGCCGCCTTCGCTCGCACCCCGACGAGGGGCATGGCCGAGCTGGCCGAACGTCACGGTGAGCACTTCCACCACGGCGCCGTCGACATCACCGACCAGCCGGCCGTCACCAGCTTCCTCGCTGCCTCCGCCGAACGACTGGGCCCGGCGGACGCGCTGGTCAACAACGCCGCGGTCGGCCAGGACTCGATCCTGGTGCACACCAGGCCCGAGCAGATCGAGTCCATCATCGCCACCAACCTCACCGCGCCGCTGCTGCTGACGCGGACGTTCCTGCGCCGCCTGCTCGTCCGCGGCGGCCGAGGCCGCGTGGTGATGATCGGGTCGGTGTGCGCGCAGCGGGGCTACCCCGGGCTGAGCGCCTACTCGGCGACCAAGGGTGCGCTGGAGTCTGCGACACGCTCGCTCGCGCGGGAATGGCGCGACCGGGTGCTGATCAACTGCGTTTCCCCCGGCTTCTTCGACTCGGAGATGTCGGCGGTGCTCGGCTCAGGGCAGGTCGCCTCGATCGCACGGCGTACGCCCACTGGCCGTTTGGTCACCGCCGACGACCTGCTGCCCGTGGTGCGGATGCTGTTGCTGAGCCACACCAACATCGACGGGCAGGTTCTGGCCGCGGACGGCGGGGGAAGCATCTGATGACCGTGATGCGGGACCTCCACGTCCCCGAGGTGATTTCCTCGACCCTGGTGTGTTTCCCGCATGCGGGCGGGCGCACCGACTTCTTCCAGTCCTGGCCCGAGCACCTGCCCGCCGGGATGGCGATGAAGGCGGTGGAGTACCCGGGCCGAGGGCACCGGGGATGGGAACAGAACGCCGCCGACCTGTTCGACCTCGTTGACCAAGCGGTCTCGGCGTTGAACACACCGCAGGGCTCGCCCCTGGTCCTTTTCGGACACAGCATGGGGGCCTTGGTGGCATTCGAGACCACCCGCCGGCTGAGCACGCCACCCGCCGCCTTGATCGTCTCCGGCAAGACCGCGCCGAATCTCGCGGCCACACCGACGCTCCCCAGCACCGACGACGAGATCTGGGCGCACTCCTACGAGTTGGGCGGTATCCCGGATCGATTACACCGCAACGCCTTGCTCAAGCGCCTGACCCTGCCGTCGTTGCGTGCCGACTACCTGATGTTGAACTCCTACCGGCACCGGTCAGGCCCGTTGCTGACGTGCCCGATCATTGCCTGCCACGCACTCGACGACCCGATCACACGTGCGAGCGATCTCGACCGGTGGGGAGACCTGACCGAGTCCTGGTTCGGCCTGGAGTGCTTCCCTGGCGGCCATTTCTACCTCACCGACGTGATACCCGAGCTGGTGAGTGTGCTGAGCCGTGTGTTGCCCGACAACCGATCTGACAAAACACTGTCCTGCAGGATGCATTGACGGCAGGATTGCCCGACTCTAACGTCATTCTTGAGAGCGCTCTCAAGCTCTCGGGCCGCCCACCCCTGCATTGGGAGGTCACATGCTGAGAAGTCTATTTCTCCCGTCCCTCATGGTGTCCGCACTCGTCGTAGCCGCGCCACCTGAGTCGGTGGTGGTCGCGCCGACGACGAGTCAGCCCGTCGTGGATTGCGGCAGCTACTGCGACAACCGCGACCCCGCCCTGCCACCCGGTTCGAGGCGATCCGTCTACCAGCCCGGCACCAGCGCACCGGCGCAGACCGGTGGCCCGCCATCGACAGGAGACTCGCCGCCAGCCGCGGCAGCCGTCATCTGCAACAAGTACTGCGACGTCCGTGACCCTGCCCTCGCGCCCGCGGACCGGCCGGCCCAGACCGTCACGGTCGGCAGTCGCCGGATCTCCCTGCACTTCGACGACGCGGACGCGATGGGCTGGGCGGCGATCTCCGCTACCGGGCAGGGGGACGAGGTGTGGCTGGACCGGTCCTTCGACGCCGGCGTCAGCTGGGGATCCGGTTCCCGGCTCGGCAACACGTCGGCCCCGCCGGGCTTCGGCGACTGGCGCACGATGATGTTCAACGTGGACGACTGGGCCAATCTCGGGGTCGGCCTGCTGCGAGCCTGCGGGCGGCCGGCCGGGTCGACCACGATCGCGTGCACGAGCTGGTATCGCACGACGTGGAACGCCGGTGAACGCCGTACGGCCGCCGCGACGGCGTTGATGGAGCGTTACAACCTCGGCAACGGCCTGTTCGACACGACCAGCTGGTGGAACTCCGCCAACGCGCTCACCGCGGTCATCGACAACATCCGGGTGACCGGGATGAACAGCTACCGCTACGCCATCGCCCGTACCTACGACCTCAACCTCCCTGCCTGGCAGGGAAATTTCATCAACGACTACAACGACGACATCGCCTGGTGGGGCCTCGCATGGCTGGCCGCCTACGACCTGACCGGCGACAACAGGTACCTGAACACCGCCCGGATCGGCGCGGACCACATCCACCGGTACTGGGACTCGGTGTGTGGCGGCGGAGTGTGGTGGAGCGCGAGCAAAAACTACAAGAACGCGATCACCAACTCGCTGTACGTCCAGCTCAATGCCGCACTGCACAACAGGATCCCCGGCGACACCGGCTACCTGCACCGCGCCAGGACCGGCTGGACGTGGTTCGCCAACAGCAAAATGATCAACAACGCCAACCTGGTCAACGACGGCCTGACCACAACAACCTGCGCCAACAACAACCTGACACCGTGGAGCTACAACCAGGGCGTTCCCCTCGCCGCGCTGACGGAGCTGTACCGGGCCACCGGAGACACGAGCCTGCTCACCAAGGCACGCACCCTCGCCGATGCCTCGACCAGCAGCGGCTTCCTCAACCCCGGCGGCATCCTGTTCGACAACGGCGGCGGCGGAGATGTCCCGTCCTTCAAGGGAATCTACGTCCGCGGTCTGTCCACACTGAACAGAGCACTGGCAGACCGCCCCTACACCACCTATCTGCGCCGTCAGGCCGACACCGCCCATGCACGGGACCGCTCCAGCGCCGACTCGTACGACCAGCCGTGGGCCGGCCCGTTTCAGCGCAGCGACGCCGCTCGTCAGCACAGCGCGGTGGATCTCATGAACGCCGCCGACTGAGCAGCTCGGAGGGTGAAAGGCGCTCTGTCCGCTCTGGACAGAGCGCCGCCCTGACCATTTCCCGGGATTAGGAGCAGGCACGTGGTACTACGCGGGATCAAATGGCACACAGCCGCTTTCGCAGTCCTCATCGCCGCGGGAACGCTGGTCGCCCCACAGGCGACCGCCGCACCTGAACAGATCCAGCCCCCGGCCGCACAGATCGACGACGGTCTTGCGCTGACGCCGCCGATGGGCTTCAACAACTGGAACTCCACGCACTGCCGCGGCGACTTCAACGAAGAGATGGTCAAGGGCATCGCCGACATCTTCGTGACCAAGGGTTTGAAGGACGCCGGCTACGAGTACGTCAACATCGACGACTGCTGGGCACTGCCCGAACGCGGCGCGGATGGCAACCTCGTCCCCGATCCCGTCCGCTTCCCCAACGGCATCAAGGCCGTCGCGGACTACATCCACGCGAAAGGGTTGAAGTTCGGCATCTACACCAGCGCGGGCACGGCCACGTGTGACAGCGCGGGCTTCCCCGGTGGGCTTGGCCACGAGGAGCAGGACGCAAGGCTGTTCGCATCCTGGGGGGTCGACTACCTGAAGTACGACAACTGCCACAACCAAGGTGTTGACGCGAAGCTCCGCTACACCAAGATGCGTGACGCCCTCCACGCCACCGGCCGCAAGATCGTGTTCTCGATCTGCGAGTGGGGCGAGAACAAGCCGTGGGAGTGGGCGAAGGACGTCGGCCACCTGTGGCGCACCACCGGCGACATCAGCGACAACTGGAACTCCATGGTGTCGATCGCCAAGCGCAACATGGAACTCGCCGACTACGCGGGCCCCGGCCACTGGAACGACCCGGACATGCTGGAGGTCGGCAACGGCGGCATGACCGATGTGGAGTACCGCAGCCACTTCAGCCTCTGGGCGATCATGGCAGCGCCACTGCTGATCGGCGCCGACCTGCGCAAGGCCACTCCGGAGACGTTCGAGATCCTGGAGAACCGGGAGGTCATCGCCGTCGACCAGGACAAGCTCGGCGTGCAGGGCAGGGTCGTGCGCAACCAGGACGGCACCTACGTCCTGGTCAAGCCGCTCTCCAACGGCGACAAGGCCGTCCTGCTGTTCAACGAGAACGACAACAACGCGACTATCTCCGTCACCGCGGCGGAGCTGGGCCTGGCGAAGGCGAGCGGTTACAAAGTCCGCGACCTGTGGGCCAAGACCACCACGCACACCGCCGGTTCGATCGGCGCCGGCCTGCCTCCGCACGGCTCGGCGATGTACCGCATCAGCGCCGCGCAGGACTGGTACAACTACCCGCCCGCCGTCACCACGGCCGCGGACGGCGAGATCCTCTACCCCGGCGCGCTGCCGATCGTGCAGCCCGGCAAGCCCACCTCCTACACCACGACGGTGCGCAACAACGGCCGGCTGCCGATCAGCCGTGTCCTGGCCAGCCTGCAGGTCCCCCAGGGCTGGACCGCGAAGGCCACCTCCGCGAGCTTCAAGACCTCCCTGGCCGGCGGGCAGACGTTCAAGACCACCTGGCAGGTCACCGTTCCCCCGAATGCTCAGGCGGGCAGGTTCCCCGTCAAGGCCACTCTCACCTACCACGCACCGCACAGCAGCAACCCGGTGAGCGGTACGCACACCGTCGAGGCCATGGTCGCCGGCGCAGCCCCCAAGGGCGATCTCTTCGTCAGCGACCTCAAGTGGCTGCGAGCGGCCAACGGCTACGGCCCGGTCGAGATCGACACGACCAACGGCGAGACCGAGGCCGGTGATGGCGGCCCGATCACCATCCGCGGCCGGGTCTTCCCCAAGGGCCTCGGCACGCACGCCCCCGCGCACATCGAGTACTACACCGGTGGCAACTGCTCGAAGCTGACCGCCACCATCGGCATCGACGACCGGAAGGTCAACCCACTGAGTCTGGTGAGCTTCCAAGTCTGGGCCGACGGCAAAAAGGCCTACGACAGCGGCCCGGTCTCCGGTGTCGACGACGCGAAGGCGCTGGAAGCCGACGTGTCCGGCGCGACGGTCGTGCGCCTGGTCGTGCTCGACGGCGGCAACGGCATTTCCTACGACCACGCCGACTGGGGCGATCTGAAGATCATCTGCTGATCCTGCTCGATCCAGGCGGCTTCAGGTCGCGATGCGCACCGCCGCCAGTGCGCGTCGCCCCGGCACGCCGAGTTTCCGGTAGCAGGACGAAAGGTGGAACTCGACACCGCGGACGGTCAGGCACAGCTTCGCGGCGATCTGCTTGTTGGTGCAGCCCGCCTGTGCCAGGGAGAGCACGCGGGTCTCCTGGTTGCTCAACTTCACGTCCACTGTGGGCCACGACCTCGACGAGGACCAGATGTCGGCGATGCTCCGGCTGACGACCGCGTACAACAAGGTCGTCAGCAATTCGTACACGGCATCGATGTACGTGGCGCTCGCCTCGCTGCTCGACCACGCGGGCGACCTCACCGACCAGCCGATCGGTTTCGCCAGCTACGGCTCCGGCTGCGTCGCCGAGTTCTTCGGCGGCATCGTCGTTCCCGGGTACCTGGAGCGCCTGCGCACGGATGACCACCGCCGGATCGTCGACCGGCGGCAGCCGATCGACTACGACACCTACCGCGAACTGCACGAGCTGTCGCTGCCTCAGGACGGCGGACACCACCTCACGCCGCGGCAGACCACCGGCCCGTTCCGCTTCGCGGGTCTCTCCGGGCACAAGCGCCTCTACGAACGCAACTGACCCGCGAGCGCGACTCCCGAACGTTCTGAGAGAGGCGTTGAGCACCATGCGTCATCCCATCGGCGTCATCGCGACAGGGAGCTACCTGCCCGCCCGCTCGGTCGGCAACACCGAAGTCGGCGCGGCCGCCGGTGTCACCGACGAATGGATCATGCGCAAGACCGGGATCCGGTCCCGGCGGCGCGCGGCACCCCATGAAGCAACGTCGGATCTGGCGGCCGCAGCCGCGAAAGCCGCACTGGCCCAGGCGCGCGTCACGCCAGACCAGGTGTCCTACATCGTGGTGGCGACCTCCACGCCGGACCACCCGCAACCCGCGACGGCCAGCATCGTCCAGCACCTGCTCGGTGCCTCCAACGCGGCGGCGTTCGACGTGAACGCCGTCTGCAGCGGCTTCGTCTTCGCCCTGTCCGTCGCCAAAGGACTGCTGCACGACCAGCCGCAAGGGTACGCACTCGTCATCGGTGCCGACATCTACTCGCGCATCCTCGACCACTCGGATCGAAGCACGGCCATCTTGTTCGGCGATGGCGCGGGCGCCGTGCTGATCGGCAGGGTGGACGTGGGGCGCGGGGTGCTGGGCACCCGCCTCACCACGCGAGGAGACCAGCACGACCTGATCGGCGTTCCCGCCGGAGGAAGCAGAATGCCGGCGTCGGCAGCCACCGTGACCAACCATCAGCACTTCTTCACGATGAAAGGTCGTGCGGTGCGCACCTTCGTGGAGAGCAGCCTCAGCCAAGAGGTGAAAGCGCTGCTGCGCGAGAACTCGGTGGCACCGCAGAACGTCCGCCATTTCGTACCGCACCAGGCCAATGGTGCGATGCTCGACGACGTGTGGCCCTCACTGGGGCTGCACGACGCCACGTGTCACTTCGCGCTCGAGCAGTACGGCAACACCGGTGCCGCGTCCATCCCCATCACGTTGGACCTGGTGCACCGCAAGAGATTGCTCGCGCAGAACGACCTCGTACTCCTGTGCGGCTTCGGTGGCGGCATGTCGATCGGGTCAGTGCTGATCTCCTGGGCAGCCACCAGGTACTCCGCGACAACGTCGGTGTCCGTGCTCCACGCGGACGGGCCCGGTCCTGCACCGGTTCACGCCACCCCAGCTTCGGCATCCAGCGCAGATTCCTGAACCCCTCCTTCGCAACGCGGTCTTCAACGTCGTCGTGGCGGAGGAGATCGGACTCCGGCCGGCGCGGAGATGCACGTTCGTCGGCCGCTGCCCGTCTTCGGCGGTTCGAGGGTTGGTGGTGGTGCCGAGGATGTGGACACCGCTCAAGAAGCCCTCCCATCCACACCTGTCCATCAGCACGACAAAGCCAGTCTCGACCTGCGAATTGTTGAAAAGCGCGGGAGTTTCACTGAAACGGCGGCACATCGTGAGTCCACGCCGGTAGCCGACATCCGGAAGCGGTTGTCACGGCGAACGCATCGGAGGCGATCCACGTGTACCCCGCGTCAAAGAACTTGTGGCTGGCGGCCTCGTTGGCCGTCATGGCGATCGGTACGACACCCGCGTTGGCGAGCGTTGCATCGGATGCCGGCGACCCGGTATCGATCTTGGCTTCGTGCGGAGCCGTCAAGAACCCGGACCTCGGCGGCGCGAAGGCCAGCTGGACGGTTCGCTGCAACAGCACCCAGATCTGGATCGAAGGCTGGGTGAAGGACACCAGGTCCGACGGCATGTGCGGGTGGGTGACGGCCAACTACCCCGACGGCAGCACGTGGACGAGCAACAGGGCCTGCCCGGAGGGCAACAAGGACACCTTCAGCTCCCCTCCGAGGAACGGTCGGATCATCGACGCCTACCTGCAGAAGGGCTGACACCCCCACACTCGGCCGCAGCGGCTGCCGGACACGGGAGTTGATGTTCTCGCTGTGCGCCGAGGAGATGTGGTTCAGGACGTCGTCTCGATGCGCCGTCCGGCGGTGCGCATCGAGACGACGCTCAGGGCCGGTGCCGAACGTGACACGGACGAGACGGGTGAGCGAGACTGCACCGATGGTTTCCGAATACGTTCAGAGCGACCAATTCCGCGGTGCTCGTATCCACCTGTGCAATCTCGCGGGCCTCGAGATCCGCGATTGCGAGGTGGACAGTCTGAAGATCGTCGACTGCTACGGCAGCAACGTCTACCTGGGTGGCTTCTTCGAACGTCTCGTCGTCAACGACGTCGACGTGACCGCCTACGTCGAGGCTGAGCTCGACCGCCTGCACCCCGCGCGGGTGCTGGCACGGGATGCGGCGTCTCCCGAGGACTACCGGGCCGCTTGGGACGTCATCGAGACCGCGTGGGGCGCGACGCTCGACCGCGCGAGGCTGTTGCCCGAGGCCAAACTGCACGAGCGGGTCGACGGCGAGTGGTCGTTGGTCGAGACACAACGGCATCTGCTGTTCGCCAGCGATGCCTGGCTCGGCAATGCTGTGCTCGAGGAGGAGGCGCCCTATCACCCGTTGGGCTTGCCCGCAGGGGGAACGCCACCTGACGCTGCGGCGGGGCTCGGCCTCACCCTTGAAGCCGTCCCGACGCTCGACGAGGTGCTCGCGCCCCGGCTCGCCCGCATGGCGGCGATGCGGCGTGTCGTCGACGGACTCACTGCGGCCGAGCTCGACCGGGCTTGCGGCCGCAAGCCCGCGGACATGTATCCCGACCAGGAGTACGTCGTGCGCCGCTGCCTCAAGGTGGTGCTGAAGGAAGAAGCCGAGCACCACCGTTACGCGGTGCGCGACCTCGCCGTGCTCGAAGGTGCGCCTGAACCGCTGTAATCGCCTGGCGATTCCCCGACCGAGATCAACTCCTGCGCAGACACCTCGACCAACTGTCCATTAAGGACCTGAACTCAGCGTCCACGTCGAGGCTGCCTCCAACGACGCATCGGGTGGGCGGCGAAGCTACCGAAGCTTGGCCGCCCACCCCGGTCCGATCACGCGGCCTGGCAGACAAACCAGGCCCAGTCAGCGTGCCGTGTCGATCAGTCGCCGTGGGGGTTCTGAACAGACACGTGGTCGCCGATGGGTGCGGGTTGTTCGGCGGTGCCGCGTAGGTGACGCCGCCACCGCCGCCGCCCCCGTTGTCGTTGAGTCGGTGGGAGGCGTTCTCGTTCTTGAGGCTTGCGTTCAGGTTGACCTTGCCGCCTGCCGCGATGGTCTGCTTGGAACCGCCGTATTCGCTGTTGTAGTACACCGTGACAGGACCGCTGACTTCAGGCACCCCACACACGTGCGGACGCGAAATCCTCATGCTCATCCGGCTGATTGTTCCGTGGCGCTCGCCAGGGCGCGGTTGTTCAGCACGGGATAGAAGGCCAATGCCACCAGGATCAGGAAAACACCGGCAGCGACGTACGAGACCTGGACGGCGAAAACGGTCGCGAGAACCCCGCCGAGTGCCGCTCCGATCGGGCCTCCGATCATCACCACCAGCCTGCTCGAAGAAAGAACTCTCCCCAGGAGTTCATCGGGCACTATCTGCTGACGCAGGGTGCTCACAACGACTTTCTCCGCGGTCATCAACGCACCGGTCACCATCATCATCGCGGCCGCCACCCACGAATTCGAGACGAGTCCCAGGACCAGGATGGCCGCGCCCACGCCGGTCTTGCCCACGAGCATCACCGTGCCGGGACCGAACCGCCTGCTGACGGCCGCGGCGGTCAGTCCCCCGGCCGTCGCACCGACCGCGGTGGCCGTCAGCAGCAGGCCGAAACCGAAGTCCGGAAGTCCGAGAACTTCCTTGGCCAGCAGCGCCAGCATCGCGAACTGGGCGGTGGCGGCCACGTTGCCGAGGCAGGAGACCGTGGCCAGCGCCCGCAGGGTCCGGTTCCCGAACAACCACCGGATGCCCTCGACGATCTCGCTCCGCACGGTCTTGCGCGGCACGTCGGACATCTTCTCCGGCTTGGCGTCCGTCTTGATCGAGAGGATCAGCAGGCCGCTCGCGGCGAACGAAAGGGCGTTGCCGGCGAACGGCAGGAAGTTCCACACGCCGAACAGAGCGGAACCGACCGGGGGCCCCACGAAGTCCTCGCCGTTGCTCTCCGCGGCGACGATCCGCCCGTTCGCCGTGGCCAGGTTCCGCGGGTCCCGCGACACGAAGTCCGGGATGGCCGACTGGGCGGCGATGTCGAAGAAGACCTGGCCGACCCCCAGCAGGAACGCCGCGACCACCAGCCACACCAGGTTCACCTGCGCGGTCAGGATCAGCGCCGCGAGACCGACCAGGACGGCGAACCGGGCGAGGTCGGCCCACACCATCACCCGCCGGCGGTCCAGCCGGTCCACCACGACGCCGGCGTGCAGCGAGAGCAGCACCCAGGGAATCTCGGCAGCCATGACAACGGCGCTCAACGCCAGCGGACTGCTGGTGGCCTGCAGGGCCAGCAACGGCAACGCGGCGGCGTGCATTCCGGTGCCGATGGACGACACCAGCGTGGCGCCGAAAAGCCTGTGGAAGCGACTTCCCAGTCTCACCTTGGCGTCGTCAGATTCCTTCGTGGGCACTTCCGGGATTCCTTTGGCTAGACCTGCCCACCACGGGCGCCTCGACGCTGACGACCTCTCCGCGCGATTTCCGCGATTCGTGGGTGCCGAGGAGCCGAACGCAGTGTCCTCCAGGACCATGAGCAGGTTGCGGTTGGCCCGGGTGACCGATGGTGGCGAGAACGTTGTGCGTGCCGAAAACTGCGTCCATGCAGGTTAAGCCGCCGGCCTGAGCGCCGTTTTAACAGTCGTCTCAGGTTCGCTCGGTATGAAGTAGGCATCGCCGGGCGAGGCGGGTCTCGGCCCCGCATCGGACGGCGGCTGGACCGTCTACGCGACCCTGAAAGGCAGCCATTCATGATCTCTGTGCTCGTGGCGGACTCCCAGCCGCTGCAGCGCTTCGGGTTTCGCATGCTGCTGGAGAGCACCTCCGACACCGAGATCGTCGGCGAGGCCGAGAACGGCGCCGAGGCCGTTCGGTGGACCACCAGGATGCGTCCCGACGTGGTGCTGATGGACGTCCTCATGCCGGGCGTCGACGGGATCGAGGCCACCCGGCGCATCGTCGCCGCCGGTGGGCGTTCGCGGATCCTAATGCTGACGACGTTCGACGTGGACCGGTACGCGCTCGCCGCGCTGCGGGCCGGAGCGAGTGGTTTCCTCCTGAAGGACATCCGCCCGGAGGAGCTGCTCGCCGGCATCCGGGCCGTCGCCGCCGGGGACGCGGTGATCGCGCCGGCGCTGACTCGGCGGCTGCTCGACGCGTTCGCCGACCGGCTCGGCGATGACCTCTGCGGGCCCGTGCGAAAGGATCCCCGGCTGGACTCCCTGACCGGCCGCGAGCGCGAGATCCTCGTCGCCATCGGCCAGGGCCTCACCAACGGCGAGATCGCGCAACGGTTCACGCTGTCGGAGTCGACGGTGAAGACCCACGTCGGGCGGGTCCTCGCCAAGATCGGCGCACGGAACCGGATCCAGGCCGTCATCCTCGCCTACGACCTGAGGCTCGCCCTGCCGATTTAGCGTGAGTTGGTTTTCCCGAACGGTGATGCCGTGCTGATCGACCAGTGCCGCCGCCACTATCCCTGGGGCGAACGGCCCGCCGAGTTCCGGCGGGCCGCCGACACCTTTCTAGGCGGTCACGACCGAGTCGCCGCTGATCTTCACCGGGATCGGGGTCAGGCCGGTGGTCGCCGGCCCTTTCTTCCTGTCGCCGGTCGCGGCGTCGAAGACGCTGCCGTGGCCGGGGCATGTGATAGTGCCGCCCGCCGGTGGGGAAACGATGACGCCCGCGTGCGGGCAGACCGGGTTGAGCCCTTTGACCTCGTTCTCCGATGGCCGGACGATCAGGACTTTGCCTGACGGTCCGTCCACGATCGCGCCGCTGCCGACCGGGACGTCGGCCAGCTTGGCCAACGGCCTGCCACCGGAGCCGGAGGATTCTCCGGCGGGCGGGTTGGCGGCGGGCGTCCCGGACGAGCAGGCGGCCAGGGAAACCGGTGCGACCAGACCGGCTAGCAGGCCGCAGACAACCGTGCGGCGTGTTGGATCTGGCAAGACGATGCCTCCTGAGCGCGAACAGTGGTGTTTTTCGGCGTCTTGACCTCAGTGAGCTCACACACGTTCGACGCTTCGTCAGGACTTGCGGGGGGAGACCGTCATGATGCCCGTGCACATCTCGTCGCTGGTGCCGTCGCCCCACACCACGTAGCGCGGCGGCAGCTTGCTCAGCTGCGGCAGCAGTTTGCGCAGCCCCGCGTCGTGCGTGCACGTCACCCGCAGCGTGTCCCCCGGACCGATCTCCACCGGCTCCGGCAGCTTCACCAGCCGCTGGTTGTCGAAGTCGAACTGCGGCACGTCCAGCACGACCTTGGCGTTCGGCTTGCCAGGGTTGAGTTCGACCTTGATGGCCCGCCCGAGCAGGTGCATGTGCCCGAAACCGGCGAACAGCGTCATCGGCGCCGGCACCTCCTGGTCGCAGGTCTGGGTGTCACCGGGCTTCGGCGCGCTCTGGCCGCACTCCTCCAGCTGCTCGTCCGCGGTGCCGCCGACCTCCGGCCCGAACCGCTTCGTCACGTCCGCGATCGAGGCCGCCCGGTCACAGAGCGGACCCGACTCGTCGGCGGTGCATGGCAGCTCGGTCGGCGCGTCGAGCGGGAACGTGTCGAGTTCCCGTGTCTGCGGCGTGCCGTCGGTCAGCCGCAGCCGCACCGCGGAGCGGTCCGACCCGGCTGGCTTGCCGTCGGTCGTCAACAGGTTGTAGTGCATCTGGAGGATGATCAGGCTGCCCGGCTCCAGCTTGAAGCCGACGTCCTGGGTGAACAGCGTCTCCGTGGCGCCCGGCGCCCAGGTGTCCACCCACGTCGCGCCGGGGTGGGCGCTCTCGTCCTCGCTCTCCACGTCGGCGCCGACCACGCCGGTCCCGCCGAAACACTGCCAGCCGAGGCCGGGGATCTTCGCGTCCTGTGCGCGCACGAGGGCAGCGCCGGCCGGCGGCACCGCGTACACGATGGCGTGGTGCGCGATGGTGGCGTTCTCCGGCATGACCTGGGTTCCGGTCACGAACGCCGCCTTGGTCAGGCCCGGATCGATCACCTGGCACCGGTATTCGTCCGTGCCGCCGCCCTCCGGCGGCGCGGGCGTGTAGGCCTCGGCCATCTTCAGGTCGAGGAACCGCTCGCCGGCGCGCAGCGGCTGCGGCGGAGCCGATGACTGGCCCGCGTGCGCGTGGTGCGAGCCGGTCGCGGCGGGCGCCGCACTGTTGTCGGCGCCAGACCCGCAGGCGACGACAGCGAACGCCGTCGCCAGCGCCGTGGTGGCCGCCGCGAGCCTCCACAGTGGACTATGAGGTTTCGTCATAGCCCAACGCTAGGCCCGATTCCGTCCCGTTTCGTCGTACTGCGGTCGTCATCCTCGGGAGGGAGGTGGTACCACGGTACTTCTCTCCGGAGCGCCGTTTCGGCACCCGCACGAGAATCAAGGCCCGTCGCAACTGGCCGGGGCTGGGGTCAGCGCACCGCGGTGTCCTCCCCGACGGTGAGCCGCGCGATCGGGGCGGGCGGGGCCGCAGCCGGAAGGTCGACCCGGAGCAGCGCGCCACCGCGTGAGGAGCGGGCGACGGTGGCCCGGCCGCCGTGGGTGTCGACGACCCGCTGCACGATCGACAGCCCCAGACCGGATCCCGGCAACGCCCGTGCGCTGTCCGCACGGTAGAACCGGTCGAACACCCGCGGTACGTCCGCGGCGTCGATGCCCGGCCCGGCGTCGTCGACCTCGAGCACCGCCGACGCGCCCTCGGCACGGAGCCGGACCTGGACCGGCTGGTCCGCGGGAGACCACTTGCCGGCATTGTCGATGAGGTTGAGCACCGCCCGCTGGAGCGCAGCGGGACGCCCGCTCACCCACACGGACGTCACGTCGAGCGCGACCTCGATGTCGGGCACGCGGGAACGAGCACGGGCCGCGGCGGCCACCACCACGTCGGCGAGGTCGAGCAGTTCGGCGCTCTCGTCGCTGACGTCACCGCGCGCCAGGTCGGTCAGCTCGGCGGCAAGGGTGCTCAACTCGGCCATCTGGGCGCCGAGATCGTTGAGCAGCCGGGTCCGGCTCTCCGCCGGCAGTGCGCTGTCCAGGGTGCCGCGCCGATCGAGCCGGACCAGCAGTTCGATGTTGAGGCGCAGGCTGGTGAGCGGGGTCTTGAGCTCGTGGGCGGCGTCCTCGGCGAGCAGCCGCTGGGCCCGCCGGGAGTCCCTGAGCGCGGCGAGCATGTCGTTGATCGACTGGATCAGCCGCCGGATCTCCCCGCCGCCCTCATCCGGGATGTCGGCGTCTAGATCCCGGGTGTGCGCGACACGGACCGCGGCGGCGGTCAGCCGGTCGATCGGTGCCAGCCCGGTCCGCGCCACGGCCCGCCCGACAAGGGCGCCGCTGACCACGCAGAACAGCCCGATCAGCAGCATGCCCAACCCGAACCGGTTGATCGGGCTGTCGTCGGCGACGCGGGCCACCTGGACCGCGCCGTCGCCCGCCCGCAGCGTGTACACGAGGTAGCCGTCGTCGTCGCTGTCGCCCGACTCCATCAGGTCGGCCGACGCGCCCTGCGCCACCCGCCCGGCGTGCTCGCTGACCGGGGGCAGCGCGGGTTGGCCCTCGGGCGTCCGGATCGAGCCGTCGGGCAGGATGACCCGCACCAGCCGACCGGATCCGGGATACGGCGGTAGCTCGACCTGCGCCAGACCGGCGCGCTCCGCGCTCGTCGCCAGGACGCGGGAGTCGGCACGCAGCTGATCCTCCGCGGTGTCCCGCAGCTCCCAGGCCAGCAGCTCGCTGGCCACCTGGAAGGTCACGAACACACTGACCGCGATGGCCGTCGCCGCGATCACCGTCAGCCTGGTCCGCAGAGACCGCCGGCGCCACCAACGGGTCAGCCGGCCGGCTGACCTGCTCACGGAGGAGTCTCCCGCAACGTGTACCCCAAGCCGCGCAGCGTGTAGATCAATCGCGGCTCGCCCTCGGCCTCCATCTTGCGGCGCAGGTAGCTCACGTACACCTGGAGGTTGTTGGAGGTGACGCTCATGTCGAATCCCCAGATCGCCTCGAACAGCGCGCCTCGGGTCAACACACGGGTCGCGTTGCACACGAGGACCTCCAGCAGGGAGAACTCGGTACGGGTCAGGTGGAGCGGCCGCCCGCCCCGCCACGCCTCGAACCTGTCGGGATCGACCCGGACGTCGGCGAACGTCAGGATCTGCGACTCGTCGCCGCCCGGCGCGCGGCGGCGCAGCAGAGCCCGGACCCTGGCCAGCAACTCCTCGGTGGCGAACGGCTTGGGCAGATAGTCGTCGGCGCCCGCGTCCAGCCCCGCGACCCGGTCGAAGACCTGATCCCGGGCGGTCAGCATCAGCACCGGCAGATCCCGGCCCGCCGCCCGCAACCGCCGGCAAGTCTCCAACCCGCCGAGGCGCGGCATCATCACGTCGAGGATCAGCAGATCCGGCGCGTCGCCACCGACCCCGTCGAGCACGGCGAGACCGTTGGCGACGGTGCTGGTGTCGTAACCCTCGACCTGGAGCACCCGCTCCAGCGACTCGCGGATGGCCGCCTCGTCATCCGCGATCATGATCCGCACGCCGGCCCGCCCCCTCCAGTCGATGCTTTTGCCGCTCATCCTCTCCGATCAACCTGAGGCCAGGATTAGAACGGCTCCACTCCCCTGGGCCGCATCACGGGCGCCGAACCACCTTCCGAATGCCGGAACAGCCCGCTACCTGCCGCACACGCGACGCCCGCGCAAGCATTGAGTCAGCTGGCGTGCTGGTTGATCCAGTGGCGCAGCACAGTCAAGTCGATCAGGGGTGGCCGGTCCTGGGCGCAGTCCTGCGCGCCGGCAACCCGGCTGGGAACGAGTCCGATCAACGAGAAGCCGTCCTCGGTGACCAGCGGGCCGCCCTCGTCACCGAAGCAGGGACCGCCGCCGTTCGCGTAGGTCGCGCAGAGTCGGTCCCCCTCACCGCCGCACGCCGACCGCGGCTCGATGAGGGCCTTCACCTGTTGTAGTTCTGTGCTCGGGCCACCGCACCCTGCGGTCGGGCAGTTCTGGCCCCAACCCAGCACCTTGCCCTTCTCACCCTCTTGCAGCGGCTGTTCGGCGACGTGCATCGGAACGACGCCGACATGCTTGCTCAGCTCGACGAGCGCCACGTCGCTGGTGGGATGCGGAAGGATGCGGACAGCGGACACGAGTTCACCGCGGCTCGCGTGGTACCTGGACCCGATTCGAACGTTGATCGACTCGGATGTTCTGCCTTGCACGCACTGCTTCGCGGTGAGGACCCAGGTTTCCTCGATGACCACACTTCCGCAGAGGTGCCGTGACGGTTCTGTGCCGGCAGCTTCCTGCACAGAGCCCACGTAGTAGATCTGAGTGCCCGGTGTGGTTCCCTGGATGGCGGCTTGTGCAGGGGCAGCGGGGATCGTGGCGAGCAGCACCATGGCCACCAAGGCGGACAACAGTTTCACAGACCAGCTCCTGTCTGACTATCCTCTACAGTGGACAGTTGGCGGCGGACGGCATCGACTTCCGGAACGCCGGTCCCGGCGTAAAGGGTCAGTGCGTTGTGCCAGTGCCGCCGGGCCTCGGCCTTCTGGTCCAGGGCGCGATGCGCGTGTGCCAGGCCGTCGTGAGCGCAGGCCTGCTGATATCGATCACCGGTGTCCTCGGCCATTGCCAGCGCTTCCCGGTGGTGGTCGAGTGCGCGAAGCGGTTCGTCGGCGAGCCGGCCCAGTTCGCCGAGGCCGTTGAGTGCTTCGGTTTGCAGGCCTCGGTTTCCGGTGTCGAGTCCTACGGAGAGCGCGTTGTGCAGGTTGGCTGCGGACTCCGCGAACCGGCCCAGATCGGCCAGGAGCAGCCCCAGGCCGAGCGTCGTGTATCCCTCCAGGCTCCGGTTGGCCGTGTCCGCGGCGATCACGACAGCTTGCTGGAAGTGATCGAGCGCTTCTTCCGCACGACCGAGCCGGCGGTAGCCGAACCCCAGGCTGTGCAACGCATATCCGCGACCGGCCACGTCGTCGATCTGTTCGGCGACGGTCAAGGCCTTTCTGTGCTGGACGACCGCCTCGTCGTACCGGCCCAGCCGTTCGTGGACGATGCCGAGGTTGTTGGCCGAGCGGCACTGGCCGATGCGGTTCGCGGTCCGCACAGCGATGTCGAGCGCTTGCCGGTAGTGCACGAGCGCTTTCTGGTGATCCGCCACGGCCAGGTACACGTTGCCGAGGTTGTTGTGCGTGCGTCCTTCCAACGGGAGGTCGTCGATGGACCTCGCCAGTTCCAGTGCCCTTCCGTGGTGCGCTTCGGCTTCGGCGTAGCGACCCAGTCTCTCGTAGGTCGTGCCCAGGTTGCCCAGCGCCTGACATTCCGATTCGACGTCACCGCTACTACGAGCGGTGGCGTTGGCATGGCTGTGCAATGCAAGCGCGTCGTCGTGGTAGCCGCGCAGGTCGAGGTAGCGCAACAAAGTCGTGGACAGCTCACTGGAGTGGGTGCCCGCGGTGGAAGTGGCCGTCGCCATGAGGTTTTCGCGTTCGCGCTCCAGCCATGCCATGGCTTCCGGGTAGCCCGGCAGGAACGGATCGGGGAGGTTCGCGGGAACACTCACGTGTTCGTCCCTGGGCGCGACGATGTCCATTGCCTGGGCGGCAGTGGAGAGATAGCTGTCGTACAGGCGGGTAAGAGACTCGTGTCTGCAGGCGGCGCTGTCGGTGTCAACGGCAAGCTCGGCGGCGAACGTGCGCAACAGGTCATGCATCCGATACCGGCCAGGCTGTTGCTGGTGCAGGAGATGCAGGTCGACCAGTTCCTCCAGCAAACTTTCCGTCTCTTCCACGCCGGCAGCGATGAGGGCGGCGGCCGGGTACACGTCGAAGTCGGCACCGGGATGCAGGCCCAGCAGCCGAAAAAGTCGTTGTTGGGTCTCGGTGAGCTGGCGGTAGGACAGCTGTAGCGCGGAGGCCACACTGCGGTCGCCGGTCACCAGCTCGCTCAGTCGCTGCCGTCCGGTCGTCAGGCGTTGGACCAGGTGCCCAACCGTCCACACCGGACGGGAACGCAACCGCGCCGCCGCGATCCTGATCGCCAGCGGGAGATGTCCGCACAGGCCGACCACTTCTCCGACGGCCTCCGGCACCTGCCGCTGGTCTCCGAGGACCTTGGTGAACAGGGCCATCGCCTGGCGGTGGGGCAGCACGTCCAACGACAGCGTGCGGGCAGACTCCAGGTCGGTGAGTCTTCGTCTGCTGGTGATCAGCGCCAGGCAGCCAGGACCGCCGGGCAGCAGTGGGCGGACCTGGGCAGCGCTGGCAACGTTGTCGAGAATCAACAGGGCCTTGCGCCCCGCGAGTTGGGCTCGCCACAACGCGGCGCGTTCTTCCAGCCCGACCGGAATGCGCTCGCCCGCTACCCCCACCGAACGCAACAACGTGCCGAGGGCCGTTTCGGTCTCTGTGGGTTGCCGGTCGGCTGTGTGCGCGTGCAGGTCGATGAACAGCTGTGCGTCCGGATAACGTTCGGCGAGGCGGTGGGCGGCATGCACAGCGAGGGCGGTCTTGCCGACACCGGCCATGCCGTCGATCGCGGCGATGACCATCGTGGAGCCGGCAGGGCCGCAGACGGCGTCGAGCAGGTGCGCGAGCTCCTCGTCGCGGCCGGTGAAGTCCATGACGTCGTGGGGCAGGGCGTGCACCGGAGCGTCCGCGACCGGCTGCAGCTGACGTGGCACGGGTGTGTGGTCCAGGGCGCGGTCGGTGCGCAGGATCTGCTCGTACAGCAGCCGCAGCGACATGCCGGGGTCGACGCCGAGTTCCTCGGCGAGCAGCTCCCGCAGCCGCCGGAAGTGGGCGAGCGCGTCGGCCTGTCGCCCGGCGCGGTACAGCGCGAGCATCAGCTGGCCCGCCAGCCGTTCGTCCAGTGGCCGTTCGGCCGCGTGGGCGGTCAGTTCGGGCAGCAGCGATCCGTGTTCGCCACGCCGCAGCCGCACGTCGGTGTGGTCCAGCTCGGCCGCCACGCGCTCGGCCTCCAGGCGTTGCCGCATTTCCACGAGCCAAGGCCTGTCGAGGCCGGTGAACGCCTCGCATCGCCACAGCCCAAGGGCTTGCTCCCACTGCTTCTGCGCGACGAGCCCGCGGAACCGGTGCAAGTCGACCGCCGTCTCGTCCACCTCGAGGACGTAGCCGCCGCTGCCGTGCCCGATCTCCGCCTCTCCCCCGGCCAAAGCCCTGCGCAGCCGGGACACGTAGGTCCGCAGCGTCTGCTTGTTCCCGCCGCGCTCACCCCACACCCGGTCGACCAGCTGGTCGGCTGACACCGGGCGGTTGGCCTCCACCAGCAGCACCGCGAGCACGCACCGCTGCTGCGCGGTCCCGATGTCCACCCGCTCGCCGTCGACCCACGCCTGCACGTCGCCGAGCACACGAAACTCCACCGACATCGGTGGCCCCCTCAACGTCTCCCCGCCACAGGGTCTAGCAGGACCGCCGACCGGAATCAACCTTTCGTCAACGCTCGAACACCAGACTTTCGCCAGAACACGACACAAGTGAGGGGGGACCCATGAGAAACCGAGTCCTGTTGTTCGCCGCAGCCGTCCTGGCCACATTGGGCCTGGCCGCCGTCCCGTCCGCCGGAGCCGATCCGACGGCGACCGCCTCGGCGACCAGGCAGCAGGTCACCGGCCAGGACGCTCAAGCCGGCTGTTCGGTGAGCAGGTACGGCTACGGGGGCACGGCCATGTGCGGGACTCACATCCTGGACGTCAACTGGAACCCCGGTGGCACCGCACGCCTGGAGAGCTTCGTGATCTCCACCAACCGCACGATCTGGCACGCGTGGCCGGGCAGCGGCGGCTGGAAGGTGATGCCGGGCAACGGCCACGCCGACGACACCGACGACGCCTGGTGGTCCGGCGGGAACCGCATTTTCTCCGTGTGGGTGACAGGTAGCGGGTACTGGTGCACGACGGACCCGGCAGGGACCGCGTCGTGGAACGGCTGGCGCCGCTGCTGATCTGAGGCGAGGTCAGGGCCGCGCTGGTGGCCCTGACCTGATCGTCCGACGAGCTGGAGCGGAGCAGGTTGTGGACCTGAGGGTCACTTCTGGAGTTTCTCGCGGCGCTCCTGCTGGCGGTGGCCGTACGCGGCGTTGCGCACCGCCTCGTCGCTCTCCAGCCGCGCACCGAGCGCACCGGCCACGGTCGCGACCGACGCGGCGAGCCACGCCATGCCCAGGTGGTCGCCAACGGCCGGTGGATGGCCGATCTGCTCTGCCAGCACGGACGGTTCGAGCACGAGCAAGGCCGACGCGAGCACCACCACGAACAACGCCACGTACAGCGTGGAGATGCCCAGCACCAGGGTGACCACGGTGGTGAGGTTGTACAGCCGCGCCCGTTCCTTCCCGACCGCGTCGGACGGGCGCTCCCACAGCTTGTGGGTGACGATCAGCCACACCACCATGGCCGTGATCGACAACAGCGTCGCCGCCACCAGCCTGACCACGCTCGAGTGGGTGCCGAGCATCCACATGGTCGGGCTGATCAACGTGTACGCGCCCGTTCCCAGCGCGGCGACGAGCACGCTGGACAGCCCCATCGCGAGCCGCCACGGCCGGTTCGCCCTCACCATGCCCGCGAACAGTCGCAACCGGCCGCGCAGCCCTGGAGCCACGAACCGCACACCGATGTCATCTGTGGGTGAGTCCACCCGCCGCGCAAGCCGTGCAATAGGGACTTCACGGTTCCTGAGTTCGGCAACGACAGCACTGACAACGTCACCCGTCCTGCGGTGCAGACCCCAACTACCCAGTGCTGGAAGTGACGCCACAGCCAGCCCGTCGTCGGCGCTGGCGTCGGCCACCACAGGGTCGGTGCCGGCTCTGCGGGGCAGGTCCGTCAGGCACACCCACAGGTCGCAGCGCTCCTCCACGACCTGGTCACGCACCGCCTGCACCACGTGCCGCACGGAGCCGTGCTCATCGGCGGCGAACTGGTCGCAAACGGGCACCACCCGCCATTCGACGTCGCCGTCGACGTCACGGCTCAGCCGCTGCGGCAGATCTTCGGCCAGGTCCTCCACGATGTCGGTCGCCAGCCCGGGATCGGCGAGCAGACCGAGCACAACGGTCTCCTGCATGCACCATCGAGTACCCCAGGGGAACTCGGATATTCGCCCGGAACCTGCTTGCGAGCGCCCTTGCCGCAGGCGAGCGGTCAGCCGAGACCGAGCACGGCAGCGCGGTCGGCCATCGTCGCCGTCTCCCGCGCCATTGCCGCGTTCGTCAGACACCCACCGCACCACGGAATCGCCTGCACGACACCCTCTCGCGACGCCACGTACAGGGTGTCACCGCCTCGGACGCGGCCCGGATGATCTTCGAGACCGTGCCCGGAGTGCGGGCGGGACAGTTCAGCGCCGCTGTGGATGGCTCGATCTACCACCTGATTCCGCGGCGGTGCGCGACGAAGTGGCAGAATAATGCGGCCGGCATGGGGATCATCGACGCGCTGGGCGGCGTCGGCGGGTTTCCGATCACCAGTGCGTTCGCCGCCTCGCTGCACGGCGGTGGAACGAGGCGTTCGTCCGGAGCGCCTCCGCCTCGCCGAGCGTCCGCTCGACACTGTTCCAGCGGTCACCGACCACGAGAGGTAGCGGTCATAGATTGGCGAACGCGATTTGTCAGCCTGGCCCGACACACGTAGACGAGCTCACGCGCGAGATCAACACAGTTGTGGTGCGTACACCCGAGTGCCCCGCCGAGTTCGGCGTCAAGGTCACCATGGTCCAGCCGGGCGGCTGCTGGACCGACCTCTACGCCAGCGCCGCGGCCGCCGGCCTGGAGACCTCGTCCGGCTGGGAACGGACCAGCCGCGCGGCGGAGACGGCCATCCTGGCCCCGACCACCCGGCCTTCCTGATGGACGTGACCGTTCTCGGCAGCTGCGGTGCCTACCCGGAGCCCGGCCGGGCGTGCAGCGGCTTCGCGGTGGAGACCGCCGGGTTCCGCCTGGTCCTGGACCTCGGCTACGGCACGCTGCCGCGGCTGATGGAGCTGTGGCCCGACAGGGTGGACGCCGTGGTGATCACTCACGAGCACCCGGACCACTGCGCCGATCTGCACGCGCTGTTCCGCGCCTACCACTACGGCCGCCGCGGTCGCCTGCCGCTGTACTGCCCCCTGGGCGTACTGGACCGACTACAGGGCCTCGAGCCGGAGGTCGAGCTGCGCGAGGTTTTCGACGTCTTCGAGCTGCCCGGCAGCTACGAGGTCGGACCGTTCCAGTTGACCGGTCTCGACCTGCCCCACTTCGTACCGAACGCGGGTGTCCGGCTGGTCGCGGATCGAGTGCTCGCCTACACCGGCGACACGGGTCCCAGTCCTGCATTGGCCGAGCTCGGTCGTGCCGCGGATCTGTTCATCGTCGAGGCCACCGACCGGCCGGGCGACACCTCCGGCTTGCTGATGACATCCGTTGCCGCAGGCCAGTGGGCCGCACGGGCTGGCGCACGTCGCCTGATGCTGACCCACTTCTGGCCGGGAAACAACCGTGCAGCCGCCGTCGAGGCAGCCGAAGCGGAGTTCGACGGTGAGGTGCTCGCCGCATCGGAAGGCCTGACCCTGCACCTGTAGGCCGAGCGGCACCCGTCACCTGATCAAAGCCGGAATCGTCGCCGGTTCGCCGCATGTGGGCTTGAAACGACCGGGACGGCGCGAACGACTGCTCAAGTAGCGCACCGACTCGCGGCGGGACTGGATCATGACGGCAGAGGCGAGATTCCGGAAGTTCCACGTCGCGGTGTCCTACTCCCGCACGGATCAGGAAACCGTCAGCGGGGTCGTGTACGCACTGAAGGCTCGCGGAATCAGGGTTTTCCACGATCGCACCGAGAAGACACTGACCTGGGGACTGGCACTCAACGAGCGGCTGAGCCAGATCTACCGCGAAGACGCGTGCTGCTGCCTGATGTTCTTGTCCCGCAACTACTTCGTTGGCGACTACACCAAAGTGGAGTTCGAGGCCGCACTAATCAGGCGGCGTTCGCAGCCGGACTACGTCCTGCCGGTGCGGCTCGACGGCACGGACATTCCCAACGCCGTCCGCGACGTGGCCTATCTCGAACTCGAAGGCTACGAGGCGACGGCCGAGCTCGTCCTGGCGAAACTTCGCGAGTTCGGTGTCGTCGACCTGCCCACCCCAGGCCGCGTCCCGTCCGCGCAGGCTGCCTCGGACTATCCGACCTCCATGCCGGGATTCGAGCGAACCCATCTGCGTGAGCTCAAGGTCGTGACGAACTCGCACCTGGTGGCCCGGTGCTGGGAACTGTCGCCCCACGCGGACGCCGAGCAACGGGCGCTGCTCAGCCGGGACCTGAAGCGCGAGATCTCCTATCGGCTGCACCTGAGCTCCGGGCCTGCGTACACCGCATGGCGGGCCGACGAGCGGACCGTCTTCCTCGCGACCTTGCCGGGCATCAGCTTGCACCCTCAGAAGACCTACGAACTTCGGCTCTTCGACGACCGGATCGTCATCAGTGCGGAATGGATCGCCACGAGCCCGGAGTGGGCTCCGATCCCCCCAGGGCAGGCGATCGCCGAACACCTCTCCGGTCTGATGGCCGACCGCAAGGGCTGTGACATGGCGCGCGAAGGAACCTTGAAGATCCTCGCCGACCGCGGCGCGCACTTCGACTTCCCGGTCGGCCAGCCAGGGGCCGGCGCTGAGCCACTGTGCCGTTGGCGCGCTGAGGAGCCCCGGGGCATCGCCTTCGACCTCGATCGAGATCCGCTCCTGGTGGGTCCCTCCATCGACTTCTTCGGCACCGTTTACCACGTCCCGACCGGAACAGCGATGGCTGTCTACCGCGTGCAAGGGGGATGGTCGGACCCGGCTTTGCACGAGCTTCATGAATCCTTCGACGCAATGCTGCCGGATCGGCAGGTGATCAAGGCGATCCGCTACGGCGTCCGGCGGATCTGCGTGTACCTCGGCAACATCAGGAGTTACCTGCAGGCTCCCGAGAATCGGCAGGATCCGGACAAGGCCGATGCCACCCGGACGATGCAGCTGAGCGCTGCGGCACTTGCGCGGATGCTCGCGAAGGAGCGCGCGGTCCCACTCGGACCTCATGCAGCTGCTGTCGCGCTGTCAGAACCTCCCCACAACGCCTGGGCGGCGTTCCTTCGCGCCGAGGACGAACTCGGCGACGCGGAATACGCCCCAGCTGAGGACGCCACATCACTCGATCTGGGTGCAGCCGTTTGGACGAAGCTCCGGCAATCCACGTCGGTCGACGTGGATTTGGCTCGGTTCAGGTTCGAAGACGTCGTGTCCAATGACCAACTTGTCCGGTACATCGACGACCGCGAGCGTGGAGCAACGCCCGTCTAGCGTCTGTCGCCCGAAAAGTCATCGCTGCTCCGAGCGGGGATGACTTTCCGGGCGGTACGGCATCGGCTACGCCGCGGATGGGCCCTGTTCGAGCCGCAGTCAGTGCGGCAGGACGAGCCGGTTGGCGATGTCGTACAGGTCGGCCTGCGGTATCCGGCCGGCGATGACGACCGGGGCTCCCCCAATCGCGTCGAGGACCCACAACTGGTGGTAGCCGTTCTCGTCGACGTAGCGCGTCGCGTGGCCCTGCACGGGTTGTCCCGGCGTGCCGGTCGGCTCGCCGACGACAGCGCTGTTCACGAAGACCGTCGGGTGCACGGTGCACGTGCCCAGCGAGTAGCTCGTGTTGGTCCCCGGCTTGGTCCCTTGCGCGGCCGGGGCCCCGTCCAGGCCCTGGTCGACGCTGAAGGCGCAGATTCGCATCCCGTCGGGCAGGTCGCGCAGGCCGTACGCCGGGGTGACGGTCGTCGTGCCCGGGAACTGGATGTTCTCCGCGATCCGGCGGCCGGCGTCGATGAGTTGCTGCGCGGGCGCGTTGCTGCCCGGCGCGGCGGACACGTTCACGTACATCGAACCGCCGTCGGGGTGCGCCACGTACAGCTCGTACCCACCTGGCCCGGTGGACACCGAACTCTCGACCCCGCGCTGCCCGTTGATCGTCACGGACGTGCCCGGACCCGACTTGAACATCGCCTGGTCCACCGGCATCATCCGGAACTGCTGGACGTCGACCTCCAGGACCTGGCCATCGGCAGTGACGGTCAGCATGTACTCGCCGCCGTACAGGGGCGCGGCCGGGTTGGCCGCGGTGGACCCGACGTTGATCCGGTGCACCCGGTAGGCGACTGAGCCCGGCGGGAGCCAGCCGAGGGAGTAGGGCATCTGCAGACCCGCCGCGGCCTGGCCGGTAGGGGCAGGGGTTTGGCTGCCTTGAGAGCCGTTGGCGGTGGCAATCGTCTGGGACTGCTCCACGGGATCCGGCCGGTTCAGCACCACGGCGGTGACCGCGCCGAGGGTCAGCACGGTCGCCCCGGCGGCGACCGCCAACGGCCGGCTCAGCCCGGAGCGCCTGCTGTCGATGCGTTGGCGCGCCGCGGCGAACACCGCGTCGCTGTCGGGCGCGTCGTGTTCGCGCGCCGTGAAGGTGTCCTTGATCAGGTTCTCGATGTTCATCACGTCTCCCTGGCCTCCGCCATCTGCTCGATGGCCAAGCCGTTTCGCAGTGCGGCCAATGCCTTGTGGGCGTGTGCGCGGACGGTGGCCTGGGCGCAGCCGAGCAGCCCGGCGATCTCGGAATCGGGCAGCTGCTCGTAGTACCGCAGCACCACCACAGCCCGCTGGCGCTTGGGCAGCCGCGCCAAGCGCTGCCACATGTCCTCGCGCGCGGCGTGGTCCGACGCGAAATCGTCCGCCCGTGCCTCGTCGGGAAGGTCACCCGACGTGATCACACGTGCGGACCAGCTATGTCGCCAGGACAGGTAGCCGTTGGTCACCATCCGCAGCACGTACCGGTCGGGGTGATCCGTGCCGCTGATCCGGGACCAGTGCCGGTACGCCTTGACCAGCACGTCCTGCACCAGATCAGCCGCCTGCTCCCGCTGGCCCGTGAGCATCGTCGCGTACCGCAGCAACCGCGGTAGTTGCGCTCGGGCGAAGTCGTCGTAGTCAGCCATCACTCTTGAAGACTCAGCTCGACGGCGAACCGTTTACCGGCTTCGGCGAATAAACAGGTTGACCCACTCAACGAGTCATAGAGGCAAGGGGAAACACCAGCCGACGTCACAAGGGGCGATCTGTGCGCAAACGCGGTTTCATCCATGCGGCGGTCTTCGCCGTGGTGGCCACCGGTGTGGCCGTCTTACCGGCAGCCGCGCAGCAACCCACACCGGCGCCGGCCGAGGCGCCCAGGACGGTCACGCTGATCACCGGCGACAAGGTGACCGTGACCAGGAAGGACGGCTCCTGGGACGCGAAGATCCAGCCGGCCGCCCGGCTCGGGCCGGTGCGGTTCATCAAATCAGTCAGCGCCAAGGGCGTCACGGTGATCCCATCGGTCGCCGAGCCGCTGATCAGGGCGGGCAAACTGGATCGCAAGCTGTTCGACGTGACAGGCCTGATCGGCCTGGGCTACGACGACGGCCACACGTCTGAGATCCCGCTGCTGGTCGAGTCCAAAGGCGCCCGGACGCTCGGCAAGATCACCCGTGAACTGCCGTCGGTCGAGCTCTCCGCGGTGGCCACGCCGAAGAACAAGGCCGCGGAACTGTTCGACAAGGCCGACGCGGGCAAGATCTGGCTCAACGGCAAGGTTCATCCATCACTGGATGTGAGCGTGCCGCAGGTCGGCGCGCCGGCCGCCTGGCAGGCCGGGTACACCGGCGAGGGCGCGACCGTCGCGGTCCTCGACACCGGCTACGACCCGAAACACCCTGACCTGGCCGGGATCGTGAAGGGCGAGAAGGACTTCACCGGCGAAGGCATCGTCGACAACGTGGGGCACGGCACGCACGTGGCCTCGACCGTCGCCGGCCGTGGCTCCAAGTACACCGGCGTCGCCAAGGGCGCGGACCTGCTGATCGGCAAGGTCTGCCAGACAGGCGGCTGCCCGTTCGACGCAATCCTCGCGGGCATGCAGTGGGCCGCGGACAGCGGCGCCAAGGTCGTGAACATGAGTCTGGGTGGCGGGCCCGGCGACGGCGTCAGCGACCCGCTGGAGATCGCGGTCAACCGGCTCTCGGCCGAGAAGGGCACGTTGTTCGTGATCGCGGCGGGCAACTACGGCCAGCGGACGCCGGTCTCGAGCCCGGCCTCCGCAGACGCCGCGCTGGCCGTGGCCAGTGTGAGCAAGCAGGACAAGTACAGCTTGTTCTCGCAGCCCGGACCGCGGTTCAAGGACTACGCCGTCAAACCGGACGTCGCCGCGCCCGGTGAGGACATCGTGGCCGCACGGGCCGAGGGCACGCTCGCCGACCGCGCTGTCGACGAGCATTACGCGCGGCTGAGCGGCACCTCCATGGCGACGCCGCACGTGGCTGGTGCCGCGGCGATCCTGGCCGCGCAGCATCCGGACTGGACCGGCCGGCAGATCAAGGCCGCGCTGATGGGCAGCGCGACCCCGATCGACGCCACGATCTACCAGCAGGGCGCCGGCCGGCTCGATGCGGGCCGGGCGTCCAGGCAGACGATCATCCCCAGCACGGGGAGCCTGAGCCTCGGTTTCGTGCGGTGGCCGCACAGCCAGCCCGCGCTGACAAAGCAGATCATGTACCGGAACACCGGCAGCGCACCGGTTTCGCTGCGGCTGAGCATGGACGTCCCGGCGTTCCGCACGAACGTCGACCAGGTCACGGTGCCCGCCAACGGCGAGGCCACGGTGTCGGTCACCTTTGACCACTCCGCCGCGCAGATCGGTGTCTACGGCGGCAGGCTCGTTGCCAAGAGCGACGCCGGTGACGCGGTGATCCAGACGCCGGTCGGCGCGTACAAGGAACCGGAAAGCTACGACCTGACGACAAAGCTGATCGACCAGAACGGCGCTGCGCCGGCCGACGGCCTGCTGGCGAGCGCGATGTGGGTTCCGCTGGGCACTGGCCAGGACGACTTCGACCTGATCGGGAACAACAGCACCGTGCGGCTGCCCGCGGGCCGGTACGCCGTGCTGGGCACGATCCAGACCGCAGTGCCCGGTCAGCCCCTGCCGACGAGCACCAGGGTGGCCGACCCGGAGGTCGACCTGCGCAAGGACACCACGGTCACGCTGGACGCCAGGAACAGCAAGAAGGTCACCGTGCGGACCGACGAGAAGGACGCCCGCCCGATCTCCTGGACGAACGGGATGGTCGTCGACACCGGTGCGCGTGGAGTGGGCTACTACAGCCTGTCGGACTACAACGACTACACCGCGCCCACCGCCAAGCACACCAAGGAATTCCGGTACTTCGACCGGATGAAGCTCGAACGGCCACAGGTCCGGCTGACGGTCGACAAGCCCGAGTCGTTCGAGGTCCCCGTGGAGTGGATATGGGGCTCGCCGAGGCCGGCCGGCTCTCGCGCACTGTCCGCTGTGGACGTCGGGCATGCCACACCCGGCGAGATCGCCGCGGCCGATCTCAAGGGTAAACTGGCGGTGTTCACGCTCGGCGACGGTGAGGGCCTCGAGTTCAGCCCACGGGTGCGGGCGATCGCCGAGGCGGGCGCGAACTCCGCACTGTTCCACTTCTCCGGCAGCGCCGTGCGGTTGACGGAGGCACCGCCACTGCCGTTGACGGCCACGTTCAGCCCCGAGGGCGCTCGGCTGGCGAAGTCGCCGAACGCGTCCGTGACGCTGACCGGCTTGCCGCCGAGCCCGTACCGGTACGAGCTGGTGTTCCCCAGCTACGGGGACATTCCGGCTAACGTGACCTACCGGCCGCGCAACAGCGACCTGGCCACGGTGAAGACGACCTACCGGGCGCCGGTGGACGGTGTGGGTTACGGGTCGATGTTCGCCACCGACGGGAAGTACGACCTGGAGGGTGCGCTGGAGTCGACGCCGACTCCCCTTCCCCAGGAGCGGACCGAGTACTACTCCCCCGTCACTTGGGCGAACGCCGTGAGTGTGCCGGCAGGCGATGCGGCGCAGCACTACGAGGCCGCCAAGCGGACCTTCAAGCCCGGTGAAAAGGCCACTGTGGACTGGGGCAAGGCCGTGATCGGGCCGGGTGTCACCGGGCCGGTGGGCTTCTTCTCGACCGAGCCGCACCTGGCGTACCGCGCGGGCGAGAAGATCAACACCCGTCTGCCGCTGTTCTCCGACTCAGGCGGTCACTCCGGGTTCCCCGATTCCGGTGACACCGGCGACACCGTGCTTTACCTGGACGGCAAGGAGATCGCCCGCAGCGGCCAACCCGGCAGCGGGCAGTTCACGGTGCCCGTGGGCGCGGCGAACTACCGGCTCACCGCCGAGGCGAGCCGAAGCAACCCGGGATGGCCGCTGTCCACAAAGGTCAGCGCGGAATGGGGCTTCCGGTCCGGGCACACCACCGCCGCCACACCACTGCCATTGCTGTCGATCCGTTTCGACCCCGAACTCGACCTGACGAACCACGCGCCCCGCAACGCGCTGTTCCAAGTACCGTTGCGCGTCGACCGGCAGCCGGGCGCACAGGGCGGCAAGGCCGAGCCGAACAGGGTCGAGGTGTCCCACAACGATGGCCAGACCTGGCAGCGGGTGCCGGTGCTGCATGTGGGCGGCACCTGGCTGGCGGTCATCCGGAACCCGGCGTCCGGGTTCGTGTCGCTGCGCGCGAAGGCTGCGGACCAGGACGGCAACACGGTGACCCAGACGATCATCAGGGCCTACCAGGTGAACTGACCCGCGGTTGCTGACTGCGGGTGTTCAGTTCACAAAGCGACGCACCTTGTCAGGGTGCAGTTCGATGCGCACCCACTCGGCGGCGAGCATGCCGTTGAGCTCGTCCGCTCGTGCCGGCGCCTCTTCGCCCCAATAACGGGCGAAGAGGCGTTCGACCAGTTCGGAGGCGCCGGCCTCGTGCAGGGTCACACGCCCGGCCACCGATACCCAACGCTCGCGCTCCCCCACCGGCGCGACGACCACGAGCGACGCGCGAAGATCGCCGCGCAGGCGGCGGACCCGCACCGCATCGGGTGCGGTGAACAGGTGGAACGTCCCGTCCTCCGCCAGCTCGAACCACACCGGCCTCGGTTGCGGCGGGACCGGTCCTTCCGCCGTGGTGAGGATTCCGTAGAGCGGGCGGCGGAGGAACTCGCGGTCGTCCTCGGTGAGCTGGTTGCCGTTGTCACTCATCTCGACTCCATCCGGTATCAACATCACCTTTCTTCCCCGGCGGGACCGCACACGAAACCCGCGGTTGCGCCCGGCCTCCGCTGCCGCCAAGGTGCGTGGTCATGAACGAAGTTCTCCTGCACCGGATCGAGGCGACGTTCGCCCACTACGACGCCAACGGCAACGGCGTCATCGAGCTCGCGGACCTCTACGCGCTGGCCAACCGGCTGATGCGCGGCTTCGGTGAACCCGCGTCCTCGGAACGGGGCCGGGAGCTGATCGAGACCTCCGACAAGTTCTGGGAGACGCTGATCGCGCGCTGCGACACCGACCGCGACGGCCGGATCACCCTCGACGAGTACCGCACGGCGATGGTGGCGGTGCTCGCCGACGTGAACGAGTTCGACGACATGTACCTGGAGGTCTCCGAGTCGTTGCTCGCGCTGGCCGACGCGAACGGGGACGGCCGGGTCGAGGAGGCCGAGTTCCAGGTCCTGCTGAAGGCGCGCGGCCTGTCCGACGCCGAGTGCG
This sequence comes from Lentzea sp. NPDC054927, assembly GCF_053610285.1. Classification (NCBI taxonomy): domain Bacteria; kingdom Bacillati; phylum Actinomycetota; class Actinomycetes; order Pseudonocardiales; family Pseudonocardiaceae; genus Lentzea; species Lentzea sp. NPDC054927. The sequence continues at coordinate 279,748 of NZ_JBSGXZ010000006.1, forward strand.
GGGTCGCGTTCGCACACCTCGACGCCGACGGCGACGGCTCGATCAGCCTGCAGGAGTACGTGGACGCGGTGCACGAGTACTACACGAACCCCGCGGAGGGCACGCCGGGCAGCTGGCTGTACCCGCGATCGATGCAACCGGCCTGACCCGGTTCAGCGGGCGAAGTGGTGGTCGCTCAACGCCAGGAGCCTGTGCTGGACGGCGGGATCGTGGGACACCTGCGGCGTGCTCGCTTCCGCGTCACGGCGGAAGTACCGGCCGGTGACGCCGCCGAGGCCGGGATCGGTCGCGAGGCGGATCGCGCTCGCCGCTCCCTCGGCGGGGGTGAGCATGGTGCGGCGGATCAGGGAGCGCATCGGGCGAAGCACGGCGGGCACGAGGTCGTCGATGATGCCGGTGGCCACGATCCCGGGGTGCACCGCGTTGATGGTCACCCCGTCGGCGGCGAGGTCTCGGGCGAGGGCGTAGCCGGCGGTGACGGTCATGAGCTTGGCACGCGCGTAGGCCTCGAACGGAACAAAACCGCTGGCGGGGTTGAGTTCTCCGAGGTCGTCGATGCCGGTGAGGTCGAGGGTCGCCGGACGTGGCTTGCCGGGGAGCTTGATCTGCCGGGTGTCGTTGAGGGTGTCGCTGGCAACGTTCACGACACGTGCCCGGCCGCGGCGCAGCGGCGCTGCGAGCAGGGTGGTGAGGCCGTAGGCGGCGAGGTGGTCGAGGGCGATGTGCATCTCGATCCCGTCGGCCGAGACGCGGTGATCCGGGAAGTGCGCGCCGGCGTTGTTGATCAGGACGTGGACCTGCTCGTGCCTGTCCAGGATGGTCTTCGCCGCGCTGACGACGTCCGCGCGCACAGACAGGTCGCCCGCGATCACGCTGAGCCGGTGCGCTGCCTGTGCGCCGATGTGGACGCGTAAAGCCTCTGCGCGCACGGGGCTGCGGGCGATCGTGACGACGTGCGCGCCTGCCTGGGCGAGTTCGGCGGCGATGATCTGGCCCATGCCGCCTGTCGCGCCGGTGACGACGGCGACCTTGCCCGTCAGGCCGGGAATGACGGCGTTCATCGCGTGATCCTCGGGCAGGCGTGGGTGTAGCGCGGGGTTTCGGCCTCGTCGAGCAGGAACGCGGCCAGGTCGGCGCGTCCGATGGAGCTCCACAGCCGGATCGGCAGGTCGGTACCGGTCCGGTACTTCCCGATCGCCTCGTGGTCCGACAGCTTGGGCGGCCGCACGATCGTCCACTTCAGACCGGAGGCGGTGATGAGACGTTCCATCGTCTCCTTGTCGCGCATGCGTTCGGCCACGTTCGCCCACACCGCCAACGAGTAGAGCGACTTGTCGTGCGTCTCCAGCACGCCGTGCGCGCTGACGGCGATGAGGCGGTCGACTCCGACCGTGTTCATCGCGGTGATCGCGGACCGGATTCCGTCGGTGCAGACCGTCGTCGGCTCGCTCTGCGCCCCACCCAGCGCACTGATCACCACGTCCGCGCCGCGCAGGGCACGTGTGAGGGCCGGGACGTCGGCGACACCGGGCCAGATCACTTCATCGAGGCCTTCGGCCGGCGCGAACTTCTCCGCCCGGACCAGCGCGACCACGTGGTGACCGCGCCGCAGTGCCGCGGACACCACGTGACGCCCGGTGGCACCCGTCGCTCCGAGGACGACCACCCTCATCTGCGATACAGACTGTCTCATAACCCGAAGCATGGCGTCGACCTCACTTCGAGTCAAGTTGTCTCATAGAATCGGCCGATGACCAGTGAGACGGACCCGCGGTCCCTGCGAAGCCGGGAGGCGATCCTGAACGCCGCCCGCGACCTGCTGCTGGAAAGCGGGCCGAGCGCGGTGACGCACGTGCAGATCGCCGAGCGCGCGGGCATCGGCCGCGCGACGGTGTACCGCCACTGGCCCCAGGCCGAAGCCCTCCTCCTGGAAGCCATGGCGACCGTGCCCATGCCGTTCCTCGACCAGCCGAGCGCTCCGACGCGCGAGTGGCTGCGGCGGGAACTGGCCGCGATCGCGCGGCAACTCGAACTCGACGACGTGCGAGCCGTGTCCACGACGCTGGCCAACACCGCGTTGTGGGACGAGACCATGAACGCCCGCCGGGCGCAGTTCGCCGGCATCCTCGCCGACCGGCTGGCGGCGGCCCTCGACGACGCCCAGGCACGCGGCGAGGTCGTGCTCGCGCTCCCCAGCCGGGACGCGGCCGCCGCGACCATCGGGCCGCTGTACTACCGCAGCACGATCGAGCGGGCGCCGACCGGTCCGGCTCTCATCGAGGCCGCGATCGCCGCGCTGGGAACCTGGTCGAGCGATTGATCTCGCCAGAAGGGCGACGCCCGTGCGCACTACGGCGCGACGCGGACCAGCTTGACCATGCGCCTGACCCATCCGCGCGTGGGAGCTGACCCTGCGCTACGAGACCCTCGCGCTGCCCGGCGACGAGGAGGCTGCTCCGAACTGGCCCATCTCACTGATGCCCGCGGACGCCGTCGAGAACGCGCGGTCCGGGAGCTACCGCAAGCTCGGTGTCTCCTGCCGGTTGCGGCTCGCCGAGGCACTCGACGTGGACTGACCGTCCAAGAGCTGACGGAGGTCGGCCGCGTCCTTGGCCCTGCGCTGGGCCCGGTACAGCTCGATGGCCTGCAGCCAGGCCGTACGTGCCAGATCGTGGTGTCCGAGGGCGTGGTGGGTGTGGCCGAGGCGCTCCAGGATGTTCGCCTCGAGGTAGTCGTGCCCGATCTCGCGGAACAGGGCGAGCGCGAGCCGGTAGTGGTCGAGGGCCTGGGGCAGGTCGCCGGTGTGGTGGGCGACGTAGCCGAGGGTGTCGAGGGCGTCCGCTTCCACTTCGCGGTCACGATGGCGCCGAGCCGACGTCAGCGCGGCCTCGCAGTGGGTGCGTGCCTGTTCGTACATCCCGAGCTGGGCATGATCCCAGCCCACCTGGGCGCGTGCCCACGCCTCCTGGGCCGGCAGGCCGATGTGCTGGAACAGGCGGAGGGCGGGGACTGAATGCTGCAACGCCCGCCCGTAGTCCCCACGGCCCTGCCACAGACTGGCGAGCATGTGATGGGCGTGAGCCTGGCCGGGGAGGTCCCCCGTCTCCTCGCTGATGGCGAGAGCACCGTGGAGCAGGGGCAGTCCTTCGGAGTGAAGTCCCAGTCCCCCGCACTCGTTGCCGAGATGTCTTCGGGTCATGGCCTGAGCGTCTCTGTCGCTCGTGCGGTCCGCGGCGGCCACCGCGGCCCGCCACGTGGTGAGGCCGTCGTGATAGGCGCCCCGCCTGCGGAAGAACGTGTCCAACGACCAGGCCACGTACCAGACCTGGGCGTGCAGGCCCTGTTCCGCGGCCAGTTTCTGCGCCGCCAGGAGGTTCGGGAGTTCGGTGATCAGCCACTCCGCCGCGGCTGTGTCGTCCTCGAACTCGAGCGGGACCGCGCCCTCGGCGGGTACTCCGATCGCGATCAGGCGACGCAGCGGAGCGAGCGTTCGATCAGCGGCATACGCGGTGTACGCGTAGAAGTCGATCACCCGCTCGAACGCGACGGTGTCGCGATGCGCGCGTTCGGCCGCGTACAGCCGGACGAGGTCGTGCATCCGGTAGCGCCCAGGAAGGTGCTGACCGACCAGGTGCGCCTGTTCCAGTTCACGCAGGCAGGCACGGGCGCGGGCGAGGGGCAGTCCGGTGAGGCTCGCGACGGCGGGCAGGCCGATGTCCGCGCCGGGAGCGATTCCCACGGCACCGAACACGGCAGCCGCCTCAGCGGACAAAGCGTTGTAGGACCAGGAGAACACGGCACGGAGGCTCACCAGGTCCTCGCCGGCGTCCAGGGCGTCGAGCAGCTCGCTCTGCTCGCGCAGTTCACCGGCCAGTGCGGACAACGGGAAGTCCGGATGTGCGGTGGCGCGGGCGGCCACGATGCTGATCGCCAGTGGCAGCCCCGCGCAGCAGGTCAGCAGCTCGGCCGTCACTCCGGGTTCGGCTGCCAGCCGGGCCTCGCCGAGGTGCGCGGCCAGCAGCCGTCGTGCCTCCTCGTCGGTCAACCGGTCCAGGTTCAGCACCCGCGCGCCGTGCGCGGCGACCAGCCCGCTGAGGTGGCGGCGGCTGGTGACCAGCACGACGCAGGTCGAGCTCCCCGGCACCAGCGGGGCCACCTGGGCGCTGTCGGCCGCGTTGTCGAGGAAGATCAGCATCCTCCTGCCGGCGACGAGGCTCCGGTACAGCCCGGCCTGCGCGTCCAGGCCGGCGGGGACGGCGGAGGGCTCGACGCCGAGCGCGTCGAGGAAACCGCGCACCGCCGTCGCGGCGGGCGTCGGCTGGCCGGTGGGGTCGAAGCCGCGCAGGTTGACGTACAGCTGACCGTCGGGAAACCGGTCGAGGTTCCGGTGCGCCCACTGCGACGCGAGCCAGGTCTTGCCCATCCCGCCGAGCCCGGCGACCGCTGTGACCACCACGGTGTCCTGCCCCAGTGCGGCGTCGAGCTCCGCCAGTTCGCGCGCTCTGCCGGAGAACAGCCTCGGCCGGGCCGGAAGCTGTTGCGGTGCCACGATCCGCGGTCCGCGCGGCACGGTCAGCGCCGGATCGGTCACGAGGATCTGCTCGTGCAGACGTTGCAGCGGCGGGCTGGGATCGGTGCCGAGCTCCTCGGCCAGCCTCCTGCGCATCTGCTGGTAGTGGTCCAGCGCGTCGGCGGGGCGGCCGCTGCGGTACAGGGCGAGCATCAGCTGGCCCGCCAGGCGTTCGTCCAACGGGTTCTGGTCCGCCCACTCCGCCAGGTCGGGCAGCAACAGTGCGGTGTGCTCGGGTCCTGCCAGGTGGCGGAGCTGGACGTCGACGAGCTCGAGCCGGACCGCGTGGCGGTGCTGGATCAGCGTGGCGCGCAAGGAATCGAGCCACGCCGTGGCCAGTCCGGCGAACGGTTCCCCTCGCCACAACCTCAGCGCCTCCTCGAGCAGAGTCGCGGCCCGGCTGTCGTCCGCGGCGGCACGACCGTCGTCGACGAGCCGCCGAAACCGGTGCAGGTCCACGGTTTCCGGCTCGACGGTGAGCTGGTAGCCGGTCGACCTGCGCACGATCGTGACACCCTCCGCGGGCGCCAAAGCGTTGCGGAGCATGGTCATGCTGTGCTGAACGGCGGCACGCGGCTTGCGCGGAAGGCGGCGCTCGCTCCAGATCCGGTCCACCAGCTGGTCGACGGACACCACCTGGTTCGCCTCGACCAGCAGCACCGCCAGCATGGACCGCAGCTGCCCGTAGCCGATCGTGATCGGCTCACCGCGGACCTGTGCCCCGACATCCCCGAGCAGCCGGAACCGCACCGTCATCTGGCTTCCTCCCCGCGCCCCGGCAGCATGCTTACCGGGTCTGATCAACACGCTCAAGCTCTGCCGTCACGCTGCGAACGTTCGGGCTAGGCCGTGCGGGCTGACCGCGCGGGGAGGGTTGCGCCCATCAGGGCCAGATCTGCCACCACTGGTCGTTGTAGCCGAGGATGCAGTTGTAGTTCACGGCACTCTCACCGTTCCCGCCCTTGTTGGACGGAACCGCGAGGCACCGGTCGCTCTTGTAGTTGCGCAACCGGTAGTGGACGTTGTCGGGCATGAGCTCGGGCAACCACCACTGGTCGTACCACTCGTCGACGCAGTCGTACTGCACGACCTTCGCGCCGTTGGCAGGGTTCGCGGCGGCGACGCAGCGATCGGTCCGCTGGTTGCGGATCCGGTAGTACCCCGGAGCGGCCGCGATGGGCTCGAACCGCCAGTACTGGTCGGTGTACGACGAGTAGCAGTCGTAGTGGATCACCGGCTTGCCGTTGCGGTTGTCCGCCGAGTTCACCGCGAGGCACTTGCGGTGGTAGTTGTTGATCAGGTTCTGGTACGTGCCGGGGTTGATGCCCTGCACCACCGGCGTTTGCTGCTCCGCGGCCACCGCGGCGGCCGGTACCAGGAACAGCGCTGCCGACGCGGTCACCGCGAGCGTCAACGCCTTGCGCAACCAGGTTCTCATCCATCCTCCAGGAAGCGAGGCCGGTCTGACCCGCACAGCCTCGCCATCGCCGCGCTCGTAGTTCGTTGGCCGCGATTGAGTGACCTGCTCACGCCCCGTTCGGCTCCGTTCGGCCGACGGTTTCCGTTGCGACGTCGAAGAACTCCGCGACGACGTCCACGAAGCCTTTCTCAGCCTGGCCTGCGCGGTGCACAGCGCCCCCGACGGTGGCAGCCGTCGGGGGCGGTTGGAGGGTGTTGCCGTCAGAGCCGCTGCCAGAGGGCAGGGGTGTTCGGCGGCTCCCATCCGGGAGCGGACGTGTGTGGCTGGATGATGCGGTAGGACGCGCCGCCGTAGGTGACCTGGGCACCGTCGCCGTAGTAGGTGTACGCGGCCCACGAGCCGCCGCCGGGCGGAGTGGTCGTGGTCGTGGTGGTCGGCGGGGTGGTCGTGGTCGGGCCGGCGGTGGTCATCAGGCGCAGGTTGTAGGCCTGCAGGATTTCGGTCACCGGCTGGAAGTAGATGGTGCCGCCGGTCTGGCAGTTGCCGGACCCGCCGGAGGTGACTCCCTGGGCCTGGTCGCCGGTCAGCCACGAGCCGCCGGAGTCGCCGGGCTCGGCGCAGGCGTTGGTGCGGGTCAGGCCGGTGATGGTGCCCTCGGGGTAGGTGACCGAGGCGTTCTTCTGCTGGATGGTGCCGCAGCGCCAGCCGGTGGTGGAGCCGGAGCGGCAGACCGAGGAGCCGACCGGAGCCTCCTGGGAGCCCGCGACCGGCACGGTGCCCGGGTAGCGGTTGACCAGGGCGCGCGGGGTGTTGCCCGCGTCGGTGCGGACCCAGGCGTAGTCGTTGCCGGGGAAGCTGCTGCCCTGGATGGTGCCGCCGGGGTTGGAAGTGCGGCCGCCGGTGGCTCCGCAGTGGCCCGCGGTGACGAAGCCGCCCTCGACGGCGAAACCGATGGAGCAGCGGCCGCCGCCGGGGATGCCATAAGCGTTGCCGCCGACGATGTCGATCAGCGTCTCGGGGTTCTCGGTGCTGGCCTCGAAGGCGACGATGTCGCCGTGCAGGCCTGCCTCCGCCGTCCACGCCTTGGCCTGCGCCTCGCCGCCGGCGCGGGCGAGCACGACGATCTTGTTGGTGCGCACGTCGACGTACCAGCCGGGGACGGCGTCGGGTGCGGTGGTGGCCTTGGCGTCCAGCTTGATCTTCGCGCTGTCCAGAGCGGACGCACTGTGCTTCGCCGTGGTGGCGACGGCACCGCGCGAACGCACCGAGCTCGCCAGCGCCGGGTCGGTGACCGCGACCGTGAGGATGTGGCCGGTGCTGTCCAGCCAGGACCCGGCGTACGCCGAGCCGAGGCGCGACTTCAGCGCGGCGTCGGTCTGGCCTGCGACCTTCTCGGCGTCGAGGCGTTCCCGCGCCTGCTCCGAGGAGATGCCGAGGTCACGGGCCATCGCGGCCAGCACGGCAGGGTCAGCCGTGTTGGCAGCGGTGGCGCTGGTTGTCAGCGCCACCGCGATGGTCAGCCCGGCCGCCGTGACCGCCGCCGTGGCGGCGGCGATGAGCTTGCGGTTCATGTCCGCTCCTTGCATGCAGGGTGATTGCGCGCAAACCCTAAGGCGAGGATCACACCGAGTGGTACATACCAATTGGCCATAAGGTTGAGGCGGACAAGACCGTGCCGCACAGGAACATCCTGCAGATCCCGGAGATCGCAGTCCGTGGCGCGGCGATCCTGCGACTCGGCAGGGTCACAGGCTGTGTGCGACGGGGTGAAGCGGTTGGTACAGAGGCAGTTCGGCCCCACTTGGCATCCGTACCGCGGTGAGTCGCCCCCACCGTGCCTCGGTCACCGGTCGGGCGGTTTCGACACCGGCTGCGGCCAGGTCGGCCAGCACCGTGTCCAGGTCGTCGCACATCAAGTAGAACTCGTGCTGCGGTGTCCCGTCCGTCGGGTGGACGGCGACCTCGGCCGGCGGCAGCTTGAAGATCAGCCATCCGTGTCCGGCATCCACGTGAGGGAACCCGAGGACGTCAGCGATGAAGGCCCGGTCCGCCTCGGCGTCCTGGCTGTAGAGGATCACATGCGCGCCACTGAACATGGCCAACAATGCCTCCCGGAGATGTTGCCGCGCAAACCAGAGCCATGCGACGGCTGACTTTCAGGTCGGAGCCGACAGGTGAACGCCTGTCATGCCAAGGAGAGGACGTGGTCGTTGGCGCTTGTGGTGCCCCGACTGGGATGGTGAGTTCGTGCCGAACCTCGACTTCTACGCCGTTGCCGACGATTGGTCCGCGGTCCTCGATACCGTGTTCGATCTCGGCTTGTTCCGTGTCTTCGAGTCCGACTCGGAGCTGGATCGCGAGCTGCGCGAGTTTCACGCCCCCGCGGAGGTCCCTGACGGTCGGCAGGGACGAAGCCTGGCGTTGTTCGCCATCGGGTCAGGACCGGGTCCCGTCGCGAAGCGGATAGATTTCCTTCCAGGAGTGCATCCCGACGCCACGTTCCGGTACTGCTGCGAAGGCTGGGGGCTCATCCAGCTCCACCACGGCGTGGCGGCCGGGACGCGGGAGCTGCGTTTGAGTCACACCAACCACAACACGGAGAAGCGGGCGGCGGCGTGGTCAGCGACTTTGCCGCGACTGGGTGACCCCGCTGAGTGGAATTGGGCGGCGGTCACCAGTGCCTCCGGCCGGTTCAACCGGGCCGTTCGCCGGATGGCCGTGAGCAAGATCGGTTCGCACCCGGTGCTGCCGCACGCGGAGCGTTTCATCGCGCACGCCGGCTTGCGGTACGAGTACGGCATGGGCATCCACGAGACTCCGGCGTTTGGCATGAGCCGGCGGTGACAGTGCGGCGCTTCTGCTGCTGAGCTGGACACCATGACCCGAACGCTGCTCGCGGTGCACGCCCATCCCGACGACGAGTCGACGTCCACCGGCGGCATCCTGGCCCACTACGCCTCGCTCGGCGCCCGAATCGTGCTCGTGACCTGCACGAACGGCGAGCTCGGCGACGCACCGGACGGCGCTGGACCGTTCACGCCCGCACATGATCCTGCACGGGTCGCATCGCACCGGCTCGGCGAGCTGCACGCGGCGTGCCGCGTCCTCGGTGTGACCGACGTCGAGCTGCTCGGCTACCACGACTCGGGCATCGCGGCGTGGGAGAAGCCTCGCGGCGCCTTCGTGGACGTGCCGGTGTCCGCGGCCGCCGACCAGGTGGCGAGGCTGATCGAGCGCTACCAGCCGCAGGTCGTGGTGACCTACGACGCCGAGAACACGGCGCAGCACCGGGACCATCTGCACGCCGCACGGGTCGCTTCGGCGGCGTTCGACCTGTCCGCAGTGGCGGCCAAGCTCTACTTCAACGCACACGGCCGGGCGTACTGGGAACGCCTCATCCGGGTCGCCGCTTCGGTCGGAATCCACCGGGACAGGCCCACCGGACTCGACGACGTCGACCGGCGCATCACCACGACCATCGACACCCGCGCGGTCGTCGACCGCAAGCGCGCCGCGCTGCACTGTCACGCCTCCCAGCTCGGCTCGTCGATCGCGGGCAGACTGCCGCCGGCCGAGTTCGCCGAAGCCCTCGGCGTCGAGGACTTCATCCGGGCACGGGACACCACGGGATCACCTGTCCCGGAAACCGACCTCTTCGCCGGGCTCGGGTAGCCCGGATGTCCGGCAGCGGCGTGCCCCGCCGGCGGCGGCACCTCCGGTGGCCACGCTGCCTGTCGCGGTGACCGTTGGGGAGCGGGATGCTCACCTCACCGTGATGTTGGAGTTGCCGCTGCTCTGGTACCCCTCGGTCGCGAGGATCATGTAGTAGCTGAAATTGCCGAGCCGCATGCCGGCACGGTTCCACGCGTCGAAGTGGTTGCCGGTGGTGATGGATCCGCCCGTCCGCTTCTGCTGCCGGACGCTCCAGAACTGCGGGAAGGTCTTGTTGCCTTCGACAGAGGGCGCGTTGTAGCGCATCGTCTGATAGATGTCGTACGTGCCGCCGTCGCTGGTGACTGTGCCCTTGTACGAACCCGTGGGCCGGTAGGTGCCCCAGTTGTCGACGATGTAGTACTCGACGAGCGGGTTCGACGTCCACCCGTAGAGAGTCAGGTACGCGTTACCGGACGGGTTGAAGCTTCCGGAATAGTTCACGGTCCGTCGTGAACCATTGCTCCAGCCCTTGCCGCCGACGAAATTGCCGACATTGCTCCACGAGGTGCTGTAGTTGCCGCCGGACCCGAAGTCCATGCAGACCCTGCCACCACCATCGGTCCAGAACGAATAGTAGTAACCGCCGTTGTTGCCCGTCTGACTCGAGCACGTGGCGGTGATACCCACATCAGCGCCGGCGGTGCTGGGCGTCAGGGCGGCGACCAGCGCAATACAGGCGCCGCAGACGAGCAATGCGAAACGGCCGCGCGGGCGGCTCGACGGTCGAACATTGGCTTCAGCCATGTGCAGTACTCCTCGTCGTCGAGGTTGGCACAGCAGCCAGGCAGCGCTATATGACTCGTGAGTGCTGGTGGCGATGGCCGCCGTTGGCGCCGGCCTGCTCTGCGCAGTTGGCCGACGATGCGGTTTCGAACGGCCACACCGGATTCGACGGGAATCCCGGTTGGCAGTGGCTTACCATGCCGACACTAGCAGTGCCGAGGCGACTCCACAGAGTTTCAACAATGTTTCGAAAACCCTCGGATTCAATCTTCTCGGACATTCTCTCACCCCACGGAGCCGGGCGCGATTTCGATCAGAGGTTCCGGTGCGGACTGCTGAAGAATCCGACCGAGAAGGCCACCGACACGCCCAGTCCGGCGACGATGATCACGACCTCCGGATCGGCCGTGCCCAAGGCGGTCCGCCCGGGGCCCCGACAAAGTCGCTTCTGCTGGTTGGCGTGTGCAAGTACTACCAACTCATGATCGAACCGCCGCTACCCGCACCCAACTCGGCGGCGATGCCTGGTTCGATCGGTGTCGCCGCAGGACGGGGGGCGACCAGTTGGTAGTAGGAAAGTGCCTGTTGATGTTGAGTTGGTGGTACTTGCACACGCCATCAACGCAGGCCCGGCGGCCAGCGGCCGACTTTGCCGAGGCCCTGGGCAAGCGAACGGCAGGTTGTCCGAAGGTCACGGCCGCGGCGAGGACGTGATCCGCGGCTCGGCGGGCGCCATCGGTTGGCCCATCGCCACGGCCTGCCCGAGCAACGTGAGCGCGGCCTCCGCGGCCGAACCGGGTTGCGCCGTCACGACGGTCAGCGTCTGGTCCGGGGCGTGCGGGATGCGGAGCGTCTGCTGCTTCACCACCATCTCCCCCGCGACTGGGTGGTGCATCTGGTGCGCGGTGCTGGCGCAGACGCGCACTCGGTGGTCGGCCCACATCGTCGCGAACTCGGGGCTGCGGGTCGCCAGTTCACCTACGAGGGCGGTCAGTTCCCGGTCTTCCGGGTACTTGCCGGCGGTGAGGCGGAGATTGCCGACCACCGCACGGGCCTTGACCCCCCAGTTCCGGTAGAGGGCGCGGGTGTGCGCGTCGAGGAAGACCAGCTTGGTCATGTTGGGACGGTCTGCGGGGCGTTGCGGACTGGAAGGGTCGAGGTGGCCCGCGAAGAAGGCGTGGCCCAAGGGGTTCCACGCCAGCACGTCGCCGCGCCTGCCCAGCAGAATCGCAGGCTGGGCCAGCGTGGCGACCAGTTCGGCGGTGTCGGGCGAGACGCGTTCCGGCGGTGGCTTCGGCGCGGTCCGGTGGCGTCGTGGCTGGGCCAGTTCGCGCAGGTGGGCGTGTTCGTCCGGGTTCAGTTGCAACGCTCGGGCGAGTGCGGCCACGACCTCCTGTGACGCGTGCAGCGCTTGTCCCTGTTCCAGCCGGATGTAGTAGGACGCGCTGACGCCGGCCAGGCCGGCGACCTCCTCGCGACGCAGACCGGGGACCCGTCGCCGTTCGCCGTAGGTCGAGAGACCGACCTGGTCCGGTCGCAGGCGCGCCCGGCAGGCTTGGAGGTACTCGGCGAGCTGTCCCTGTCCGCTCATCTGGCCAGTATGCGCAAGCCGGTCGCGCCGAGCCTGACCACGCCAGTGGTAGGCAAGGGCGGGTCTGGCAGCCCACGGCCGGGGTTCGCAGCATCGACGGCATGGACACGATCGAACTGGGTGACGTCTCCGTCACCCGCGTGTGGGAGTACTACGGCTCGGTGGAGATGACGCCCGAGGTCTTCTTCCCCGAGAGCTCGCGGCAGGTCTGGGAGGACGTGGAGCCGGAGTTCCTCGACCCCGCCACCGGGAACGTGCGTGCCGCCATCCAGACGTGGCTGTTGCGCAGCGAGGGCAGGACGATCCTGGTCGACACCGGGGTCGGCAACCACAAGGAGCGCCCCTACGCCCCGGTGTGGAGCCATCTCAGCACGGACTTCCTCGGCAACCTCGAACGCGCCGGCGTCCGCCCCGAGGACGTGGACGTCGTCGTCAACACCCATCTGCACATCGACCACGTCGGCTGGAACACCCGCCTCGAGGACCGCGCCTGGGTGCCGACCTTTCCCAACGCCACCTACCTGATGCCGAAGGACGACTTCGACTTCTGGAACCCCGCCAACAACAGGACCGCTGTGCTCGGCCGCGGCAACCAGAACGTCTTCGAGGACAGCGTCGCCCCCGTGCACCAGGCCGGTCTGGCGCGGTTGTGGGAGCACGGCCACCAGATCGACGCCAACCTCCGCCTGGAACCGGCACCCGGCCACACTCCGGGCTCCAGCGTCCTGACCCTCGCCTCCGGCACCGACCGCGCGGTGTTCGCGGGCGACCTCATGCACGCCCCGGTGCAGGTGGTGGAACCGGACGCCAACAGCTGCTTCTGCGAGAACCCCGCCGAATCCCGCGCCACCCGCCGCAGGATCCTGGGCGAGGCCGCGGACACCCGCACGCTGGTGTTCCCGGCGCACTTCCCGGGCGGGGGCGCCGTGGAGGTCGTGCGCGACGCGGGCACGTTCGCCATCAAGGACTGGGCGCCCTTCTCCCCCTACGAGCAGAGGTGAGTCCGGTGGAGGTCGTCACCACCCGAGGTGCCGTGCGCGGGCTGAGCCGGGACGGAATCGCCGCTTTCCTCGGCATCCCGTACGCCGCCGCACCCTCCGGTGCCGGCCGGTTCGCGGCACCCGCCGAGCACGAGCCGTGGCGGGACGTGCGCGATGCCACCGGGTTCGGACCCACCGCCCCGCAGGCGCCGCGCCAGCTCGGCAGCATGGACCTGCGCGCCTACTTCGGTGACGGCTGGCACCGCGGCGAGGACTACCTCACCGTCAACGTCTGGACGCCGGATCCCGCTGCCACCGGCCTGCCCGTCATGGTGTTCGTGCACGGTGGCGGCTTCGTGGCGGGCTCCGGACGCGCCGAGTCGTACGACGGCTCGGCGTTCGCCCGTGACGGCGTCGTGCTCGTCACCGTGAACTACCGCCTCGGTGTCGCCGGGTTCCTCGACGTTCCCGGCGCACCGGCCAACCGCGGCCTGCTCGACGTGGTCGCGGCCCTGCGCTGGGTGCGGGAGAACATCGCCGCATTCGGCGGCGACCCCGGCACCGTCACGGTGTTCGGCCAGTCCGCCGGGGCGACCGTCGTCGGCGGGCTGCTGGCCACACCCGAGGCCGCTGGGCTGTTCCGGCGCGCGATCGTCCAAAGTGGAAGCGGTCTGGGCGCCTTCTCCCCCGAGCAGGCGTCCCTCGTCACCCGCGCCGCCGCCGAACTCCTCGGCGTCGAGGCGAGCGCTCAAGCCTTCGCGGAGATCTCCGACGAGCGTCTCGTGGAGACGGCGTCCAAGCTCGCGGGCATTGATCTGCGCACCGCGACGCACACCGATCCGCTGATCGGGCTGAGCCCGTTCAGCCTGGTGCTCGACACGCAACCGGCCGACGCCACCGTCGCCGAGGTCGATCTGCTCATCGGCACGAACACCGAGGAGGGCAATCTCTACCTGGTCCCGTTCGGCACGTACGGCAGCTCGACCAGCGCGGACGTGGACGCCGTCGCGGCCAGGGCGCACCCCGACCCCCTGCGGCTGGTCAGGACCTACCGCGAACAGCGGCCGGCGGCGTCCGACGGAGAGATCCGGTCCGCCGTCCTGGGTGACGCCCTGTTCGGCGCGGGCACCTGGGCGCTCACCGAGGCGTACGCCCGTCACTCCCGGGCTTTCGCTTACGAGTTCGCGTGGCGGTCACCCGCGCTCGACGGCGCGCTCGGCGCCACGCACACGGTCGAGCTCCCGTTCGTGTTCGGGCGGACCGGCCTCGCCTCACTACGCGGGCCGAACAGGTTGCTCGGCGACGGCGAACCGCCGTCGTCCCTCGTGACGCGCGTCCACGAGAGCTGGGTCCGCTTCGCCCGCACCGGAGATCCCGGCTGGCCGCGCTACACCCTGGACCGGCGCACCACCATGCGGTTCGACCTGGACAGCGGCACGGTCGACGACCCGCGCGGAGCGGAACGCCAGGCGTGGGACCGGCCTGCCGGGGTCACGGCCGGGGCTGCAGCCCGATCCGGTAGCGGTGGTGGTAGTGCCTGCCGGTGACCCACAGCTCCCCCGCCGTGCCCGGCACCGCCGCGATGCCCCCGATCACCTGATCGCGGCCCGTCGGCAGTTCGGCGATGGTGATGGCGGCGAGGTCGGCGTCCGCGGTGACGGCGCCGGTGGCAAGGTCCACTCGGATCATCCAGTCCGTGCCGGTGACCGCTGCCCACACCTGCGGGCGGCCGTCGACGATCACGCAGTGGAGCTCGCCGAGCCGTGCGGTGGACCATTCACGGGCGTCGACACGCAGCTCGCGGCTCAACGCGGCGGTGTCGCGGTCGCGCAGCAGCAGTCTGGTGGTGCCGTCCGACTGGACGAGATTCGTTCCGTCGTAACACAGTCCCCAGCTCTCGTCCGCGATCGTGACGCGGTGTCGTTCCGCCAGTGACCGCGGATCCAGCAACACCGCGGCACCTGCGCCGGTGCGCCACAGGCCGGCCGGTGTGAGCGCGATTCCGTTGCCCGGCGGTGCGTTCCGCTGGGTTCGGACCTCACCGGTGGAGGGTGCCAGCACGCGGATCACCGGCCCCGTGTTCTCCACCAGGAGATCGCCGGCCAGTTCCAGACCGCGTGCGTCGGCGCGGTCGGTGGGAACACGCGCGAGCACCTGGGCGCGGAAGTGTCGCGAGGTGGAACGCATGGCGGCCGGCGCGGGACTGGCGGTGGTCGCCGGCGCCGGGCTGACGTGGGCGACGCGGTGGGGAGCCGAACAGGCGGTGAGAGTCAGCAGTGCCGCGACGACTGGGCAGAGAAATCTGTTGATGCGCAACGGTTTCACTGCACCGATCGTCGTGACGGCCTGGCCGGGGCGCTTCCGCCGTCGCAGGTGAGCTCGACGGACCCGTTCATCCGCCTGGGGTGAGGCCGCCCGCGACGTGTGCGGTCAGGCTGGACGGACAATCCACTTTGGAGGCTGCCGTGACCGATGTGACGACGTCGCCGGGACAACGCCTGCTGGCCCGGCTCGCCTTCCTGGCGGCGGGAACGGCCGTCGTGGTCGTGCTGGTGGCGGCCGGGGTGCGCGCCGGCATCGGGCTGGCGCTGGTCGGCGCCGCGGGGACGGTGATCGCGCTGGTGGGCGCGTGGTGGTTCCTCGCGCACCGCGGCCTGCTGCGCTGGCTGGCCGGGATGCTCGTGGTGCTCGCACCGCTGACCGTGGTCGTCCTGTACGTGCAGGCTCGCTTGGCGTGGGTGGTAGTGGTGTGTGCCCTGCTGTGGTTGGTGGCGCTGGCTTGTGGACGGCGTGCGCTCGCTCCGAGCGGTGAGCCGAGCCATCCGGTCGAACTCGAGGTACCGCCACCCCGGCGGCCGTACCTGATCATGAACCCGAGGTCGGGCGGTGGGAAGGTCGGGCGGTTCGGTCTCCCGGAACTGGCCCAGGTGCTCGGGGCGGAGGTCTGCGTGCTCGACGGGCCGCAGGACGTCGCCGCGCTCGCCCAGCGAGCTGTCGACGACGGCGCCGACCTGCTCGGGGTGGCCGGCGGTGACGGCACCCAGGCGATCGTGGCGGGCATCGCGGCGGAACGCGGGGTGCCCTTCATGGTCGTCTCGGCGGGCACCCGCAACCACTTCGCACTCGACCTCGGTCTGGACCGGGACGATCCTCGCCGCTGTCTCGACGCGCTCACCGACGGCGTCGAGGTCCGGGTGGATCTCTGCGTGGCCGGCGACCGCGTCTTCGTCAACAACGCTTCGTTCGGCGCGTACGCCGAGGTTGTGCGGAGCCCCGCCTACCGCGACGGCAAGACGCGGACGACGCTCAACCTGTTGCCCGGCCTGCTGACAGGGCCGCGGGCGGCGATGCTGCGGGTGCGGACGGAAGCGGCCGTGCTCGCCGGGGCGCAGGCGGTGCTGGTCAGCAACAACCCGTACGGGTCGAGCGACCTGGCCGGGCTGGGACGCAGGCCGCGACTGGACGGCGGCGTGCTGGGCGTGCTCGCCGTGACGGTGCGCAACGCGGCCGAAGCCGCCGGCCTGGTGCGCGGCCGGCGGCGGTCGAGCGCGGTGTTCCTGCGGACCGCGACAGAGGTCGTCATCACGGCGGACACACCGTCGTTGCCGGTCGGTGTGGACGGCGAGGCGGTCACGATGCCGGCTCCCGTGCGGTGCGTGGTCAGGCCGGGTGCGCTGCGAGTGCGGGTGCCGCGCCATCGGCCTGGGGTGCCGTCACACCGGCCCGAGCTGGACTGGGCGCGGCTGCGTGGACTGGCCCTGTCCTAGTGGCCTCTGTCCTAGCGGCCCCTGTGATAGCGCCCCTGTCCTAGCGGCGCCAGGACACTCGCCGAGCCGTGCGCCGGGCTACCCGGCGTGATCCGAACATCCCCGGCACTCCCCCTGTTCGCCGCGCCGTGCGTCGTGCGGTGCGGCGGGCCACGCGGCGTGAACCGAACACGTCTGCCTCCTCATGGCGTCGAGCCTGCGTTCTCCAGGTCGTGCAGTTCCTCGGCCTCTTCCGCGTTCACCAGGCCGATCGCGATCAGGTCGAAGGGGCTGACGAAACCATCGGAGATGCGGAAGCCCCTGGCGCGGGCGACGGCGTCGCGCAACGGCACAGCCCAGTGGTGCTCGATGAGCAAGAGCGCCGCCGCGCTGTCGTTGGGAATGTCGGCGAGCACGTCCCACGCGTCCGCGTCGTCGAACGGGTGGACGCCGCCTTTTTCCGCGACCGACTCGGCTCCCGTGACCGCACCGGCCTGCGCGCCTGCCTCCCCCGCGGCGCCGAGGCCGATCAGCGCGCCGATCTTGCTGCCCAGCTCGACCGCTTCCGATGGTGACAGGTTGCTCAGGTGCTCGACCGCGATGTTGCCCTGCGGGTCCTTGTGGACGGCAAGAGCGTCGATCACGCGGATGGTGTCGGTCTTGCGGAGTCTCTCCAGTTCAGCGATCACCTCACCGCGGAAGTCCGGGTGTGTGAAGCCCAGCACGATCAGTTGGATCGGCCCGATGGCCATACGACCCCTCCTCGACTCGATCAGTCGTCCCATCGTCGGGGCGCACCGGCCTCGGTCACCTCATCCGCTGTGGGTGGAACGCACGGCGAGCACGGTCACCGCACCGGGCTCGGCTGGGTCCGCGGCAGGAACGCGGCCGCCACCATGCCGCCGAGTGCGATCAGCGCCAGTACGACCAGCGCCAGCGCGTACGAGCGTTCGGGTGTTCTGGTGATGCCGGCGACGAGGATGGTGCCGGCGATCGCGGCGCCGAGTGAGGACCCGAGGTTGGACACACTGCGGGACAGGCCGGAGATCTCGCCCTGCAGGGCGTCCGGGAAGCTCGACTGCACGACGTTCACCGACGGGGTCAGCATGGCGCCGATGCCGAGCCCGATCAGGAAGAGGCCCGGCAGGAAGGCCCACACCTGCGACGAGATGGCGAGCAGGGCGAGGAAGAGCGCGATGCCGGTGGTCGTGACGGCGAAGCCGGTCAGGACGAGGGTGCGCTGGGCGTGGCGTTTCGCGAGGCGCTCGGCCGACAGCGACGCGAGCAGCACTCCCACCGTCGCCGCCGTGAGGACAAGACCGGTCTCGATCGCGTTGTATCCGCGCACGACCTGCAGGTACGCCGAGACCACGAACGAGACGCCCATGAGCACGAGCCACTGCACGTTCTGCGTGATCAGGCCGAGGTTGGAGGTGCGGCTGCGGAACAAGGCGGTCGACAGCAACGGTTCCACGCCGGCGCGTTCCTTGGCGCGCACCGAGTGGAAGAACCACACCAGTGTGAGAGAGCCGGCCACGAGCAACCCGGCGGTCAGCCAGAGGTTGTCGTCCGCCGCCAGCACGCCGGACACGATCAGGACGAGCCCCGTCGACGACAGCACAGCGCCGCGGAGGTCGAACGGACGGGCCGGGTCCGGTGGCCGCGGATCCCGGACGTACCTGCGGCTCAGCACGAAGATCACCACGATCACCAGCGCCTGGAACAGGAACGCGACCCGCCAGCTGAGCGCCGTCGTGATGAGCCCGCCGATCAGCGGCCCCGTGGCCGCGCCGATGCCCGCCATGCCGTTGATCGCGCCGAACGCACGGGCACGCGAGGTGACGCCGGTGAACAGCATCGTCGCCAGGATGTAGACGGGCGGGATCAGCAGCGCGGTGCCGACACCCTCGAAGATCGAGTTGCCGAGGATGAGGACGGGCAGGCCGGGTGCGAGCGCGCTCAGCACGGCGCCGACGCCGTACACGGCAAGGCCGGCGGTGAGACATCGCTTGCGGCCGTATCGGTCGGTGAGCTTGCCGCCGGGGATCATCAGTGCCGCCATGACCAGCAGGAACATCGTGATCGTGACCTGAACGCCATGGACGGTGGTGCCCAGGTCCTGACTGATGTCGTTGATCATCACGTTCATGTTGGAGCCGGCGAAGCTGCAGATGAACTGGGCGAGAGCGAGGGGGACGAGCACTTTGCGCAAGGCGTTGGAGTCCACCCACGCAGACTCCAGCGGCCACGTCCGGGCCGCTTCACGCGCCGCGGATGAGGCACCGCACCGTGCTCCACCGTGGCGGGTGGTGCGCCGCCGGCCTCGAAGCTGTTGCGTCGCAGGTGGACCGGAGCCACCGGTTCCGCCGGGAGGTGCACGATGACCGGTCCAGTGTCCACCAGGGTCGCCACGGGTCTGGCCGCCCGCAAGGAGGTTCCGCTCGACGCACACGCGGAGCTGCCCGAGTCCGGCGGCCGGCCCGACCCGGTGGAGGTGCTGGCCGGACAGGACAGCACACGCGTGCCGGAGCTGGTGCCGATCCGGTACGGCCGGATGCTGGCTTCTCCGTTCGCGTTCTTCCGCGGCGCGGCGGCGGTGATGGCCGGTGACCTCGCGACGACTCCGTCCTCCGGCCTGACCTGCCGGCTCAGCGGGGACGCGCACGTGAGCAACTTCGGGGTCTTCGCCTCCCCGGAGCGGCAACTCGTGTTCGACCTCAACGACTTCGACGAGACCCTGCCCGGTCCGTGGGAGTGGGACGTGAAACGCCTCGCGGCCAGCATCGCCGTCGTCGGCAGGGAGAACGGGCTGGGGCGCAAGGCAAGGGCGACCGCCGTGCGCACCGCCGTCGGCCGGTACCGGTCGGCGATGATCCGCTTCGCCGAGCAGGGCGATCTCGAGGTGTGGTACGCCCACGCCGGTGTCGACGAGGTGGAGACCTTCCTCAAGGCACACGGGGACAAGGCCAAACAGCGCCGTTTCGCACAGGAGCAGGCGAAGGCCCGTGCGCGGGACAGCCTGCAGGCCTACCGCAAGCTGACCTCCGTCGTCGACGGACATCGCCGCATCGCCGCCGATCCGCCGCTTCTCGTACCGGTTGGCCACCTGCTCCCCGACGCGGACCGGGCGGACCTGGAGCTCCTGGTCCAGGACCTGCTCGCCGGCTACGCCACCACCCTGTCCGCCGATCGGCGTCATCTGATGAACGGGTTCCGGTTCGTCGACATGGCGCGCAAGGTCGTCGGTGTCGGCAGCGTCGGGACCCGATGCTGGATCGTGCTGCTGTACGGCCGTGACGAGAACGATCCGTTGCTGCTGCAGGTGAAGGAGGCGTCGCGATCTGTTCTCGCGGACCATCTGCCCACCTGCGCGGGCACGAACCACCGCAGCGAGGGCGAGCGGGTCGTGGCCGGGCAGCGGCTGATGCAGGCCGCCGGCGACATCTTCCTGGGCTGGCACACCGCCGAGGGCATCGACGGACTCACCAGGGACTTCTACGTCCGGCAGTTGCGCGACTGGAAGGGCTCGGCCCCGGTCGAGACCATGGACGCGGTCGGTCTGCGACTGTACGGCGCGCTGTGCGGGTGGACGTTGGCGAGAGCGCACGCGCGCACCGGCGACCGGATCGCGATGGCCGCGTACCTCGATGACGGCAAGACCTTCGACCTCGCGCTCGTCGAGTTCGCCGAGAGCTACGCGGATCGCAACGAGCAGGACCACCGGCTCCTGGCGCAGGCGGCGCGGTCCGGACGCGTGTCTGTCCAGAGTGGACTGTGAGGAGATCTGACATGTGCCGATGGCTCGCGTATTCCGGTTCCCCGGTCCTGTTGGAGGAGCTCCTCTACGTTCCGGCGAACTCGCTCGTCACCCAGAGCAGGCACTCCCGGCTGGGAGTGGAGACCATCAACGGTGACGGCTTCGGTGTCGGCTGGTACGCGACCGCGCCGGCGCCAGGCCTGTTCCTCAGCACGGAACCCGCCTGGAACGACCGCAACCTGCGCGAGCTGGCGGCGCAGACCACGGCGGGCGTCGTCTTCGCGCACGTCCGCGCGTCCACCGGCACCGCGATCCAGCAGACGAACTGCCATCCTTTCCGGCACGGTCGCCGGCTGTGGATGCACAACGGGCTCATCGCCGATTTCCCGTTGCTGCGCAGGGAACTAGCGTTGGTGGTCGATCCCTCGCTCTACTCCGAGATCGAGGGATCGACCGACTCCGAGATCCTCTTCTACCTCGCGCTGACCTTCGGCCTGGAGCACGACCCACGGACCGCGGTGGCCCGCACGGTCGGTTTCGTCGAGGCGATCGGCAGGAACCGCGGCGTGCCGCATCCGATCCAGATGACGGTCGCCACGACCGACGGCGAGACCACCTGGGCCTTCCGCTACTCCAGCGAAGGCCGATCGCGCAGCCTGTTCCACAGTGCCGACATCTCCACACTGCGGCAGCAGTACCCGGACAACCCCGCGCTGCACTCGCTCTCCGCCGACACGCGGCTCGTGGTGTCCGAGCCGCTGGGCGATCTGCACGGCGCCTGGCGCGAGGTGCCCGAGTCGACCTGTGTCGTGGCGCGGGGCGGCGTCGAGGAACTCCACGAGTTCCGGCCCCGCCGGTGAGCGACGTCAGCGTCGTCCACGGCGGTGATCTGGTCCGGGCGAGACCAGTCAGAAGTGGTGGTCCACCCCATAGCTGACGTGTCCAAAGTGGACAAGGGGGTTGCGGGTGACGCGGTCGCCGGCCGTTCCATGTCGCGGGATGTTGGCGCCGTGGCCGCCGGTCCCATTAGGCTGCGCAGGCATACCCTGGGGGGTCCACTTGAACAGCATCACCAGGAGGACGGCGATCAAGAGCGCCATCCTCACCACTGGCCTGGGCGCAATGAGCCCAGTCGCCGCGGCCACCGCGTACGGTGCGCCGTCTCCTGCCGGCGGCCTCGCGGTCGCGGCGGACGTCCGGTTCCTGAGCAGCGTCTCGTCCGGCTACCCGGCGGTGGTCGACAGCGGCCGCGGGCTGGCGGCGTTCGCGCTTGGTTCCCAGCGTCATCTGCACTACCGGCGCCAGCACACGCGTGGCGGCGCCTGGTCGGCGTTCGAGCTGGTGCGCGACGTGGCGCTGGATTGCCGTCCGGTCGCGGTCACCGTGCCCAACGGCGCGATCGTCGTGTTCGCCCGGTCCGGTGGCCAGGTGGTGCACTGCTGGCAGAACGTCTACGGCGGTGAATGGTCGGACTGGCACGGGCTCGGCGCGGTCAGCGGCACGAACGAGCCCGCCGTCACGGTCGGGCCCACCGGGCGAATGGCCGCGTACGTGCGCGACGCGCAGGGGTCCGTGCTGTATCGCGAGCAGCAGTCCGAGTCGGGCGCGTGGAGCGACTGGCTCGATCTCGGGGTGGCGGGGCGGCCTCGTGCGGTCATCAGCGGGTCCGGTGGCGCGGTGGTGTTCGCCCGCAACGGCGCTGGCCTGGTGCATCGCTGGCAGGTCGGGGTCGGCGGTGAGTGGTCGGCCGGCTGGACCTGGCTCGGCGACTCGCTGGGCGGTGATCCCGCTGTCGCCGTGACGCCTACCGGTGCGATCGCGGTCGTCGCTCGCGGCGCTGACGGCACCCTGCGGTACCTGAGCCAGAGCACCGGCGGCGGCGCGTGGGGGTCGTTCACCTCGGTCGGCAGCCAGGTGGTCGAGGGCAGGCCCGCGGTGCTCGTGGGGCCGAACGGTGGCCTTGTGGTCGTGGCGCGCGACGCGGGTCGCCGGGTGCGGTTCGCCGAGCAGAACGGGCACGGCGGTGCGTGGTCGACCTGGGCGGACCTCGGCGGCTCGACGGTCACGGATCCGTCCGCGGTGCTGAGCCCCTCCGGGGAGATCTCGGTGTTCGGGGTGACGCAGGACGGTGCCATGACCTGGACGCGGCGGACCGGCGCGGGCTGGCAGCCGTGGCAGAGCTGGGCGGGCGACGGCGTGGTGACGGCATGAGCTTCACGATGCGACTCGAGTCCGTCGACCACACGCCGGGCGCGGGCGTTCCGATGGGCGGATACGGCTGGTCCGAGCGCCGCAGCGACGGCAGCGTGGTGGAAGGACGGCGGCTGCGGGCGCAGTGCGCGGTGCTGGCCGACGCGACGGGTCACGTCGTCGTGCTGGTGCGGGCCGACGTGATCAGCGTGCCGCGCGCGGTGTACCTGGAGATCGTGGCAAGGCTGGTGTCCGCTGGTCTGGTCGCCTCGGCCGCGGACTTCGTGCTGGCGCAGAGCCACACCCACAACGGGCCGATGGTCGGGCGCGTGCCCGACCCGTACGTGTTGCTGGGCAACGAGGACGACATCGCTCTCACCGACGCGTTCACCGCGGAGTTCGCCGACGTGATCGTGGGGCTGGTGACGCGTGCGCGTGCGGCCACGCCGGTCCCGGTCACCCTCGGATACGCCGAGGGACAGGCCTACATCGCGGCCAACAGGGAGCAGCTGGGGTGGGCACCACCTGACGTTCCGGTGCTGGTCGCCAGGCGGGCTTCCGACGGCGCGGTGCACGCTGTCCTGTTCGGCCACGCCTGCCATCCGGTGTGCCACCCGTACGCGACGAAGACCTTCGACGCGGATCACTGCGGCCGGGCCGCCGCGGAGGTGACGCGCCGCCTGGGTGTGCCCGCCCTGTTCTTCCAGGGTGCGGCGGGCGATCTCAACCCCGTCTCGATGGGCAGCGAGTCCGCCGTGCGGCTCACGGGCGACCGGCTGGCCGACTCGGTCGTCGCCATGGTGCGAAACAACGCTTTCCTGCCGGTGAACGGCCCGATGCAGACGGCCGCCGAGACGATCGAGCTGCCGTTCTCCGTCGATCTGTCGGACGCGGCCGCCGTGGACCTGTTGCGGCGCAAGTACCAGCAGCGCGTGGACACGCCGGGTACCGGCAGCGGCGTGCGCAGGCACGCCGAACGGATGCTCGGGCTGATCGGGCGGAACGCGCTGCCGCGGTCGCTGCCGATGACGGTGCAGCGGCTGGACCTCGGCGGCCTGACCGTGCTCGCGCTCGCCCACGAGGTGGTCAGCGGCTACCACGTCGGCACGAAGAACCGGTACGGCAAACCGTTGTGGTTCATGGCCTACGCGAACCACGTGGACGCCTACGTCGCCGCCGACGACCTGCTGTGGCGCGGTGGTTACGCCGCCGGTTGGAAGGACGACGACAAGATCGCGGGCATCGACACCGCCGCGCTGTCCTACCTGCTGCCGGCACCGCTGCGCGCCTCGCCGCGGGACCGTCCCGGTGCACCCGACTGCACCGAGGGCCTGGTGAACGCCGCGATCACGCGGCTGCTGGGCAGCTGATCGCACGTACAGTCCACGTCGACGACTGGGGGGGTTGTTGATGTCTGGCCGGTTCCGCTTCGGCGTGCTCGGACCGCTCGAAGCGTTCGACAGAACGGGGCAGGTGGCGGTGCGGCCGGCGAAGCTCCGCGCTTTGCTGGCCCTGCTGCTGATCAGCGCGAACGAGGTGCTGAGGATCGACGAGCTGGTGGGCCGGCTGTGGGGAGACTCGCCGCCGGCCAATGCCAAGAGGACGCTGCAGGTGTACGTGATGCGTCTGCGTGCCCTGCTCGGCGACAGCGACGGAAGGGAGCTGATCCGCACCACGCCCGGCGGCTATCAGCTCACCGTCGCACCTGACGCGGTGGATCTGGCGGTGTTCCGCAAGACGGTGGCCGCCGCCAGCGCCACCGCCGATCCCGCGGCCCGTGCGGCCCTGCTGCGCGATGCGGACGCGTTGTGGCGTGGCAGCCCGCTCGTCGACGTGGAGGCGGCGTACGTGATCGCTCACGTGACTCCGGCGCTGACCGAAGAGCGGTTGCACGCGATCGAGATGCGCGTCGACGCCGACCTCGACCGCGGCGAGCACTCCGCGGTCGTCGGCGAACTGCGCCAGCTGGTGTCGGCGCATCCGTTGCGGGAACGCATGTGGGTGCAGCTGATCACGGCGTTGTGGCGTTCGGGTCGTCAGGCGGACGCGCTCGCGGCCTACCAGGACGTGCGCCGTGTGCTGGCCGACGAGCTCGGTGTCGATCCCGGCGCGGAACTGCGGCGGTTGCACGCGACGGTGCTGGCAGGCGGTGAGGAGATCGCGGTGCCGGACCAGGCCTCCGCGCCAGTGCCGATGCAACTCCCCCTCGACCTGCGGGGTTTCGTCGGCAGGGCGGGGCTCGCCGAGTGGGTGGCCACGCGGCTGCGCACGTGCGGCGGTGCCACCTCGGTCGTGGTGCTGAGCGGTTCGCCGGGCGTCGGCAAGACCGCGCTCGCCGTCCACGTCGCACACCGGGTGCGCGACCACTTCCCGGACGGCCAGCTGTTCGCGGACCTGCGCGGCTACGACGAGCAGCCGCCGCTGACCGCGGACCAGGTGCTCAACCAGTTCCTGCGCGGCATCGGCATCCCCGCCGAGCAGATCCCGCTCGACGTGGACCAGCAGGCGGCGCTGTTCCGGTCGGTCCTCGCCGGCCGCAGGATGCTGGTGGTGCTGGACAACGCCGCCGACGCGGAGCACGTCCGCAAGCTCCTGCCGGCCGACGGCGGCTGCGCGGTGCTCGTCACGAGCCGGGATCCGTTGCGCGGCCTGGTGGTCACGCACGGAGCGCGGTCGTTGACCATCGACGTGTTCGACGCGGCCGAGGCCGAGCAACTGCTGGTGGACGTCGTCGGCCCGGAGCTGGTGCGCGCCGAACCCCTTGCGGCGGCCGACCTGGTCACGCTGTGCGCGCACCTGCCGCTCGCGTTGCGCATCGCCGCCGCGAACATCACCGGCTCGATCGCCGAGTACGTCGCGGAGCTGCGCGGACGCGGCCTGGCGGCCCTGTCGGTGGCGGGTGATGCCCGAGTCGCGGTGTCGGCGGCGTTCGATCTGTCCTACGCGGCACTGAACCCGTTGGCGCAGCAGGCTTTCCGGCTGCTGGCCAGACTTCCGGGCGACGACTTCGGCACCGAGGTCGCCGGCGTGCTGATCTCCGTCTGTCCCGCCACCGCGGCCTCAGTGCTGCGCACCCTCACCGACGCGCACCTCGTGCACCGCGTCGCGCCGGGCCGGTTCCGCTTCCACGACCTGATCCGCGGTTACGCCGCCGCGCTGCCCGACTCGCGCGGGGTGGACGCCGTCTACGACTGGTACCTGTCGCGCGCACTCGGTGCGGCACAACACCTCTACCCGGAAATGCTGCCCTCCCGCGCGGACGGTGGTCCGTTCCGCACGGCCGAGGACGCCCTCTCGTGGCTGCACACCGAACGCGCCAACCTCGTCGCCGCCATCTCCCACGCCGCCGACCACGGCCCACGTCCGTTGGCATGGCAGCTCACGGACGCGCTGCGCGGCTACTTCTGGTTGCAGACCAACGGCACCGACTGGACCGTCGCAGCACACGCGGGTTTGCGTGCAGCTGTGGGAAACCCGCAAGCACAGGCGTTGATGCGGCACAGCCTCGGCACTCTGTACGCGAGCTTCCACCACCACGGCCGCGCTCTGGAGGAGTACGACCGGGCGCTGGAAGTCGCCTGCCTGCAAGATGTCCCGCGCGTCGTGCACGCCAGCCACAACAACATCGGCGTGCTGCGTCAGGACATGGGCCAACCGGCCATCGCCATCACCGCGTACAAGACGGCGCTGGTGATCCAACGCGCCGCCGGCCACCCCGCCGCCGAGGCCACCACCCTCGTGAACCTCGGCTCGGCGTTCTGGGAGATGGGCGACCTGACCCGCGCCGGCCAGACGTTCAACGAGGCCCTGGTGTGCCTCAGCCTGTCCGACTCGCACCAGGCGCGGGTGGAGGTGCAGGACAGTCTCGCGCGCGTCCACCTGGACCGCGGCGACCTGAACCAGGCCCACGACTACGCCTCCCGCGCCCTGGCCTCGGCCGCGCACCACCCCCGCTTGGCCGCCGAGGCGCACAACACCCTGGGCGCCGTGTGCTTGCGACTGGGGCTTTCCGACGACGCGCTGCGTCACCACTCGCAGGCGCTGGGCGTCGCCCGTTCGCTGGGCCACCGCCGGGCCGAGGTCGCCGCGCTGCTCGGGCTGGCAGAGGCTCAGGGCAGATCCGGGGACTTCGTCCAGTCGCTGGAGATGTGTCGTCAGGCGCACTCTTTGGTGGTGGCTTCCGGGGTTCGGTCGCGGGTCGGGCGGGTGTTGACGGCGTTGGCTTCCGCTCATTTGCGGTTGGGGGACGGCGGGGCTGCCGTTGTTCAGGGGTGGCGGGCGGTGTGCGCGCATCGGGAGCATGGGCATCGGTTGGCTGAGGCTCGGGCTTTGCGGGTGTACGCGGAGGCGGTCGCTGTGGTGTCCGGGGAGGAGGAGGCTCGGCCGCATCGGATGATGGCGGCCGAGATCTTCGCCTCGCTCGGGGTGGCGGAGCCGGTTCCGTTCCCGGCCTAGTACGGGAACGGAACCGCCCGGATCACACGTTCTCGCCCTCATCCGCGTCCCGCGGTTGCCGGAGATACTCGGTCGGCGGAAACCCTGGTTCGTTCTCCCACCAGACCCACAGCCTGCCGCACGTCGGACAGTCGATGACCTGCCTGCACGCGCCGATGAGCTGCCACAACTCCTCGACGTCGTCCTCGTACTCCCTGGAGGTGAACATCTGCAGACCGTGATCAGGATCGTCGTCCCTGGTCACCGTTCCGCACTTGCACCTGAACTTGGCCATGGTCATTTCTCCCAGGGAAGTTCGCTGTCGAAGAGGACCACCTCGCTCAAGTACGGATACTCCAACCCTTTTCCTTTGGCTTTCCAGCTGCGAATCATCCCGTTAGCGCGAGTCAGCACGTCCTCGAGGTCAGCAGCGGTCAGAGACGTGCGGTGCAGGTCGACGATCACGCCACCACCGTGTACTTGCGAGTACTTCTTCGCAACCTTGGTGACGACCGCGTCATCATTCGCCGTTGACGGTGTGTAGACGTCCCATCGCGCTCCGTCGACGAGGAGATCGCTGGTGTTGCCCTTCTTCCTGCGATCGTCGCCCGGTGGCCGAAGCTCGACTCGTCGCCCCTGCCCGGCGAGATACTCCGCGGCCGCGAGCTCTGACAACCAGGTCGACTCCTTCCTCCGCCAGTTGTCAGGCTGCTTTGCGGTGATCTTGAGGAACCCGGGACCATCCAGGTCCTGGCTGGCTGACGTCCCACCATTGCCGTTCCAGGCCGTCTGGCGGTACGACTTCGAGCCGTCGCTGTTCTCGCTGACCCGGAAGATGCCGTCCTCGGTGTAGAGGTTGCCGCCACCGGAGTTCGACAGCTCCGACGGCATGGTCTCGACGGCGTTCTGGATGACCGTGTTCTCGGCCCCCAGCACCGCCTCGCGGACCTTCTGGTTGACGACCTCCTCGTCCTGGACGTCGTGCAGCACCGTCCCCACGACCGCCGCCGGCACGTCCGGGTTGGCCGCGACGACACCACCGGCGATCACGACCGCGAGTGCTGCCGGGTCGAGGGCCATCTCGACGTTCTTCGCCGACTGCTCCGCCTCGATGCGGGCGATCACGCCCGGTGGGATGGGCGGCGGGAGGACTACGTCGGGCGGGAGTTGTGCGGGGTCTCCGAGGTCGCCGCTCTCGCTCACCGGCTGGTTGGCGTCGAGAGAACCCGGCATCTTCTGGGGCCACTGGAACCTTGACCAGTGGCTGACGAAGCTGGACTGCGGCCGATCGGTGATGCCGTCGACGATGTCGTAGGCGAAGAAACCCCAGCCGACGAACGGGATCAGCCGGCCGGTCCCGCGGGCGACCAGCCGTCCCGGGATCTTGGTCTTCAGCTTGACCGCGGTCCTGGTGAGCGGCGGGCAGGCCGCGACGGGCGACAGCCACGAGCGTCCGTTGGTGGCGCAGTAGTGGCCGTCCGGGTCGTGGTTGCCGACCGGGTCGCCGTTGCCGTACGTGAAGCGGTTCGCCCCAACCGAAGGCGACGCAGGCAGCGAGATGTCGTCGCGCGAGGTGAAGCCGCCGGCCGCCGGGTCGTACCAGCGGGCGCCCATGTCCACTTCGCCGCTGTCCGGGTCGGTGTAGTCCGACTGGAAGCCGAGCGAGGGGCGGGTTCCGGTGCTGGCCTGGACTTTGCCGAACGGGTCGAACGTCGTGGCGTCCGTCAGGGCGGTGAGTTGCGCGGCGCCGTCGAAGCCGCCGACGACGTCGCCGTGCTGGTCGGTGAGCAGGGTGCGCTTGTCGTTGCCGCGGTTCAGGGAGAGCAGTGAGCCGGTCAGGTCGCGGCTGTAGTTCGTCGTGCCGTCGGAGGCCACGTCCAGGGACGCGCCGACGTAGGAGAACGAGACTCCGTTGCGGCGCACCAGGCGGTCCAGGCCGTCGTAGGTGTAGGTGCCCGCGCCGCGTTTCGCCGAGCGGCCGAAGGCGTCGAACTGGTAGGTCACGTCGCCGCGTTTGACCGGGGAGCCGCGTGCCGACCAGGTGTAGGTGACACCGCTGTCGGACAGCATGCGGTTGCGTTCGTCGTAGGTCGCCGTGCGCGCGCCTGCCTGCGTGCGGTTGCCTGAGTCGTCCCAGGCGTACGCGGTGGTGGTGCCGCCGGCGGACCAGGACTTCAGGCGGCTGGACTTGTCGTAGGTGTAGGTGTTGTCGGTCGTCGACGGGCCGGTGACGACCTTCTTGCGCTTGACCCGGTCGGCCAGGTCGTACTCGTAGGTCGTGGCGGTGATGTCGGTCGTGCCGCCGCGCACCGTGTCAGAAGCCAGGCCTCCGACGTCGTTGTAGCCGTAGGTCCTCGTGTTGCCCGCGCCGTACGCCACGGAGGCCAGTGCGCCCGCGTTGTCGTAGTCCAGCGTGCGGGTGCGGCCGGTGGCGCCGTCCAGGACGGTGGCCAGGCGACCGTCCACATAGGAGTTCCGGGTGGTGCCGCCGGCGTCGGTCTGCGTGAGCGGCCTGCCGTTGGCGTCGTAGGTGAACGACGAGTTGCCGGACGGGCCGGTCGCGCTGAGCAGCAGACCGCGGTCGTTGTAGTCGAACGTGTTGGTGCCGCCGGGCGCGTTGACGGTCTTGAGCCTGCCCGCCGCGTCGTAGTCGACCGTGCGGGTAGGCGTGGCGACCTCGGCGCCCGCGCCGGTTTCCTCCTTCAACCGGTTGAGCGCGTCGTAGACGCGGGTGCGCGTCACGCCTCCCGGTGCCTTCAGCAGGTCCGGGTTGCCCGCGAGGTCGTAGCTCGTCGTCCAGGTGCGGTCGGCGGGCTGCGGGTGTTGCGACGTGGAGGGTTCGACCGTCGACTCGGGCAGGCCGAGGCTGTTGTAGGTGGTGATGAACTTGTTCGCGCGGCCGTCGGTGAACCGCGAGCGCCGGCCGTTGGCGTCGTAGCCGAACGAAGTGGTGATGGACTTGTTGTCCGCCACCGGTTCGACCTGGCTCACGAGCCGGTTCGCCGCGTCGTAGGCGAACGTCGTGACTTCCTGCTCGGCGTTGCGGGCCTCGACCACGTTGCCGGCGTCGTCGTAGACGGTCGCGGTCTGACGCAGGACCGCCTGCTGCGCGTTGAGCTGGTAGGTGCCGACCGGGCGGCCGGCGGCGTCGATCTTCGTGAACGACGTGCGCCCGAGACCGTCGGAGACGCGGACCTGGTTGCCGGTCAGGTCGTAGCCGAACTGGGTCGTGACGTTGTCCGGCGCGATCGTCCTGATCCGCTCCCCCAGCACGTTGTAGTCGTGCTGCGTGACCTCCCTCGACGGAGCGGTGACCGTGCGCAGGTTGCCGGCGTCGTCGTAGCGGAGCTCGGTGGTGTGCGCGGCGGGTTGCGGTTTGCGTTCCAGCGACGTGCTGGTGACCGGCCTGCCGAGGTCGTCGTAGGTCGCCTGCGTGCGCGACCCCGTCGGGTCGGTGGCCGACAACGGCTCACCGGCCGCCGTGTAGGTGTACGACGAGGTTCCGCCGGGCACGGGCTGCCGCACCTCGCGCAGCCTGCCCAGCTGGTCGTAGCGGTTCGTGGTGACGCCGGAGCGCGGGTCCGTCACCTCGATCCGGTTGCCGAGGCGGTCGTACCTCGCGGTCTGGACCGCCTTCCTGGCGGTGGTCTCGCCCGGCCTCGTGTAGTCCGGCGACTCGGTGCGCACCACGCGTCCGAGCCGGTCGTAGCCGGTCGTGACGACCTCGCCGTTCGGGGTCTTCACGTGCGTCGGCGCGCCGAACGTGTCGAGGCCGGTCGTGGCCACCGGGCGCTGCGCGACCGCGGCGCCGCCATTGGACTCCACCTGCACGGTCGGTGAAGTCACCTTCACCTGGTTGCCGTGCTCGTCGTAGCCGAGGTCGGTGGTGTTGCCGCGTGGGTCGGTGACCGAGGTGAGCAGGCCGCGGTCGTTGTAGCCGTGCTGCGTGACCAGCGACTTGGGACCGTTGACGACGGTCTGCTTGAACATCCGGCCGGCGAGGTCGTACTGGAAGTCGGTGACCTCGACGCGGCTGGTGTCGATGCCGACGCTGTTGGAGCTCGCCCCGGTCCGCTTGACCTGGGTCGTGTGGCCCTGGGTGTCGTAGGTGTACTCGGTCCTGCGCTTGAGACCGTCCGGATCGGACTCGACCGTCTTGACGCGACCGACGGCGTCATAGGTGCTGGCGGTGACGCGCTTGCCGGTCCCCTCCGTGCCGGGGGTCAGCTGCCGGACCGGGTTGCCGGCGCCGTCGTAGAGGTTCTCCTCCAGCAGGACGTCCCGCGCCGCGGCACCGGCGTTGAACGGGTCTCGCACGCCCTTGGCGACGACTTTGTGCAGCAGATCGTCGTTGTAGTAGATGAACTGCTTCGTGCGCCCCATGGCATCGGTGGCGCGAATGGTCCGGCCGGCGAGGTCGTAGGTGAACGACTGCAGCACCAGGGTGGTGCCCGGTGTCGTCGACGACGAGCCCTCACCGGTGCCGCTGTCCGGCACGACCGGCTGGTCGTGGAACGCGCGCAGCCGCACCTCGGCGACCTTGTTGCGCCCGGTGTAGGCGTACTCGTACTTGTTGCCACCCGCATCGGTCATCGAGGTGCGGTTGCCGAACGAGTCGTAGCCGTAAGACGTCTTGCCACCCTCGGCGTCGGTCTGGACGCTGAGGCGGCCTCGGTCGTCGTACTCGTTCGTCGTGGTGCGCGCCGCATCACCACCGGTGAGGTCGCTGATCGTCACCTTGAGCGGCCGGCCGTCGGCGTCGTAGGACGTCTCGGTGCGCAGCGTGTGCTTGGCGTTCGTGACCGCGTTGGTGGTGGCCGGTTCCGTGACGGACGTCCGCCGCGACAGCTTGTCGTAGGTGAACGTCGTCTTGAGGCCCTGCGGGAAATCGTCGGAGATCTGCGTCTGCGACGTGCGCCTGCCGAGGGCGTCGTAGGTGTACTGGGTGATCAACCCGGTCGCGACGGCCTCTTCCTGCGCCAGGTCACCGTTGCGGAAGTAGCTGTACTTCGTGACGGCGCCGCGGCTGTCCTTCGAGGTGGCGACGAGCCCGGCCGGTGCGCCGCCGCCGTCGAACGCGGGAGTGCTGCCGTTGAGCAGCGTGTAGGTGTGGGTGAGGCCCCCACCGTCCGGTTTGGACACCTGCGCGAGAAGACCGCGCTGGTTGTTCTCGCCCGTGTAGGAGTAGGTCGTGAGATAACGGGAGTCGGTCGCGTTCGAGGAGCGCGCGTCCCGGTGCGTGACGATCTTGTCGTTGCGCGGGTCGGTGACGTCGCCGGCGTTGAGGTAGTACGTCGAGTACGACGTCTGGCAGTCGGTCTCCAGGACGCGACAGGTCCTGCGGGACACCAGGTTCCCGCGCTCGTCGGTGGTCAGGAAGACCTTGTTGCCGTTCTCGTCCGTGATGGTGCTCTGGAAGCCCAGCTCGTCGTAGGCGAACGTGCGGACGCCCTGGCCGTCGACGGGCCCGCCGATCCAGTCGTTCGGAGGCGTGCCCGGACCGCCGCAGTAGACCGGCGGCGGGTCACCTGGCCCCGGTGGCGGACTGGTCGGTGCGGGGCAGGTGGGCGCGGGTGGCACGCTCGGCTTGCCGGTGATGTCCCGCGCGTCCTCCTGCCGGGTGCCCAGACCCAATGGCGCGGCGTAGCGCAGCACGCGCCCGCGCTTGGGGTCGAAGTCGTAGAAGTGGTTGCGGTTGCCCGGATCCGTCACGCGGGTGGTGCGGATCAGGTTGTCCGCGGTGCCGGTGACCACCGGGATGCTGATCTTCCACAGGCCGCCGTCGCGGTCGGTGAACTCGCTGACGCGATCGTTGACGACGTCGTACCTGAGCTGTGCTGCCGTCCGTCCACTCGGGAGGGTCAGCTTCGTCAGCTGGTCGGACGTCTCGCGGGCGCGGAAGTGCGACCTGACCTCGGCCGGGCCGAGCGGGTGCTCGTAGTACGCGACCTCGTCGATCAGGCCGGAGAAGTAGCGGCGGGCGTCGGTGCCCCAGCCCGGCCACGCCGACGGTGGCACGGTGTAGCCGCCGCCGATCTGGCTGTGCAGCGCGTCCGGGTGGGTGATCTCGCCGGGCAGCGGCGTCTGGGTGACCGGCTCGCCGTCGAGGTAGAGCATCTGGGTAGCGAGCGAGCCCGACAGCACCACGTGGTGCCACTGGTCGTCGTTGACCACCCTGGTCGAGGTGAGCGGGTTCGCGCTGCCGTTCCAGAACTGGCCGCGCAGCTTGCCGTCCTGCCCGACGTACAGGGCGGGCACGCCGCCGCCGGAGACGCCGGTGATCGGCTGCTGCTGGTAGCCGAACAGCGGGCCGCCCGCCGAGGTCTTGAACCACAGTTCGACGGCGAGGTCGCGGTTCTTGCGCACCAGGCCGGCCTGCAGCGTGATCGCCGACGACGTGCCGTTGAACCGGGTGCCGCCGTCGGAGGTGCCGTTCAGCACGCCCTCGGCGGGCGTCACGTCCTTCGAGACGCCGTCGTCCTTGCCCAGGTTGGTGCGGACCTGGCTCTCCGCCTTCGTGCCGAGCGGGTCGCCGAGCCGCCAGTACGACAGCGGCCTGGAGTCGATCACCACGCTGCGGTAGTGCGAGCCGAGCTGGTAGTCGTACCTCGAGCAGCCGCTCAGCGGGCCGCAAGCGGTGTCGAGCTTGTCGCCGGTGTAGGAGTAGTTCCAGACGTTCCGGGTGCCGTCCACCGGGTCGCTCGTGACGGTCCTGACGTGTGTGCCGCCCGCCCAGCCGAACTCCAGAACGCGATCACTGGTGCGGTTGATCGCTCGGATGATCCTGCCGTTGGCGTCGTACTCGATCTCGACCCAGTGCCCGGCCTCGTCGAAGATCCTCCACAGCCGGCCGTCGACCCGGAAGCGGTAGGTGGTGAACGCCTTGTCGGTGAGCCACCAGCCCCCGCCCTCCTCGGCGGCCGCGGTGCGGAAGTTCGCCGAGCGGCCGGGCGGCGGGGAGAAGGTGCCGTCGGCGTTGCGGCCGAACCGCACCTGCTGGCCGTCGGGATAGGTGACGACGACGTTGCCGGAGCCGTCGTTGTCCGGCAGGACGCGCATGTCGTAGCGGGTCGACCAGCCGGCGCCGAAGATCAGGTCCTTGCGCGGGTCGAGGCTGTTGTACGTGCGCACGACGTCCAGCGCCGGACCCGTGACCGCAACGGACGCGTCGACCGCGCTGGAGAAGTAGTTGCCGGTCTGCGAGTCGAAGTTCTCGTTCGCACCGCCGTAGGGCGCGTTCGCGAGGTGCGAGGTGATCTCGGGCTGCGGCACCGCGGTGAGCAGCGCGCTGCCCGGCAGCTCAATGCTCTCGGCGATGCCGTCGTACCCGAACGCTCGCCACTGGTAGGTCTTGCTCCATCTCAGCGCACCCGCGGGAATCGTCCACACGCGATCGTTCACGTAGCCGGAGTTGGCGACGCAGCCGACGCCCTTGCCGTCGACGAACTTGTCGCAGACCTCGAACCTGTACTGCGGCTTCTTGTCCGGCGGTGAGTCGACGTCCACGGCGTCGACCCACAGCTGCGGGGTCAGCGTCTGCGCCGAGTAGCCGTTGGGCGGGTATTGCGCCTTGACGATCGGCTTGATGTTGACCACGCGCAACGTCAGCCGGGCGGGCGGGATCTGCTCGTCGGTGAACCAGGGTCCGCCTTTGCGCAGCATCGAGAAGTCGAGGACGTACTCCCCGATCGGCATCGCGTTGATCCGCGCGTTGAGCGTGACCGAGCCGCCGCGGGGCACGTCAGCACCGCCCAGCGTCTGGGACTCGACCGTGGCGAACGGCGCGCCGGTGGAGGTGTAGGCGCGGTAGCCGAGCACGAAGTCGTTCGCGCCCCACGTCTGCGCGCCGCGGTTGGTGACGGTGATCTTCACGAAGCCGGGCGCCCCGGCGTGCACCGGCGGTTCCGGCACGCCGTTGTCGATGCGGTACTCCGCGTCATACGGGCTGTGGGTGATGAACAGCCGTGGCTTGTTCGCAGTGGTGTGGCCGGTGAACTTCTTCCAGCCGAGGGTGTCGGTCTCCGACGCGCGGACGGTGAGGCCGTTGTTGGGCTGGCCGTTCGCCCAGCCCTGCACGAGGTCACGGCCGCGCACCCCGAGATCGATCACCTCGGACGCGGTCGGGCAGCTCGACACCGGCTGCCAGTCGCCGATGTAGCCGTGCGCGAACGACGAACTCGTCAGCGGTTCGGGGTCGAAGGACGGACCAGGGTAGGCCCCGCTGGTGCCCCACGCGCTGCGCACGGCGTGCACGGTGATCGGCCGGGGTTCGCAGGACGCGGACCACCAGTTGGTGAGGTACAGCTGGGCGCCGAACACCTTGTGGTCGCGGATGGCTCCGGCGATGTCACCGAAGTTCAGGTAGCTGGCGTGCTTGACGTTGTTGTGCAGACCGACGAGCAGGTCCTGGGCGCCGGACTGACGGCCGTTGCTGTGCACCACGATGCTGTCGCCGGCCGCGCGCTCCAGCACGCTCGGGTCGACCAGGACCGGAAAGCGGCGGGCGGGGTCGCGCAGCCAGGCCTCGTCCGCCTCGACCTTCAGTGCACCGTCCACAATGGAGTACTTGACGCCGTGGGAGGTGGCCGGGTCCTTCGCCGAGTCCGTCATGAACCCGGCGGGGATGGTCGCGCGCTCGGTGCCCTTCGCGTCCGTGAGGACGACCTGGTTGTCGACGACCTGGGCGGTCAGTCCCTTGAGCTGCAGAGGAAAGCTCCACGTCCTGGCCGAGTCGGGGCCGTGCAGGACGACTGTTTCCTTGATGCCGCCGGGAACCGACTGGAGCTCGAGGTCGCTGCCCGGCAGCGCGGCCGGGTAGGTGATGGTCGTGCCGTCCACGACCCCGGTGACGCGAGCGGCGCCCCGCAGGCCGTACCCGAACTCGACGCCGTCACCGAAGTCCATGCGCACCAGGCGTTGCGCGTCCGAGGTGCGTGCGAAGGTGGTGCGCACGCTGTCCGCGCGGTTGCGCCAGCCGTCCGCGCCCGCGTCCTCGATCGCCGCGTCGACGGCGTGCCACTTGCCGTCGGCGGACCGGTAGTTCAGCGGGTCACGGGAGAACTCGGTCGTCAGCGTGCCGTCGTCGTTGCGGTACGTGCGCTGCTGTCTGCCGCGTTGTTCGGGCAGCTCCTCGCTGGTGTCCCGGTTGAACCCGCGCACCTGCGCCGGACCGGTGGACACCTTGGTCTCGTTGCGCGGCACGTCAGGGCTTTCCGGGAACTTGATCTCCGGGTACTTCGCCTGCAGCGACTCGGGTTTCGCCTGGTTCGTCGGTCCCTCGGCGATCTCGTGCGGCTTGCCCGCCGCGCTGCCGCCGGCCTGCTCGGGCGCGAGCGCGATCGCCTCCAGCAACGCGCGTTGCTCCGCGGTGATCAGTGGGAACAACTGCGACGCAGCCGGGCCGAACAACGTGATGAGCAACAACAACGCCAGTCCCAACAAGGACAAGCGCCGCACACGACCGCGTTTCTCCGCCACCACGTGAACCATCCCCCAGGCAGGACGAAATATTTGCTCCGCACGAGAGAATGAACCAGAAGAGCAATTCACACAAGGCTCTGAGCTG
This sequence comes from Lentzea sp. NPDC054927, assembly GCF_053610285.1. Classification (NCBI taxonomy): domain Bacteria; kingdom Bacillati; phylum Actinomycetota; class Actinomycetes; order Pseudonocardiales; family Pseudonocardiaceae; genus Lentzea; species Lentzea sp. NPDC054927. The sequence goes on from NZ_JBSGXZ010000006.1 coordinate 316,438, forward strand.
CTGTTTCATCACGAAAGCGGCGCGTTGCAGCGATGAAACAGACATGAAGGCGACACGCCCTAAAATTGGAGCACCCTTGTCGCACGCCCATTTCTCATCAATGCAGAGGAAATACTAATGAGGCGAAGAGTGAAGCGGTGGCACGCGCCGCTGCTGGCCGGCCTGATCGCGGCGCCGCTGGCCGTGGTGTCGACCCCGTTGGTGGCCATCGCCGACACCACCCCGGTGTGCCGCAGCGCGGTGTCGGTGTTCACCGTTCGCCAGAACGGCGACCTCGCGGTCTTCGGGCACGAGGAGCCGGAGAACGGGCAGGGCGTGTGGACCGGAGGCGAGGTCAAGGGCACGCAGTGGACCGGGCGCACCATCGCCGGGCCGGACGGCGTGATCTACAACATCCCGCCGGACGGCGCGCTGAAGCGGTTGCGCTGGAACGGTTCCGGCTGGGACAACAACGGCCAGCCCGAGGTGATCGGCGTCGAGTGGCAGCGCTACACGACCGACGAGTACCGCAACAGGATCACCGTCGACGAGACCGGCCGGATCTACACGATCGACGACAAGGGCCAGCTGAAGATCTACCTCTGGGACGCCCAGAACAAGAAGTGGGCCAACCCCTCCGGTGACGTCATCGGCGTGGGCTGGAACCGGTACGACTCGATCACCGCCGCCGGCGCGGGCGTGCTCTACGCGCGCAAGCCGACCGGCGAGATGATCCGCTACCGGTTCCACGCGGAGTCTCAGCGCTACGTCCTGCGCGACGTGCAGGTCGGCACCGGCTGGCACGGCTTCAAGCGGATCTTCTCCCCCGGCGGCGACGTGCTCTACGGGGTGCGCCCCGACGGTGTGATGCTCTGGTACCGCTACATCGAGTCGAACAACACGTGGGTCGGTGGCGAGACCACGGGCGTGCCGATCGGCAGCGGCTGGCAGAACGACGACACCAGCGCCATGAGTGACGCCTGCAAGCTCACGTCCGTGCCGTCGTTCCCCCAGCGTGTCGGCGTGCCTCTGGACGGACGTGCCGCGGCGCACGTGATGATGAGCAAAGACGGTGTGCCGCAGTACTTCTACGTCAACGGTTTCGGGCAGGTCGTGCACGGCAAGCAGGTCAACGCGACCGACCCGCGCAGCGTCGAGCTGCAGGTCATCGACGGCAACTCGCTGACCAGGACGCCCTCCGCCGTGCTCGGCGTCGGCGACCGGCTGCAGGCGTTCGCCCTCGGCCAGGACGGGGAGACCCGAACGTCCACGCAGAGCGAGAACCGCCTTGCCTGGTCCGCGTACAGCTCACTGGGCGGATGGACTCCCGGCCCGACGACGTTCGTGCGCGACAAGGACAACCTGATCCGCGGTTTCGCGGTGGACGCGGCCGGCAAGCTGTGGACCCGCTCGCAGGCCGCCGTGGACGGGCCGCTGATCCCCTGGACCGAAGTCGGCGGCACCAACCTCACGTCCGACTTCGTGGTGATCCGCTCCGGCGACGGCTTCGAACTCGTCGCGCGCACCACCACCGGTGACGTCACGGCCGTGCGCTACGAACAGGCCGCCTTCGGGCCCTGGCGTTCGGTGCCGGGCGGCGCGATCACGGGCAAGCCCGCCGCCGTGCTGAACCTGGACGGCAAGCTGGACCTCTACGCCCGCCGCGCGGACGGGTTCGTGCACTGGCAGCGCGAGACGCGCAGCGGCTTCACCGGCATCTGGTCGCCCATCCACAACCTCGTCGCGGTGGGCTCTCCCGCCGCTGCCGTCGCCGGCGGCGTCGCCCGGATCTCGGTCCGCAGCACGGACAACTTCGTGTACACGACTCAGCAGTCGACCCCCAGCGGCGTCGACTACCAGCAGTGGACGGTTCTCACGGACTCCCGCACCGGCACGAAGGTGCTGGCCGACACGGACACGGCGATGGCCACCACGGCCAACGGCAGCGGGGTGCTCATCACCTTCCGCGATCCCAACGAGGTCCCGGCGTTCTACGCCTCGGCGGGTACGACGCCCAACGCACGTTCCGCCTCGGCGAGCGACTCGTTCACCGGCGGCCTCGTGCGGCAATGACACCCGGCGCGGCGGAGGCTCCCCGTGCGGAGCC
>NZ_JBSGXZ010000007.1:0-32236 GCF_053610285.1 Lentzea sp. NPDC054927
GACGCCGAACAGGTTGGATGTGGTTACAGGCGGTTTGATCATGGGTTGGTGGTACTTGCAGACGCCTTGATCGGCCAGGGGCGTTAGAACTTGCGGTAGTCGCGTGGCGAGAATCTTGGGGCTCGGCGTGGGCGGTGCATGCCTGCGGCGTTCAGGTACATGACAGCGCGGTGGCGCTGGGGCTTGTAAGGCGCCAGAAGTTCCATCATGCCGTCGTCATCGCCGGGCGTGCCGGTCAACGCCCACGTCACGTTCTTCGCGACGTGGTAGTCGCCGACGCTGACGGCATCCGGGTCGCCCCACGACCGTTGCGCCACCTCGGCGGACGTCCACACGCCGATGCCGGGCACCTTTTCGAGCAGCTCACGGCTGCGCATCTCGGCGGCTTTCTCCAGCCGGTGCGCGACCTGGGCGGCGTTGATCAACGTGCGGCGGCGGGCGCCGTCGAGGCCGCACTGGTGCCATTCCCAGTCCTGCAGGCTGAGCAGTTTGTGCGGCGTCGGCGGGACCTTCAGCGGCAACGGTCCGGGAGCGGGCTCGCCAAAGCGGCGGCCCAGTTCGCGCCACGTCCGGAACGCCTCTGTGCCCGTGACCTTCTGCTCCAGGATCGAGGCGAACAGCAGGTCCCAGACGCGGCCGGTCGAGCCGAGCCGCAGGCCTGGCCATCGGCGGCGGGACTCGGCGATGATCGGGTGGTGGGCGACGAACTCGTCCACCGGGTCGTCCGCGCCGAGCAGGGCGGGCAGGCCGTCCAGCAGCCACTGCCCGCCGTCGCCCCACGCTTCGGCTTCGATCGTGTCGGTCCGTCTGACGTGCAACGTGCCGGGGCCGCACGGGGTGTTCGCCGCGAACCAGATGCCGCCCTCCGTGCTGAAGGACGGATCACCTGGCCCGCGGCGCAACGATCCGAGCACCGCGCCCACATCGAGTGGGAACGGTGGTGTCCAGGATCTGTTAGGCATCCGTCGAGAAGCGCACGCCTGCTTCGGGCAGCACCACGCCCGGCCAGACCCGCGCTCCGCCGATCAGTTCGCACCGCGCACCGATCACGGCCGAGTCGCCGATCACGGCATCGCGCAACACGGCGCCGGCCTGCACCAGCGCACCGGCACCGACGATCGAGCGTTCCACGATCGCGTTCTCACCGACGACCGCGCCGTCGAACAGGATCGCGCCATCGAGCACCGCGCCGTCCGCGACCGTGCAGTTCGCACCGACCGCCGAACCGCCGCGCACCGTTGCACCTTCGTGCACAGCAGAGCCTTCGAGCACCAGGAAGTCACCAGGCTGCGCAACGGCCGCGGAAGGCGCGACTCCACGGACGAGGTCCGCCGAGCCCTGCACGAACGCCTCGGGCTTGCCCAGGTCGAGCCAGTAGGTGGCGTCGACGTGGCCCTGGAGCCGCTTTCCGGATTCCAGCAGGCCGGGGAACGTCTCGCGCTCCACCGACACCGGGCGACCGGCCGGAATCGCGTCGATCACCTCGCGCCGGAACACATAGCAACCGGCGTTGATCTGGTCGGTGGGCGGGTTCTCGGTCTTCTCCAGGAACGCCTGCACGCGACCCTCGTCGTCCGTCGGCACGCAGCCGAACGCCCGCGGGTCCGCGACCTTCACCAGGTGCAGCGTCACGTCCGCCTCGTGCTTGCGGTGCGTGTCGACGATCCCCGTCAGGTCGACGCCCGACAGGATGTCGCCGTTGAAGACCATCACGTCGGGTTCGCGCAGCTTGTCGGCCACGTTGCGGATGGCCCCCGCCGTGTCGAGCGGGACCTCCTCGACCACGTACTCGAGTTCGAGCCCGAGCCTCGATCCGTCGCCGAAGTACTCCTCGAAGACTTCGGCCTTGTAGGAAGTGCCGAGCACCACGTGAGTGATGCCGGCCTCCTTGATCCGCGACAGCAGGTGCGTCAAAAATGGCACCCCCGCAGTCGGGAGCATGGGTTTGGGAGCGGACAGGGTCAGCGGGCGAAGACGGGTGCCCTTGCCCCCGACCAGCACCACAGCTTCGACGCCGTGCACCTTTTTCCTCCTCCGCGTTACGGCAAGCCGTTCGACGGAATACTCTGACACGAAGCAGATCGTCATACGGGATCTGGTCCCGGCAAGGAGCTAAATCCGACATGGACCCCCGCGACCGGGCCGACGCCATGCTCGCCCGCGCCCGTGCCCGCGGGCGGAACATCGTGACGCCGGACAACATGACGTCTCCAATGGATTCGTCCGACACGCAACAGATCCCTCGTACGCTGGTCAACGCCATGGACCCGCGCCGCGACCCGGACTCGACCATGATCCTCAACCCGCACCAGATGGGGCAGCAGTCCGCACCGCGGCCGCCTCAGCACGTGCCGGGTCAGCACATGCCGACCCAGCCGATGCCGACGCAGTCGAGCCCCGCAGATGACGCGGAGATCACTCAGGTCGTGCAGCCGGGTGTGATCCCGACCGTCTCGAACCACCGGCAAACGCGGAACTCACTTTCGCAACGGCTCAGCGGAGACATGTGACGGTCTAACGACCTGACCAGTCTTTCCAGACGACGCGGCGCGCGACCTTCGACCGCGCGCCGATCACGAGCCGTTGGACGAGCGTCGCGGGCATCGTGATCAGCACCTCGCCGAGCACCCTCAGCCGCAGCCCGAGCTTGAAGTTGGCCGCGTCCGGCACGTCCTTGCGGACCGGCAGCAGCGCCGTGATCACCAGGAACCGCGCGAGTTCGCGCACCGCCACGGAGAACGGGGCGCAGCGCAACAGCATCAGCAACCGGTTGCGCTCGTTCCAGCGGTGGAAGAGCGCCGAGCCCGGCCGCGTGCTGGCGCCGTGGCGGTGCCGCACCCGCGCCGGTCCGACGGAGATCACCCGGTGCCCGGCCAGCCGCAGCCGCCAGGCCGTGTCGGTGTCCTCGTAGTAACAGAAGAAACCGGCGGGCACGCCACCCGCGGCGCGCAGTTCGGACGTTCGCAGCAGCGCGGCTCCACCGCAGAACCCGAACACCTCACGTCCGGCGAGCACGACGTCCTTGCCGTAGCCGTCCGCCGTCAGCGCCACACCGACGGACTGCGTCGAGCCGTCGGTCAGCAAGATCGACGAGGTGGCGGCGGCCGCATCCGAGTCGGCTTCGAGAGCGCTCTCCAGCTCGGCCAGCCAGGACGGGTCCGGTACCGCGTCGTCGTTGAGCCATGCGACGTACGGGGTGTCGATCCGGTCGAGCACGGCGGCGAGCCCACCCGCGTAACCGAGGTTGCGCGGCAGCCGGACGACCTCGTGCTGACCGTTGTGTTCGCTGATCAGCGCGGCTGTGCCGTCGTCGGACGCGTTGTCGACCACGATCGTCCTATGTGGACTCTTCTGGGCCGCTAGGGCGTCCAGGCACGCCGCGATGTGGTCACGGCCCCGCCACGTCACGACCACCACGGTGCTGAGTGCCGACACGGCGTGAGACGGTACGCGACGTGCCCGAGCTAGTAGTCCTGACCGAGCAACTCAACGCACCCGTCCCCGGCGGCACCGGCCGCTACACGGCGGAGCTGCTCCGGGCGTTGGCGCAGACGGCGCCGGACGGCTGGACGGTGACCAGCGCGGCGACCGCCAACGCTGACCGCGTGATCAGGGTGCCGCGACGGGCGCTGGTGGCGTTGTGGGAACGCGGACTGCCGCCGAAGCTCGGCCCGCACGTGCACGCGCCGACGCCGCTCGCCCCGCTGCCGGGCGCGGTCGTCACCGTGCACGACGTGGTGCCGTGGACGCATCCGGAAACGCTGACGCCGCGCGGGGTGGCGTGGCATCGCAAGGTCATCTCGAAGGCCGCCCGGCAGGCACGGGCGCTGGTGGTGCCGACGCGGGCCGTGGCCGATCAACTGAGCGAGCAAGTGCGGGTGGAAGTTCCGGTCCACGTCGTGCCCAACGGGGTGACGAGACTCGTCGGCTCGCGGCCGGCCGATCTGCCCGAACGGTACGTGCTCGCCATCGGCACGATCGAGCCGCGCAAGGGCTTCGCGTTGCTGGCGCGCGCCACCGAACGGTTGAAGATCCCGCTGGTCGTGGTCGGTCCGCAGGGCTGGGGCGGTGTTGATCTGCGGGCTGAACACGTGACGTTGCTCGGCAAGGTGTCTGACCAGCGGCTCGCCTCGGTGCTGGCCGGCGCGACGGTGCTCGCCGCACCCAGCCTGGCCGAGGGGTTCGGGCTGCCGATGCTCGAGGCGATGGCCGCGGGCGTGGCCGTCGTGCACTCCGACGACCCGGCTCTGGTGGAGGTCGCGGGCGGCGCGGGCACCGTCGTGCGGCGGGGTGATCTGGCGTCTTTGACGGAAGGACTGCGGGCCGTCTGGGCGGATCCTGATCACACCGTCGAGGCCGGGATCACCCGCGCGAGTGAGTTCACCTGGGAAAAGACCGCGCTGAGTGTCTGGGACACACACATGTAACGACCGGATTGGCGCATTCCCGCTTAACGCATTAGCAAATGACATTACGCTAGCTGATCGTGTCGACTGTCGAACCCAGCGTGCTGATCGACGCCACCGCGGTCCCAGCAGACCGAGGTGGCGTCGGCCGTTACGTGGATTCGCTCGTCGCGGCGCTGGATGCCGACGGCGCCAAGCTGTCCGTCGTGTGCCAGCCGCGCGATGAAGAGCTGTTCACCAAGATCGCGCCGAACGCCCGTGTCGTGCGAGCCGCCGACGCCGTCGCCACCAGGACAGCACGACTGGCCTGGGAGCAGACGACGTTGCCGCGGCTCATCCGCACGATGGGCATCGACGTCGTGCACTCGCCGCACTACACGCTTCCGTTGGCCAGCAAGGCCGCTTCCGTCGTGACGCTGCACGACGCCACGTTCTTCACGGATCCCGTGCTGCACTCGTCGGTGAAGGCGCGCTTCTTCCGCACGTGGACGCGCGCCTCGCTGAAGCGCGCCGAACTGTGCGTGGTGCCGTCCCAGGCGACCGCGGACGAACTGGTGCGCGTCGCCGGGGCCGAGCGCCGCGTGCTGCACATCGCGCAGCACGGCGTCGACACCGAGCGCTTCCACCCGCCGTCGCCGGACGAGGTCGCCGCGGTGCGGACCACGATGTCGTTGGGGGACACGCCTTACGTGGCGTTCCTCGGCGCACTGGAGCCGCGCAAGAACGTCCCGGCGCTGATCCGCGGCTTCGCCCAGGCCATGGTCGGCCGCGCTCAGCCACCCGCGCTGGTGCTGGCCGGCCAGCCCGGCTGGGACAGCCAGGTCGAACGGGCACTCGACTCCGTGCCGCACCGCATCCGCGTGATCCGCGCGGGCTACCTGCCGTTCGAGCAGCTCGCTGGCTTCCTCGGCGGCGCCGAGATGGTCGCCTACCCGTCGCTCGGCGAGGGCTTCGGCCTGCCGGTGCTCGAAGCGATGGCGTGCGGTGCCTGCGTGCTGACCACCCGAAGACTGTCGCTGCCGGAAGTCGGTGGTGAGGCGGTCGCGTACTGCGGTGTCGGAGCGGGTGACATCGCAGCCGCGATCGCCGATCTTTTGGACGACCCGGCCCGTCGTGCGTCGCTCGCGGCGTCGGGGCAGCAGCGCGCGAAGGACTTCTCGTGGGCGGTCAGTGCGGAGCGGCACCGGCTGGCGTACGAGAGGGCGGCGCTGGTGCGCCGCCGCCGCTGACTACCCTGACGCGCGTGAACTACGGCGACGGACTTGGTGTCGTGACGGTCACGTACTCGCCGGGCGAGACGCTGGAACCGTTCGTTGACACCCTTGCGAAGGCGACCACCCGCTCGGTGCAGGTGATCCTCGCCGACAACGGTTCCACCGACGGCGTGCCCGAGAAGGTCGCCGCGGAGCGTGCGAACGTCGAGTTCGTGCCGACCGGGGGGAACCTCGGCTACGGCGGCGGGGCCAACCGCGGGGTGGCTGCGCTGGGGCAGGACGTCGGCTGGGTGCTGATCTCCAACCCCGACATCGAGTTCGCGCCCGGAAGCATCGACACGATGATCGAGGCCGCCGAACGCTGGCCGCGCGGTGGGATGTTCGGGCCGCTGATCCGTGAGCCGAACGGTGAGGTCTACCCGTCGGCGCGGTTGTTGCCGTCGTTCGGGCGCGGGGTCGGGCACGCGCTGTTCGGCGCGGTGTGGAAGTCGAACCCGTGGACGCGTGCGTACCGGCAGGAGAAGGCGCCGGTCGAGCGGACCGCCGGGTGGTTGTCCGGCAGCTGTTTTCTGATGCGGCGTGAGGCGTTCGACTCGGTCAAGGGGTTCGACGAGCGCTACTTCATGTACTTCGAGGACGTGGACCTCGGTGAGCGGGTCGGCAAGGCCGGCTGGCAGAACGTCTACGTGCCGGACGCCGAGGTCACGCACATCGGTGGCCACTCGACGGCGCGGTCGAGCGACCGGATGCTGCGCGAGCACCACCGCAGTGCGTACCGGTATCTGGCCGATCGGCACCAGGGTGTGTTGTGGGCGCCGTTCCGGTTGGTGGTGAAGGCCGGTCTCACGTTGCGGGTGAAGCTCCTCACGCGAGGCTGAGGTGTCCAGACCAACCTCCCCTGGGTCGTGGGCGTCCTCACAGCGATGAGGCGACCAATACCACTCATGGTGATCGGGCTCACCGCGATCGCCGCCGCGGTCGTGCTGGGCGCGGTCGTGCCGGAGCGCTACCAGCTGGTGGTGCTGATCCCGTGCTGCCTGGCGTCGCTCGCGTTCGCGTGGGGTGTCGGCAAGCTCGTGCCGTGGCTGGTGCTGCCCGCGTTCATGGTGGTGATCCCCGGGACAGCGGTGCTGGTCAGCGACGGTCACCGCGCGTTGATGGACGTGCTCGGGACGCCCGAGACGTGCGTGATCAGGAGCGTCGAGGAGCTGCCGGGGCCGGACAACCCCGCGTACGCCCACCACATCACCTGCCAGGACGGCGCGGAGCTGCGGATCGTGGTGCTGGGCGAGCAGGAGAAGCGCATGCGGCCTGGTCCAGCCACCGTGCTGCGCCATCCGGTGATGCGGCCGCTGCTCGCCGAGCGCAACGACTGGTCCGGCGAATGGGTGTTCGGCGTACCGGTTGCTGTCTTGATGCTGCTGATCTGTGCAACCACACTGCGGGCGCGCAGAGTGATGAGGCAGGCTTAGCGCGTGGATCGAGCATCTCTGCCCGTCGTCTCCGTCGTCGTCGTCAACTACCGCGGCGCTGAGGACACCATCACCTGTGTGCGCGGCCTGGCCGAGGTGGACTACCCGGCCGAGCTGCTCCAGGTGATCGTCGTCGACAACGAGGCGCACGACACCGCGCGCCTGAAGTCGGAGCTGTCCGGACTGCCCTGGGTCAAGGTCGTCAAGGACGACCGCAACCTCGGGTTCGCGGGCGGCTGCAACCTCGGTGTCGAGTACGCCACGGGCGACGTGCTCGCGTTCCTCAACAACGACGCGCGAGCGGACCGGAACTGGATCAAGACCGCGATCAGGGTCTTCCACGCGGAACCCACGGTCGGCGCGGTCTCGAGCAAGGTGCTCGACTGGGACGGCAAGAAGATCGACTTCGTCGACGCAGGCCTGACGTGGTTCGGCATGGGCTACAAGCGGCACGTCGGCGAGATCGACGACGGCAGCCACGACGCCCCGCGCGACGTCCTGTTCGGCACGGGCTCGGCGCTGTTCGTGCGCGCGGAGCTGTACCGCGAGCTCGGCGGGTTCGACGAGCGGTTCTTCATGTTCTACGAGGACGTCGACCTCGGCTGGCGGCTGAACCTGCGCGGCTGGCGGGTGCGCTACGAGCCCGCATCGCTCACGTTCCACCGCCACCACGCGTCGATGAGCTCGATCGACCACAGCCGCGAGCTGTACCTGTTGGAGCGCAACGCCCTCGCGACGCTCTACAAGAACTTCTCCGACGAGACCCTCGCCCGCGTGCTGCCGGCCGCCCTGGCCCTGGTGGTGCGCAGGGCGACCGCGCGCGGCGACATCGACGCGAAGCAGCTGGAGATCACGCGACGGCCGGCGGATCCCGCGGACGACCGCAAGCCCGCCGAGATCCCGAGGCAGTCGCTGGCCGGGTTCCTCGCGATCGACCAGTTCGTCGAGATGATGCCGTTGCTGGCCGAGTCACGACGGGTCGAGCAGGCGTCGCGGCGGATGTCGGACGTCGACCTGGTTCCGTTGATGCGCAAAGCTTTGGAGCCCGCGTACGACATCCCGCGCTACCTGGTGGCGCACGACATCCTGGTCGAGGCGCTCGGCATCGACGAGGTGTTCGGCAAGCCGCGCAAGATCCTGGTGATCACCGGTGACGCGATCTCCGAGCGGATGGCGGGCCCGGCGATCCGCGCGTGGCACATGGCGGACGTGCTGTCCGGCGAGCACGAGGTCCGGCTGATCACGACGAACCCGTTGTGCGATCCGCCGGACGCGCCGTTCGTCATCGAGGGCGTCAAGCTCAAGCAGCTGCCCGAGAACGTCAGGTGGGCCGACGTGATCGTGCTGCAGGGCCACGCGCTGGAGATGGCGAGCGAGCTCAAGCAGCCCGGTTCCACCAAGATCGTGGTCTGCGACATCTACGACCCGATGCACCTGGAACTGCTGGAGCAGGGCAAGGACGACAGCGACGAGAAGCGCGCCGCCGACCTGAAGAGCGTCACGCGGGTGCTGACGAACCAGCTGGAACGCGGCGACTTCTTCCTGTGCGCGTCGGAACGGCAGCGGCACTTCTGGCTGGGCCATCTGGCCGCGCTGGGCCGGTTGACGCCCACGTTGTACGACAACGACCCGACCACGCAGTCGCTGCTCGGCATCGTCCCGTTCGGACTGTCGGGCAAGCCGCCGCAGCGCACCGGCCCGGCGATCAAGGACGTGGTGCCGGGCGTCACGAACGCCGACAAGGTCGTGATCTGGGCCGGTGGCGTGTACTCGTGGTTCGACCCGCTGTCGCTGATCAAGGCGATGGACCACCTGCGGCAGCGGCAGCCGTCCGCGAAGCTGTACTTCCTCGGGATGAAGCACCCGAACCCCGAGGTCCCGGACATGGACATCGCCGGCCAGACGCGGTCACTCGCGGCGTCGTTGGGGCTGACCGGCGAGAACGTGTTCTTCAACGACGGGTGGGTGCCCTACACCGAGCGGCAGAACTGGCTGCTCGACGCGAACTGCGGTGTCACCACGCACTACGAGCACGTGGAGACCACGTTCGCCTTCCGCACGCGGGTGCTCGACTACCTGTGGGCGGGCCTGCCGATCGTCACCACGTCCGGCGACTCGTTCGCGGACCTGGTGGAGCGGGAGGGTTTGGGCGTCGTCGTGCCGCCGGAGGACCCGGAGGCGCTGGCCGACGCGTTGGAGAAGGTGCTCTACGACGAGGAGTTCGCGGCCGCGTGCCGTGAGCACATCGCCGTTGTACGCGAACGGTTCACGTGGGAGACGGCGCTCGCGCCGCTGGCGGAGTTCTGCCGCAACCCGAGGCCCGCCGCGGACCGTCTGTCGGGCTCCGCTCCCATGGTGCGCACACCGGGGCTGAGCACGGCGGACAAGATGAAGCGGGACCTCCGCCTGGTGCGCGAGTACCTGGACGCGGGTGGCCCGACCGAGTTGGCCAAGCGGGCGACGGGGCGTCTGCGCAAAATCGCGCGTGGTGGACGTAATGGCTAGAGCCCCAAAACCTTTGTCCGTGCTGCTAGATGGCACACCCTTGCTCGGAAACCGCACCGGAATCGGCCGTTACACCTCGGCACTGGCCGAAGAACTGGCATCGATGCCGGACGCCGTCGACGTGCGGGCGGTCGCCTTCACCCTGCGCGGCTGGCGCGCGTTGCGGACGGTGTTGCCGCACGACGTCACCGCGCGCGGCCTGCCCGTCGCGGCACGGGCGCTGCGCCAGATGTGGCTGCGCGCCCCGTTCCCGCCGGTGGAGATGCTGGCCGGGTTCTCGAACGTCATGCACGCCACGAACTTCGTGCTGCCGCCGACCATCCGGGCAGGCAAGGTCGTCACGATCCACGACCTGGCGTTCCTGGACGCGCCGGGTGACCTGCCGCCGTCCGACCGACGGTTGCCGGAACTGGTCCGGCTGTCCGCTCAGCGGGCGGACGTGATCTGCACGCCCACCGCGGCGGTGGCTTCCGTGGTGGCGGACCGGTTCGCGGTGCCGCTGGAGAAGATCGTCGTGACACCGCTGGGGGTCGACCCGGCGTGGTTCGCCTCGCGGGCGCCTTCCGCGACGTTGCGCGGCCGCTTGGGGCTGCCGTCGGAGTACCTGCTGTTCGTGGGTGCGGACGGGCCTCGGAAAGGCCTCGAATACCTGGTCAAGGCACATGCGTCCGACCCGTCGCTGCCGCCGTTGGTGATCGTCGGGCCCGGCCGGTCCGGTGTGGACGGTCGGGTGCTGCGGACCGGGTACCTGGCGGACGTGCACCTCAGGTCCGTGGTGGCCGGGGCGACCGCGCTGGTGCTGCCGTCCCGGGACGAGGGCTTCGGGCTGCCGGTGCTGGAGGCGTTGGCGTGCAACGTGCCGGTGGTCTGTTCGGACGTGCCCGCGTTGCGCGAGGTCGCCGGCGGGCACGCGTTGCACGTACCGGTCGGAGACGTCGAGGCGCTGGCCGAGGGGTTGGCCCAGGCCGCCGCGGCGCCGACCACTCCGGAGGCGCAGTCCGAACGGCGGGCTTACGCGTCCGGGTTCACCTGGCGGCGATGCGCGGAGAAGACGGTCGAGGCGTACCGGCGCAGCAGGGAGCGCTGAGCGCTTTCTCGTTGTAGGGCGTCAGGAAACCCTGACGCCCCAACGGCTTCACCGAGAGTGCGGCCTCGGCGAATGCTTGTCCAGCTGGCTCAACGACACCTGTCGCGAGCCCGTGACGGCGGCAACGCACCTGAGGAAGCGTTGCCGATCGGAATCCGCTGTCGCGGGACGCTGGGGATTGCGCCCGGAATCGAACATGCCGAACAGGTTCCCGCACTTGGAACGGCCGTGCCAGACCGGTCACTCCAATGGCGCAGCACCGGTACGGGGAGCTACCACGCCCGCCTGGAATGCCTCCGAAAGGGCGCTTCGCCAGTGCGGCAACGGGCGTAGTCCCGCTGCTGCCCAGGCCGCACCCGACAGCACCGAGTAGGCAGGTCGTGGGGCCGGGCGCGGGAAGTCCGCCGTGGTGCACGGTTGCACGCGTGCCGGATCGGCGCCGAGTTCCTCGAAAATCGCCTGTGCGAAACGGAACCACGTCGTCTCACCGGCGTTGGTCGCGTGCAGCAACCGCTCGTCGGGCAAAACCGAGGCGAGCTCGAGCAGTCCGGCGGCCAGGTGCTTCGACCACGTCGGCGAGCCGAGCTGATCGTCCACAACGGACAGCGACGGACGTGAGGACTCCAGCGCTGCCATGGTTTTCACGAAGTTCGAACCATGTACGCCATAAACCCACGCGGTGCGCACGACCCAGCCGCCCGCCTCCAGCACGCGGCGTTCGCCTTCGAGCTTCGTGCGGCCGTACGCGGACTTCGGGCCGACGGGGTCGGACGGTTCGTACGGCTGTGTGCCGTCACCGGAGAACACGTAGTCCGTCGACACGTGGATCAACGGGATGCCAACGGATGCGCACGCCTCGGCCAGCAGACCTGGACCGACCGCGTTCACCTCGAAAGCACGCGCTTCGTCGGTCTCGGCGGCGTCGACGGCCGTGTACGCGGCACAGTTGATCACCGCGGTGGCACCGGCCAGATCGTCAGGCGCAACCGAGGTCACGTCCAGCTCCGCAGAGGACAGCGGGCGCACGGACGGGGACAGGGCAGCGAGGTCGTGGCCGAGCTGGCCACGACCACCGGGGACGAGGATCAACGCTCAGCCCTTCGCCAACTGGGCACGCTCCTTGAGCGGCTCCCACCAGGCGCGGTTCTCGCGGTACCACTCGACCGTGTCGGCGAGACCCACCGTGAAGTCGACCCGCGGCTGGTAGCCGAGCTCCGCGGAGATCTTGGAGATGTCGACCGAGTAGCGGCGGTCGTGACCCTTGCGGTCCTGCACGGGCTCGACGGCCGACCAGTCACGGCCGGTCGCGGCCAGCAGCTTCTCGGTCAGCTCGCGGTTCGTGAGCTCGGTGCCGCCGCCGATGTTGTAGATCTCCCCCGGCCGGCCGCCCTCGGCGACGAGCTGGATGCCGCGGCAGTGGTCGTCGACGTGCAGCCAGTCGCGCACGTTCAAGCCGTCGCCGTAGAGCGGCACGTTCTTGCCGTCGATCAAATTGGTGACGAAGAGCGGAATCACCTTTTCGGGGAACTGGTACGGCCCGTAATTGTTCGAACACCGAGTGATGCTCACCGGCAGTCCGTGGGTGCGGTGGAACGCACGCGCCAGCAGATCCGAAGAAGCCTTCGAGGCCGAGTACGGCGAGTTCGGCTCGAGGATCTGCGTCTCGGTCCAGGACCCTTCCTCGATCGAGCCGTAGACCTCGTCCGTCGAGACGTGCACGAACCGGCCGACGCCCGCGTTCAGCGCGCCCTGCAGCAACGTCTGCGTGCCCAGCACGTTGGTCAGCACGAAGTCGGCCGAACCCGTGATGGACCGGTCGACGTGCGACTCGGCGGCGAAGTGCACGACCACGTCGATGCCGCGCATCTGCTCGGCCACCACGTCGAGATCGCAGATGTCGCCCTGCACGAACTCGAACTTGCCGGCAACCGGCGCGAGGTTGGTCTCGCTGCCCGCGTAAGTCAGCTTGTCGAGCACCACCACCTCGGCACCCGCGAAGGCCGGGTACGACCCGCTCACCAACTCCCGCACGTAGTGCGAGCCGATGAAACCGGCCCCACCTGTCACCAGTACGCGCATGCCATTTCCTCCCGTGGTGTTCCCCGCTCGCAGTCTGTCACGTACGTAATCGTTGCAACCCACAGCAATGTCACGTCGTGTCACTTATAAACGACTAAACTCGCGGTAGTGGGGGAGGAAACGACGGTGGAAGGCAGGAGTCTGCCGGTCAGGGTGCAGGGCGCCCGGCCGACGGCGGCTTTCCGCGCGTTCGTGACGACGGGAAAGATCTTCGTCGCGCTCGTCTCGGCCGCTGTGCTTCTGGTCACGTCCTACGGCTGGAACAAGCTGCGGGCCGCGAACGACGGCATCGTCAAGACCGAGGTCATCTCCGAGGACCTCGCCAAGCAGGGCCCCAAGCCGCTCGACGGCGCGGTCGACATCCTGCTGGTCGGCGTGGACAGCCGCACGGACGCGCAGGGCAACCCGCTGTCGAGGGAAGCGCTGGCACTGCTCAACGGCGGCATCGCCGACGGCGAGCAGAACACCGACACGATGATCCTCGTGCACATCCCGGTGGACGGCACCCGCGCGGTCGCGATCTCCTTCCCGCGCGACTCCTACGTCGAGCTCGCCGACGGGTTCGGCAAGCACAAGCTCAACTCCGCGTTCGCCCGCCAGCGCAACACCGTCGACCAGCAGCTGCGGTCGCAGGGCGTGACGGACGAGCAGCGGATCCGCACCGAGTCGATGGCGGCCGGGCGCAAGACGCTGATCAAGACCATCGAGAACATGTCCGGCGGTGCGGTGCGCGTCGACCGGTACGCCGAGGTCAACCTGGCGAGCTTCTACGAGGTCACCAAGGCCATCGGCGGCGTCGAGGTGTGCGTGAAGGAAGCCACCTCGGACAGCGACTCCGGCGCGAACTTCCAGGCGGGCCAGCAGACCATCGAGGGCGCGGCGGCGCTGTCGTTCGTCCGGCAGCGCAAGAACCTGCCGAACGGCGACCTCGACCGGATCGTGCGGCAGCAGGTGTTCATCGGGGCACTGGCCAAGAAGGTGCTGTCGAGCGGCACGCTGACGGACACGGACAAGCTGAACGGGCTGGTCGAGGCCGTGCAGAAGTCGGTGATCCTCAGCTCCGGCTGGGACATCACCACGTTCGCCGAGCAGATGCAGGGCCTGGTGGGCGGCAACTTCCAGTTCCGCACCATCCCCGTGGGCGACCCGACGGACACCTACAACGACGGCAACGTGCTGCCGGTGAACGCCGGCGAGGTGAAGAAGTTCCTCACCAGCCTGGCCGCCGACAAGCCGTCGGCGAGCAACTCGGCGCCGGTCACCACCACGACGCTGCCCGCGCCGCCGAACTCCTCGATCACCGTGCAGGTCTACAACGCCGCCGGGATCCAGGGGCTGGCGAACCAGGTGCTGAACACGTTGGCCGCCAAGGGTTTCCAGCGCGGCCCGGTGGCGTCGGCGCCGGAGAACAGCGAGACCACCGTCGTGCGGTACGCGGCCGGCGAGGAGGGCTCCGCCCGCAAGGTCGCGGCCGAGCTCGGGCCGAACGTCACGGTCGAGGAGAGCGCGTCCGTCCGAAAGGGACAGGTGCAGGTCTTCGTCGGCAGCGACTACCAGTCACCGGACAGCGACGACGAGGACGTGGATCCCCAGGGCGTGCCCGGTACGTCATCGATCCCCGTGTCGAGCAGCACCCCGCCGATCACGGCGGGTGGCGTGGTCTGCGTGAACTGAAACCACGGCGTAACGGGCTTCCGATAGTTACGCTGAGCACGCAAATCCAGTACACGGAGGACCTACGTTGAGCGCTGCCACACGCGCCAAGAAGACGGCACGGGTCGTCGGCCGCACGGTCGTCGCCCTCGTCGCCGTGACAACGTTGGCTTTCTCCGGCTACTTCTGGACGGCGTTACGGCTCGTCAAGCAGAACACCAACACCACGCAGATCCTCGAAGTGCTGGAGGACATCCCGAACTCGCCGCCCGTCGAGGACGGCGCGATCGACATCCTGCTGGTGGGCAGCGACAGCCGAACGGACGCGCAGGGCCGGCCACTTCCGGCGGACGTGCTGCGCAAGTTGCGCACCGAGGGCACGGACACGGTGAACACCGACACGATCATCGTGATGCGGGTGCCGCGCAACGGAGGCAAAGCGAGCGCGATCTCGATCCCGCGCGACACCTACGTGCCGATCGCGGGCTATCGCGAGGACAAGATCAACTCGGCGTACGGCGCGGTCAAGTTCCTGACCGCCGAACGGCTGCAGGCCGAGGGCGTGAGCGACCAGCAGGAGCGCGAGCGCAAGTCCGACGAGGCCGGGCGCAAGGCGTTGGTGCAGGCGGTGCAGGACCTCACCGGGATGCGCGTCGACCACTACGCGGAGATCAACCTCTACGGGTTCTACCTGCTGACCGAGGTGATCGGCGGCGTGCAGGTGTGCCTCAAGGCCGGCACGTCGGACCCGAACTCCGGCGCGAACTTCCGCGCGGGCCAGCAGGTGATCTCGGGCGGTGACGCGCTGTCGTTCGTGCGGCAGCGGAACATGCCCGGCGGTGACCTCGGTCGCATCGCACGGCAGCAGGTGTTCATGTCTCAGGCGATGAAGCAGCTGCTGTCCGCCGGCACGTTCACCGATCCGGGGAAGATGAACGGCCTGCTGGACGCGGTGTCGAAGTCCGTTGTCGTGGACGAGAAGCTGGACCTCGCGACGCTGGCCACGCAGGCGCAGGGTCTCGCGTCGGGCAACGTGGAGTTCGCCACGATCCCGGTGACGAGCATCGACGCGCGCAACGAACGCGGCCAGAGCGTGGTCACGGTCGACCGCGAGGCGGTCAAGGCGTGGGTGGCGCAGCTGATCGGTGAGACGCCGAAGCCGGTGCCGTCGTCGGCGACCACCCCCGCCACGCCCTCCAGGTTCGGCCCTGGAAAGCTGCTCTCGCTGGACGGCGCGCACGCCGTGGCAGCCGCCCAGCAAGATGTGCCCTGCGTCGACTAGGAGTGCCGCGTGAGCGTGACCGAGATCCTCTTCACGCCCCTGCTGAAGGCCGATTCCGGTCGTCCGCTGATCACGCACTACGACGACGCGACGGGTTCCCGGATCGAGCTGTCCCGCGCGACGGCGGCGAACTGGGCCGCGAAGACCGCGAACTGGCTGCGCGACGAACACGACGTCGAGCCGGGTGACGAAGTCGCGGTGCTGCTGCCCGCGCACTGGCAGACCGCCGGCCTGCTGCTCGGCGCCTGGTGGTGCGGGGCGCACGTCGTGGGCGCAGGCGTGGACGCGAAGGTCGCTGTCGTGCCGCCGGGTGGAACCGCCGAGGCCGACGTGGTGGCCGTGGCCTCGTTGCACCCCATGGGCCTCGGGTCCGGCGCTCCGGTCGACTACCTGGACGACGTGCGCGTGCACGGCGACGACTTCATGCCGTGGCAGCCGACTCCGGGATCAACGCCCGCTCTCGGTGAGTCCACTGTGGATGAGGTGGTGGCGCGGGCACGTGAGCTCGGCGCGAAGCTGGGCACCGAACCGCGGGTGCTGTCCACTGTGGAGTGGGACTCCCCCGCCGCGGTGCTGGAAGGGTTCCTGGCCGTGCTCGCGGCCGGTGGCTCGCTGGTCCAGGTGAGCAATCCCGACGCGAGCCGGATGGCCGCGCGCCGGGACAGCGAGAAGGTCACCCAGGAGATCACGCAGCTGCTGGGTTGAGCACCTTGTTGTTCTTGAACAGCACGCGGTCCAGCGCGTAGGCACCACCGTTGAAGCCGAGCGCGAGCGCGGCCGCACCGAGCACGATGACCAGCTCGGAGCCCCCCTGGCCGATCAACGGGCCCGACGCGTGCACGAGGACGAACGCTCCGGCCATGTTGACCGCGAGCAGCAGGCCGGCGATCGGCAGAAGGACACCGGCGATCAGCGCGAGACCACCGGCGAGCTCGACCGTCGCGGCGAACGCGGCGGACACCGAGGGCAGCGGCACCCCCATCTTCTCGAACGACGCGCCGGTGCCGGCAAGCCCGAACTCGGTCCACTTCTGCCAGCCGTGCGCGACGAAAACGATGCCGACGGCGATGCGTCCGATGAGTGCGGCGACGTCCTTGACCATGGTTCCTGCTCCCCGATCCTGTCGATGACCTGTCGGTCGTTCAACTTCGAACCAAAGCTAGTGCAGGTTTGAACGACCTCATGATTTCGACAGGAACCCAACAGCGAGTCCTTAGGTTCGCAGGTCAGTGGCGATCTACGTCAGAACGCGAAACCGCCCCCGCCGACGTCGGCGGGGGCAGTTCCCGATGCTGTACGTGCAGGTCAGGCCGTGGTCAGCTGCTCAACGGTCCAGTGCTGGTTCGCACCGCCGTTGCCGTCCCACTGGACGACAGCCGTGCCGTTCGCGGTCTTGTTGTCGTACACGTCGAGCGACTTGCCGGTGAGCACGCTCACCACGCCGACGGTGTTGTTCGGGCCCGGAGCGAACACGAACTGCTGCGCGCCGTTGAAGTGGCACGTGTACTGGATCAGCGGGTTGCCGTTGTGGATCTCGCTGTAGCGGACGTCGAGGCACTTGCCGGACATCTTGTTCTTCAGTGCGTACTTCCGGCCGCCGAGATCGACCAGTTCCCACACCATCTTGTTGCCACCGGTGCAGTCCCAGATCTCGGTGCCGGCGAGGTCCGCGAGCGCACCCTCGTTCGGCTTGTCCCACAGGCCCGCGACCTGGTAGCAGCGGCCCGACTGGAGGCCCTTGAGGCGGATGGTGCCGAGCGTCATCTGCTTGGCCCACTCGACGTGGCTCGGGTCGATGATGCGCCACTGCTGGTTGACGGCGTTGGTGTTGGTGTACTGCACGACCAGCGTCGCGTTGCCGGTGCCGTTGTCCGCCGCGGTGGCGAACTGGCCGGAGCCGACGTTGCGCAGCTGGAAGGTGCCGTTGGGGTTCTCCAGGAACTCCCAGCGCTGGTTCGGGTGCTCGTTGCAGGGGTTCTGGATGACGCTGGTGCCGGAGATGTCCAGGCACTGCTTGGAGCTGAGGTTCTGCAGCAGGTAGCCGCGGTCCTTCCTGATCAGCTCCCAGACCTGCTTCGGGCCGCGCTGGCAGTCCCACAGCTCGGTGCCGGCGCCGGGGGCGTTGGCGCCCTGGCCCGGCTGGTCCCACAGGCCCGCGACCTGGAGGCAGCGACCGGACTGGATGCCCTGCAGCTCGATCACCCTGCGGTCGGCGGGCTTGATCAGGTCAGCCTTCGCGGCCACGTGCTGGCCGGTGTTGAGGAACTGGTCGTAGGCGGCCTTCGTGCCGGCGGCCAGTGCGGCACGGGCGGCGGCGACGAGGTTCGGCTGGTAGTGGTCGGCGAGGGCCTTTTCCAGGATGACCTTGATCTGCCGTTCCGCCTCCAGCTTGTCCAGGCGGTCCTGCTCGTCGATGTCGGCCTGGTGCGCGGCGTGCACGCCGGTGAAGATGAAGTCCTTCCACACGGACGGCGTCGGGCTCTCGTACGCGATCTGCGCCTTGGCCTTGACCTGCACACCCCTGGTGCGCTTGATGATCTCGTAGATGAACTCGCGGTCGGGTAGGTTCTTCAGGTCCTCGGTCGCCGTCGACTGGGTCGCGGCGGCCCAGGCCTGCTCCTTGGCCTTCCGGTTCGCTTCGCGCTCAAGACGTTCGCGCTCGAGGCGTTCCGCCTCTTCGATCTTGCGCTGCTTGTCGATGCGGGAGGCGGCGTAGATGCCGTTGACGACGAATTCCTGGCGCTGCTCGTCGGTCGCACCGGTCTTCAGCACCAGCGCAGCGCCCTTTTTGACGTCGCTGCCGTCCTCCGCGTGCTCCCACAGCTTGAAGACGAAGTTCTCCAGCGTGTTGTCGAGCAACGCCTGCGGGACGTCGGTCCAGTTGATTTCCGCTGCTGCCGCAAGACGTTGGCGGTCGCGCTCGGCCTTCTTCGCGGCCTCGATCTGCTCCTGGACGCTCGCGTCGAAGATGCCCGCCGCGACGAACCGGTAGCAGGCGTTCTCGTCGGTGTCGGAGAACGCCGCGAGGGCCGCGGCCGCGATGATGTTCTTCTTGTCCGCCTGGGCTTTCCGCCACAGCGTGAGGACGAAGTTCTGCTCGGTCATCACGGCCATCTCGGGCGTGAGGATGATGTTGAGCTCACGGGCAGCGCGTTCGCGTTGCTCCGTTGTGGACTCTTGTGCGGCGGCCTCAGCGGAGGCCGTGGTGTCCGAGCTCGTGGTGGGCGCGGCCATCGCCGGCGCGGTGACAGCACCGCTCGCCAAAGTGGCCGCTACCGCGAATGCTGCGAAAACGCGCATGCCGCGGCCGACCAGACTAGATCTGGACAAGTGAATCCCCCAAGATTCATCAAGTTGTCGGCACCGCCCCAGTAACCCCAGTTAATTCGGGTGCCAGCGCGAACTCTAAGCACGCGATCTCACCCACCGCAAGAAACCGACCCCAGAGTGACCCAGGTCACATCTAGGCCAAACGGACCTGCATTGACATGCGTGTTAGGAAACTCCACGGGCACTAGTGCCCGTCGAAGTTCACTGGGGTAAAAGAGTTTTTACTGGGGTACTGGGGGAAGTACATGGGGCGTCATACGCTCTTGCGCGCGGTCTTGGGGGCCGCGCTCACGGTGGGAACGGTCGTCACGACAACTGTTCCCGCTGCCCTCGCCGACACGGCGGCCGTCGCGGAGGACCAGGTCGAACTGGCCTCATTCCGCCGCGACTTCGTCATGAGACTGGCGTTGCGGGACGCGATGCCGGAAGTCAGAGCGGATGCCTGGAACGCGTTGCGCAGCAACGCGGGTGAGGCCGCGCTCGTCGACTTCCTGGCCATCGGTTATCCGAACGCCAAGGCGCGAGCAGCACAACGGATCGACCGGAACTACAAGTACATCAAGCGCGTCAACGACTTCTCGTTGACGGGCAGCGCGGTGCGGGCGACGTCCGGCCGGGCATTGGTGGACACTCCGGCGGCTCAGGCCGAGTACGTCCAAAGTGGATATACGAAGGCACAGGAACTGGACCGCGTCAACAACAACAAGTACGAGGAGAAGCTCGCGCGGCTGGCGCAGGAGGACCACGACTACGTGGCCCAGCTCGCCGCGAACGATCCAGGAACCCAGGTCCGCGCGGCCGCGAACCGCGCACTGGCCACCGGGGGCGAGACCTCGATCGGGCTGTTCTTCAAGTACTACTGGGGAATCGGGGCCGACCTCGACAACGAGGCGTTTCACCGCAACACCTCCGACCAGAACGACGTCTGGCACAGCAAGATCCGTTCACTGACCGAGGCCGCGCTGGCCGCCGAGAAGGCCGAACGCGAGTCGAGCGGCGAGCTCGCCCGCAAGGCGCGGGCCGACGCGATCGCGGCGTGGCGCGACATCGAGGGCCAGGCCGGGCAGTCCTCTGTGGACTGGCTGGCGGAGAAGGCGAAGGCCGACTCGCAGGCTGCTTCGTGGGCGTCCGTCGCGGCACACGCCCGTGCGGCGCAGACGGAACAGGACTGGGCAGCCGTGCTCGCTCGGGCCGACCAGGGCAACACGTCCTGGGCGGACGAGGCGCAGTGGGCGTTGGATCAGGCGAACTCGTGGCGGAGCATTGCGGCACAAGCACGTTTGAGCGCCCTCGCGGCGCTCGACCGTGACCAGGGGGACGACTAACAACATGCGCACAACAGAACCCAGCGTCGCCTTGCTGCGACGCCGGTCGATCGCGGCCGTCATCATCATGGTGCTGCTGGGGTTGGTGAGCGGCACGGCGCCGGTCATCGCCGCGCCGCAGCAGCCCGCTCCGGTGCTCCAGCAGCTGTCCTCCGCGAGTGATCCGGTGGACGAGGAGTACGAGTTCTACAAGCAGCTCGTGCAGGACATCGCCGACCACGCGGAGGACGTCGAGGTCCGCGACGCGGCCAAGGCCGCGCTTGCCGTTGGCACCAAAGAGAAGCTCATCTGGTTCCTGGACCACGGCGAAACCGAGGCCAGAGCCAAGGCGGCGGAACGCAAGCGCGTCGAGGCCGCGCAGAACCGCGCCAAGGTCGAGGAGTGGGCGCGCACCGGCGGTCCGAACGTCAAGGCCGGCGCACAGGCCGCGTTGAACGCCGGCGACCAGGCGATCAGGGACTTCGTGGCGTACGGCTACGAGATCGCCCTGAAGCAGGACAAGCAGCAGGCCGAGGACGACAAGGCCGAGCAGGAAAGGATCATCGGCCGGGTCCGCGACATGGTCGCGCACGGCGGCCCGCAGGTGAAGGTCGAGGGCGAGGCGCTGCTCATCCGCGGCGACTACGCCCTGATCCGCGAGTTCTACCTCACCGGGTACGCCGAGGCGAACAGGCGCGACCACGAATTCCAGGCGGTGATCGAGCAGGCGCTGATCGACCGCAACAAGGCGATCACCGACCTGACCGCGCTCGCCCGCCGCGCGGAGGAGGCTGCGAGCGCACGGGCCGAGATCGTGCGCGCCAACATCAAGTCCGTCAAGGCGCTCGACGACGGCACGATGGCCATGAACATGGCCGCCAAGGCCGCACACCGCGCCGACCAGATCCTGCAGGAGGACAAGCCCGGCAGGGCCAACGGCCAGAAGGGCCGCAACGCGGACCTCGACGCACTGCGCGCCGAGGCCACCCGGTACGCCGAAGCCGGCGACCGGGCCTCGTTGAGCGCCGCGGAAGCGACCGCACAGGCGCAGAACGCGGCCGTGCGGCTGATCAACACCGGCCTCGACAACGGCCTGGACTGGGCCAAGGTCACCATCGCGATCGGTGGTGCGGTCGAAGCGGCGGCGAAGGCGGCCGAGACCGCGCAGCACGCCACCGAGGCAACCCTCGCGGACAGCAAGGCGCTGGACGCGAACTCCGGTGCGCAGGAACACGCCAACAACGCCAGGAAGTACCGCGAAGAGGCTGAGCGGCAGGCACTTCAGGCCGCGGGCCTCGCGGAGGCGGCGCGCAAGCAGCAGGACATCGCGATCGGGTCGCGCGACAAGGCCGCCCGGCAGAAGGTGATCGCGCAGAACGCGGCGGCGAGCGCTCGCCGGCACGCGACCAACGCCCGCAACTACCGGATGACCGCGCAGTCCGCGGCGTCCAACGCGGTCGCGAGGGCGCAGGCCGCGGTCAAGGCACACGGCGACGCGGTCGACGCGAGTGCCCGTGAGCAGGCGGCGATGGACGCCGCCGCGACCACCGGCCGTCAACTCCAGACGGCCACAACCGTCTGCTTCGGCAAGGTCAGCTTCGCCGAACAGGTCGAGACCGCGTTGCGGACGGCCAGGGAACAGGCGATCAAGGAGGGCAAGGACGCCGACGAGGCGACCAAGGACATCGCCGCGGCGGCCGGCCGTGCACGCACCGAGGCCAACGCCGCCCAGGCGTGGGCGGGACGTGCCCAGGCGGCCGCGGCCGCGGCGAACTCCGAGGCGCAGAAGGCAGCCGCGGACGCACGCACAGCCCGTGCGGCCGCTGCCCGTGCCGACCAGGAGGCCGTGACCGCGCGCCGGGCCGCCGACGAGGCGAACCGGCTCGCGATCGAGGCCACCAACGTCGCCATCGCGACGCAGGCGTCGGCCGACAACACCCGCCTCGAAGCCGAGGCAGCGGTGAGCGAGGCCAACGCCGCGGTGTGGCAGTCGTCGATCGCCGACAGGGCGTCATCCGCTGCCGCCGCCTCGGCGTCGATGATCATCGATCCGGCGCGGATGACCGAGGTGATCGCGAGGCCGTACGCGGGGATCAACGGCGACGCCCGTCGTGCGCTGGAGACCGCGGCCAAGGCCCTGGTGCTCGGCGAGGAACAGGCCCGCTCCGCACGGGAGAAGGCGGAGGAGGCAGGCCGCGCGGCCACGGCGGCGCAGGAGGCGGCCAACCGGGCGATCGCCGACGTCAAGCCCGCCTACGAAGCGGCCGCCCGTGCCGCGCAGTCGGCGAACCAGGCCGCGCAGTACGCGGTCGCCGCGAACAACGCGGCGAACGAGGCGGCCCAGCACGCCGCCGGTGCGCACTCCGCGGCTTCCTCCGCCGCGCAGTCCGCGGCGTCAGCCCGTGCCGACGCCGTGGGCGCGGGCAACGCCGCCGCGATCGCGTCCAGCGCCGCGCAGTCCGCCGGTCAGGCAGCGGCGGCGGCCGAGGCCATCCACCAGTGGGCGATCAAGGCCACGGCCGCGATCCACACGTTCGAGAACGAGGTCAAGACGAACCTCGACCAGTTCCTCGACGCGAAACAGCGCGCCGTGGAAGCGGAGAGGATCGCCAGGGAGACCGAGCAGCGCAAGAAGGACGAGCTCAACAAGGAGTTCCACGACGGCCTGATGGGCGTCGTCTCCTGCCGTTCGAGCTTCACCTCGCCGCAGTGCAAGGAACTGGCGGCCAAGGTCGGCGACGCGGTCGGCACGGCACTGGCGTCGCTCGGTGACTACGCCAAGGACGCCGCGCTCTGCTACGGCGGCGACGAGAACGCCTGCACGAGGTTCAAGGAGTCGACCAAGAAGATCGCGAACTTCGCGGTCGAGACGGCCAAGGGCTTCGCCGAGGGCGCGGCGAACATGTGGCAGGGCATCGTCAAGCTCGCCGAGTGCGGCTGGGAGGTCAAGACGTTCGCGGCCCCGACCGCGTGCGCCGAGATCTGGGCGGGCATCAAGGATCTCGCCGACAACCCGTACAAGCTGATCCACCTCGACGTCTGGCACGAGAACCCCGGCAAGGCGTTCGGCCTGCTCACGTTCGACGTGCTGGCGGCGGCGGTGACCACTCCGCTGGGTGGCAGCGGCAGCGCGCTCTCCAAGATGCTCGGCGTCGCGGCCTCGGCGATCACCAACGCCACGACGAAGCTCATCGGCGGTCTCGGCAGGTTCGGCAGCTTCACCCTGAAGCTGGCGGACAACATCCCGTTGCCCACCAGGCTGCCCGGCGGTGTCGGCGAGGTCATCAACGTCACCGTGAAGGTGGAGAACGGCATCGCCAAGCTGAACGGCCTGGTCGCGATCGACGGCAGGCTCTACAAGCTCAAGGCGACGGAGCTGAGCGCCGAGGGTGATCTCGCCCGGCTGGAAGGCTCGATCGCGCGCATCGAGCCGAAGCTCAAGGACGGCAAGCCTCTCGATCTGCGGATCAACCTCGACGGGAACGGTCTGGCGACGCTCGAGAACGCGTCGTTCAAGTTCGAGCAGATGGACCGCCTGCCTCCGCCGAGGCTGACGGATCCGCCCAAGGGCGTCGTCAAGGACGGCGTCTGGACGATCGAGGAGTACGGCAAGCCGCTCAAGCTCGACAAGGGCCCCAACAAGGCCGCCGACGACTTCCTCGAGCACGCCAAGGCGGCGGAGAAGGAGATCACGCCGATCCTGGAAGACCTCGTCGACGACATGCACCCGAAGTTCCCCAGCGCCAGGCTGGAGGGACTGGAGTACAGCGTCAAGAGCGCCGACTCGTTGAAGCGCAAGGTCGCCGGCCTGATGGGCGACGAGCCCGACGTCCACAAGGTGCTCGCGGAGGTCAACGACGGCGTCCGGTACACGATGCTGCTGGACGACGCGGTCTACACCGACGGAGTGCTGAAGGGAATCGAGAGGCTGGAGGCCGCGGGCTTCGAGAAGGTCGAGGTCAAGAACGCCTGGTTGAAGAACATGAACGAGAACAAGTACCGGGGCATCAACACCACGTGGCGCGACCCCGACACCCAGCAGCTCTTCGAGTTCCAGTTCCACACGCAGAAGAGCCTGTCGGCGAAGACGATCGAACACCCGTGGTACGAGTTGCGGCGCGTGCCCGGTGCGACCGACCTGGAGATCGACCACGCCATCGCGCAGGGCGAGCTGATCTTCGCCGACGTACCGTTCCCGGACCGAGCGATCGAGGTCCCCGTTTACAAGAAGAACCGGTAGAGGCAGGTCCGATGAGCAAGCAACACTCCTACTTCGCCATCGTGGGCTTCGCGCACACGGTGGAGGAGCCGTTCGCCGTGGTGCGCACAGGTGGCGAGCACGACGAGTCCTTCTCCACCAACCTGAAGTGGGAGCGGACCGACCTGCTCGAGCGCATCAACGAGGATCGGGTGCACTTCGAGGCCGTGCCGATCAGCGAGGAGGAAGGCAAGGCCTTCGAGGAGGTCCAGGCCCAGCGGGTCAGGGCCGTGCGCGAGCGCGACGGGTCCTGATTCGCTGACTTGCTGATCAGCTGATTCGCCGTGAACCGGGCCGGGTGGAAGTGTTCACCCGGCCCGGTTTTCTACTTCCTGAGCTGCAGGCCCTGACCCTTGGCGTTCGTCAGGGTCAGCGTGTTGCGGTCGATCTTGTAGGTGACCGGACCCTGGCTGAGTGCGTCGAGGACCGCCTTCTCCACGGCCATCTCGTCCGGGCCGCAGAGCTTCAACTCCGTGGCCAGCTGTCCGAACGTGATGCTCTCACCGTCCACTTCGTACGTACCACCGGCAGAGTTGCAGCCGGCCGCCACTTCCGCTTTGCCTTCCTTGAAGGAGATCGTGGCCCGCACACCTGCGGGAACGGACGAGGTGGCATCGCTGGTGATGAGGCCGTCGACGATCCAGGTCCCGCCTTCCAGCGTCGCCGGGGCTTCTGCGGCAAGCACGATCTCCGCGTCCGATCCGGTGATCACCAGGTTCGCTCCGTCCATCCGCCACGACGGTGCCGCGCTGAGCAGCTTGCCCAGCCACTCGTCCTGCTGGTGCAACCCCGGTTCGGGGCAGGCCATGTCGGTCGTGCTCAGGTCGGTGACCGTGAGCTTGCCGTCCGCCAGCGACACCGGGCCCTGCATCATGTTGCAGCCCGCGTTGGCGATCAGTCTGCCGTCGTCGGTGAACCTCAGCTCCACCTTCGTGCCGTCGACCAGGGCGCGTGGCTTGCCCTGCTCCGTGACGGACGTGGAGCTGAACACTTTTCCCTTCACGTCACCTCCTCCTGTCCCGGTGGACGCGGTGCCGCACCCGGTGACCAGCAGTGCGATCACGGCGACGAGAACTCGGTAGCCCATGGCCGGCCTTATTTCCTGAGCTTCAGGCCGGCGCCGGACGCGTTCGTGAGCGTCAGCGAGTTGCGGTCGATCTTGTGCGTGACCTCGCCGCTGTCGAGGGTGCTGTGGATGGCCGTCTCCACGGCGTTCACGTCATCACCGCACCCGATCAGGGTGGTGACACCCATCTGGACCACGAGCCGTTGACCGTCCACTTTGTACGGACGGTCCGCGTCCTTGTAGTTGCAGCCGGTGTCGACCTTCATGTTGCCGTCCTGGAAGACGAACGTGGCTTTGACGCTGCCGGGAACGGACGAGACGGCGTCGCCGGTGACGAGGCCGTCGACGGTCCAGGTCCCGCCTTCCAGCGTCGCGGGGGCCTCCGTGCCGAGCACGATCTCGGTGTCCGACCCGGTGACCACCAGGTTCGCGCCGTCGAGCTTCCACGACGGTTCGGCGTCGAGCAGCTTCGCGAACCACTCGTCCTGCTGGTGCAGTTCGGGTTTGGGGCAGCCCATCGCGGTGGTGCTGAGGTCGGCGACCGAGATCTTGCCGCCGTCGAGCGAGACCTGGCCCTGCATCATGTTGCAGCCGACGTTGGCGATCAGCCTGTCGTCGTCGGTGAATCTCAGATCCACCTTGGTGCCCTCGACCAGAGCCCGCGGCTTGCCCTGCTCCGTGACGGACGACGAGACGTACACCTTGCCCCGCAGGTTCGCGCCCCCTTGGCCGGACTGGCCGCCGGCGCATCCGGAGGTGGCTGCGAGCAGCAGTACGGCGAGGGCGATTCGGTGGCTCATGTGCCTAGGACGGAATGTGCGGGCTTCGGGGTTGCCCGAAGGCCGGACACGGGATCGCCGCGTCCGGCCAACGGAATTCGACGTCACGGGGACAGCGACTCCGCGAAGTCGTAGAGGCTCTTGATGTCGTTGTCGAAGTACGGCCCGTCCATCTGGCTCGCGTCGGCGTG
This sequence comes from Lentzea sp. NPDC054927, assembly GCF_053610285.1. Lineage (NCBI taxonomy): Bacteria > Bacillati > Actinomycetota > Actinomycetes > Pseudonocardiales > Pseudonocardiaceae > Lentzea > Lentzea sp. NPDC054927. The sequence goes on from NZ_JBSGXZ010000007.1 coordinate 26,627, forward strand.
CCGGTGGCTGACCACGCTGTTGATGTAGCCCAGCCCGTTCTGGTCGTTGTACTCCTGCAACCACGGACCGCCGCTCGAGCCGCCGGTCATGTTGCACCAGGCCCGCACCTGCTGGCCGTGGCCGTTCCAGGTAGTGCCCTGGCAGAAGTACTGCAGCTCACCGGTGAACGGCGCACCCGCGGGGTAACCGAGGATCGTGACCGCGACCGAGTAGCCCCAGTTCCAGCGCAACCCGTTGCCACCGACGACGTTCGCGATCGAGCTGCCGCCGAGGGTCTGCATGATGACGATGCCCATGTCCTCGTCACTGTTGCTGGAGTTGATCCAGGCAGTGCGAGAAGTGAGCTGGTAAGCGCTCCACGTGCCGTACGGCCGCGCGCCGTTGCGGTACCGCGGAACGAACACCCAGTTGGACATCCACTGGCCACCAGCACCGCCGTGCACGCAGTGCCCCGCCGTCTGAACCAGCTTCCGCTTGGCACTGCTGACAGTCGCACCCGAGCAGACGTAGTTCAGCCCGTTGACCGGGTTGGTGAAGAACACCTTCCCGACCGTCTGCGACTCGTTGAGCATGATCCCGATGCCCTGCGCCTGCTCGGTCTCGACCTTCACCGAGGGTGCGACCCCGTCGATGCTGCCCGCACGACCCGAGGGCTGGCGTGGGGAAGCGGCCTGAACAGTGGCAGGAGCCTGCGCCGGGATCGCGTTGGCCATGCGCTCCGGCGTCCAGTAAGCCTCGGCTGCGGCAGCCGACTGGATCTTGTTGTCGGAGGTTCTGGCCAGGCTGGCAGAGCTGCCCTGCGGTGCCGCCTGCGCGGTCGGCACGAGCACGGAAGCTGCCAGCACAAATCCAAACGCTAACGAAACAGTTCTTTTCGCTCTCATTCGAAATACCTCACTAAACGAGGTTAACTTACGGCTTTTCGAACGTAGCGAGCCCTCTGACCTGCTGTCCAGCATGTTCTTTGAAGTTGCTCTATTCAGCAGAACTTCCATTCCATGCCTGCCAGAAAAAGGTCCATCCGGGCCATTTCCCGGCGAAATGTGCGGATCGGAAAGCGCTATCCAGCCAGTCGATCTTGAACTTGACCCTTGACAGCCGACGACGCCAGGTCTCTACTTAACCCAGAGGTTAGATAACCAAGTGGTTAGGTACGAGATGGACCAGCTGAGCGCCACGTTCGCCGCACTGGCGGACCCCACCCGCCGGGCGATCCTCGCGCGGCTGACGGACGGTCCGGCCACGGTGAAGGAGCTCTCCGAGCCGTTCGACATCAGCGGCCCGGCGATCTCCAAACACCTGCGGGTGCTGGAGAAGGCAGGCCTGATCACCCGCGGCAGGGAGGCCCAATGGCGCCCCTGCCAGCTAGACGCGACACCCCTGAAGGAGGTCGCTGTGTGGGCCGAGAACTACCGCCGCTTCTGGGACGCGAGCTACGCGCGCCTGGACGCACTCTTGACCGAGATGAAGGAGACAGACAAATGACCACCACCAAGTTCGGCACCCTCGTCACCCTCCCGTCGGACACCGAGATCGCGATGTCCCGCACGTTCGACGCCCCCGCGTCGCTGGTCTGGAAGGCCTTCACCACGCCGGAGTTGTTGCGGCGCTGGCTGCTCGGCCCCGACGGCTGGGAGATGCCGATCTGCGAGATCGACCTCCAGGTGGGCGGCAAGTGGCGCTACGGCTGGGCCCAGCCGGACGGCTCCCAGAGCTTCGAGATGCACGGCGAATACACCGAGGTCACGCCCCATTCTCGTTTGGTGAACACCGAGATCTTCGAGGACAACCCGCCGGCCATCTCGACCGTTTCGTTCGTCGAGGAGGACGGCCGCACGACCATGACCACCACCATGCGCCTGGTGTCGCAGGAGGCCAGGGACGCGGTGCTGGCGACCGGGATGGCGGACGGCGCGGGCCGCAGCTACGAGCGGCTGGGCGAGGTCCTTTCCACCCTGTCGTGATTCCAGTTGAGGCCGCCTCGGCGCGCACGGCGGCCTCAACTGGTCTCACCAGTCACTATTCGCTGACCTGATGCTTTCCGGCTTCCGGGATTCGATCCGGGGTCTTCCGGGGTGTACGGTCCCGCGTTCATGGCGACCCAAACGGTCCGGATCTTCCTCAGCTGGTGCCACCGCGACAAAACCTCTGTCGACGCGCTCCTGCACGACCTGAGGCCGACCCTGCGGCTCTTCACCGACCTGAAGATCGAGTGGTGGCAGGACTCGCACCTGATGTGCGGCGAGGACTTCACCCCTGCGATCCGCGACCGCATCGACGAGGCCGACTTCGGCCTGCTGCTCGTCACTCCGCACTACCTGGCGAGCCCCTTCATCCGGGAGCACGAGCTACCGCGGTTCTCGGGTTCTGCCGCTGACCGGGCGCCACTTCCTGTCAAGCTGTCGCAACTGCCTCAGTTCGGTCCCGCATACGACTTCGGCGGGCTGGAAAAGCTGAACATGTTCTCGTTGGACGGCAAGGCTTTCACCGAGATCAGCCGCCACCGCCGCACCGACTTCTCCAACCGGCTCGCCGAAGCCGTCCGCCTCCGTGCGCTCGGCCAGAACGGGTACACGTCGTGACGACCCCGCTGCGGCCCAACGAGATCACCGACCGGATCAACGCGCTCCGCCCTTCGTTGACGACGATGCAGGCAGCCCGCCTCACCGCGATCAGCGAGGTCGTCGGAGAAAGCGGCCAGTTCCTGCTGCGTCAGGCACTGGCTGCCGGCGACTTCCCGGAGGGCGATGAGCGCGCCCAGGACGCATTCCGCGACTTCCGGAACAAGATCAACGACCTCGCCGCGAAGGCAGGGATCGATCTGGTCCTGGAGCTCGAGTCCCGGAAGACCACACCTGACCACCGCCACGGCTGGTTCGCGGGCAACCCGGTGGAGAAGAGCCTTGTCGCCTTCACCGAAGGCAACGCCGAGAACATCGGCATCACCAAGCCGATCGCGCCAGCGGTGCGGGAACTGGGCGAGCCCCGCCGACTGCGGATCTACGTCAGCTTCCACCCGGCGACCGCGCGCAACGCCGCCGCGCTCATCGAGCAGCTGAGCACCGCGCTTCGCGTGCTCGACGAAGCAGAGTGGGAGATCAAGGACTCCAGCTCGGTCCTCGTCGGCGACGACATCGCGGAGACCCGCGCACAGCTTCTTGCCCAGGCGGATGTCTGCGTCTGCCTGATCAGCCCGGCGTACATCGACTCGCCGGAACGCCAGGCGGTGCTCAGCAGCCCCAAGCTCGTCGCTGTTGCGTTCGCGGGCTTGCCCAACCTCGCCGATGGCCTGAATCCATTGCAACGACACGAAATCGCACTGCAGGACTCGCCGTGGGAGGAGTTGCGAGGACCTGCGCAGCGCAAGGTGTTCATCAACGAGGTTGTCCGGCAGATCCGGCTGATGATGGACAAGCCGCCGTCACACGACGACGATCAGACGACCATTCTCAAAGCCTTGGCGACCAAGCAGGTGCGCCTCCGCCGTGATGACAGCCGTTACCTCGTCCCGTCGCAGCTCAGGGAAGCTTCCCTGCAGGAGTCGTTGCTGGCTAACGGCGACCAACGCGCGACCGGTATCTCCTTGCCCGCCGTCGAGCGTCTGGTGGCATGGGCAACCGCGGACGACTCCGCACCAAGGTTGTGTGCGCTGCTCGGTGACGTCGGCATGGGCAAGACGACCACGACGAAGCTGTTCGCCACTCAACTGCTCAAGCTGCACGACCATGACCAGACGTCACCATTGCCGATCCTGTTCGACCTCAGGGACATCGAGCCCGGCGAACTGCCGGGTTCGATGTCGTTGGACCGAATCCTGACCCACCTGCTCGACGCGACCCGCCCACAGGGTGTGTCATCCAAGCGACTGAACGCGGACGTCGTGCGCGAGCGTCTCGAACACGGCCTCAACCGCACCGTGGTCATCTTCGACGGACTGGACGAGGTGCTGGTGCACCTCAGCCCGCACAAACGTCAGCTGTTCACCCGCCAACTGTGGCGCGCGCTCCCCGCCGAGTCGAACGCGCGAATGTTGTTGTCCTGCCGCACCCAGTACTTCCGCACGATCCGCGACGAGGCCGACTTCTTCACCGGCCAGACCCGGCAAGGCCTGCGCAGCAGCGACTACCTCGCTTTGCTCATGCTGCCGTTCACCGAGGACCAGATCCGCGAGTACCTCGAGGGCAACCTCGACCGCGACGCGGAGTGGGTCGACCGGTTCCTGGAGACCATCGGCGCAGTCCACAACCTGACCGAGCTGGCCCAGCGCCCGATCACGTTGCGGCTGATCTCCGACCAGGTCGAGTTCATTGAGAAGGCGAAGCTCGAAGGCCGCGAACTCCGGTCCGTCGACATCTATGCCGAGGTGGTTGACCGCTGGATCACGCGCGACGAGGGCAAGCACACGCTGACCCCGGACCACAAACGCCTGCTGATGGAGGAGATCGCCGCAGCGCTCTGGCGATCAGGGAAGAATGCCTGGAGCCCGGCCGAACTCGACGACTGGCTGCTCGGGTTGCTCGACCAGCGCCCAGACCTTCGGCGCCATTACCGCGAGCACGTACCCGACCTGTGGACAGCGGACTTCCGCACTGCGACGTTCCTCAAACGAGAAGGCGACACGTTCGAGTTCGCCCACCGCTCGCTCTTCGAGTACTTCCTGGCGCGCTATCTGTTCCGGCAGCTAAGCGATGCTCGTGCGAGCGACGCGCTCACGATGCCGGTGCCGAGCCAGGAAACCCTCGACTTCCTCGGCCAGTCCATCGCGGCTTCGCCTGACGCGGCGCGCGCCACGCTCGAACTCATCGGGCGCCAATACCGTTCCCAAGCCTCGGAGTTGGCGGTCGCGTACGCCCTGCACGCGGCTCGGCGTGGGTACCCGCATCAGTCGCTGATCGGGGTGGACCTCTCGGGCGCGGCGTTGGCCGGGTGGACCTTCACAGGACGTGGCAGGCTCGCACTGAACAACGCGAACCTGTCCGGTGCAGATCTGTCACGAACGTCCTTCTTCAACTCGGATCTGACGGGTGCTGATCTCACCAATGCCTATGCCGGCAACGCCGAGTTCCACGATTCGATTCTTGCAAGGTCCAGCTGGCAGGCGGCCCACATCGCCGGCGCAATCTTCCGATGGTGTGACATCACTGGCGTCGATTTCAAGCAGTCGAACGCATACAGGACTCAATTGATCTTCTGCACACCGCCGCCAGACTTGAGTCCGTGCGCCCAGATCGCGCCGTCCGCAGCGCACACAGGCGAACAGTCGTCAACAGCGACCCGACTCGTAACCTTCGCCGGATACGTCGGAGCGGTGAACGCCGTCGCCTGGTCACCCGACAACACCCGCATCCTCACCGGCGGCAACGACCGGACCGTCCGCATCTGGGACGCCACCACAGGCCAGCTACTCCACCAACTCACCGAACACGACGACTGGGTAAGGGCCGTCGCCTGGTCACCCGACAACACCCGCATCCTCACCGGCGGCGACGACAACACCGCCCGCATCTGGGACGCCACCACAGGCCACCAACTCCACCAACTCACCGGACACGACAGCAGCGTCAACGCCGTCGCCTGGTCACCCGACAACACCCGCATCCTCACCGGCT
>NZ_JBSGXZ010000007.1:32334-52991 GCF_053610285.1 Lentzea sp. NPDC054927
GGCCGTCGCCTGGTCACCCGACAACACCCGCATCCTCACCGGCGGCAACACCGCCCACATCTGGGACGCCACCACAGGCCACCAACTCCACCAACTCACCGGACACCGCACCGTCAACGCCGTCGCCTGGTCACCCGACAACACCCGCATCCTCACCGGCGGCAACGATGGCAACGTTCGCATCTGGGACGCCACCACAGGCCACCAACTCCACCAACTCACCGGACATGTCGACTGGGTAAGGGCCGTCGCCTGGTCACCCGACAACACCCGCATCCTCACCGGCGGCGACGACAACACCGTTCGCATCTGGGACGCCACCACAAGCGCACTGTTGAGCCCTTACGTGGTTCTGTTCCCCCACAACGAGTTCGCCGTATTCGACGGACAGATGACCAAGGTGCTCGACTGCAGCAAGGGTGCGTGGCGGTGGATCGGGTGGAACGTCAGTGGCGATCAAGGGATGGATCGCCTGCCTGCGGAGACGTTCGGCCCACTTCCGGTGCGGGCCGACTAGGCAACAGGTCGGCCGGGACGGAGCGTAGTCACCTTCTGTGGCAATGGTTCCCCCGGTCGGGGCGGCCAGGCGCCGTTACGTTCGTCCACATGGGACGTTTGCTCGCAGCTCTGGCCCTCACGCTCGGCTTCGTTGTGCTGTCCGCGCCGTTGGCTCACGCGGCGGAGGCCACGCGCTGGCAGGTAGCACCATGCGCGACTGGCGCGAAGGCGTTGTGGCTACCGCACGTGGACAAGTTCGGCACCGACATCAGCTGCACGACCGACGAAGCCCGTGCTGCGGCTGTGAAAGCGGCCGTGGACAGCGGGAGTCCGACGCGGATGATGAACGTGGCGATCGCTTTCGCGCAGCAGATCTCCGACAAAGCGTTGACCGCGGAGTCGACCTGCGTGCTGGGTGCAAAGGGCGCGATCGGCGAGGCGTTGGGCACGTGCGTGGCAGCTTAGGTCCGGGGCAACTCGGCCCTTCCACCTCTGCGGGGTAGCTTGGTCGCTGTACAGAACTGCGGCCCCGTCGAGGAGATGGCTCATGACCGGCAACGCCCAGCCAGGGCGCGTTGGCTATCGGGACATCGCGAACGACCTCCGGCAGCAGATCGACTCCGGCAAGCTTCCGCCCGGCAGCAAAGTTCCTGGTGAGAACGACCTCACGAGTCAGTACGGCGTGGAGCAGCCGACCGCCCGTCGGGCGTTGGACCTGCTGAAGAACGAGGGCCTGATCGTCGCGAAGCGCGGCTCGGGAACCTTTGTCCGCGAGTTCAAGCCGATCAGGCGCGTGTCGCCAGACCGGCTGAAGTCCACGTCCTGGGGATCCGGTCAACCGATCTGGTCCACCGATCTCGGCACGCGGCCGAGGAGGGAAGACGTCACTGTCGACGTGGAACTCCCACCCGCGCCCATCGCCGAGGTTCTCAAGCTCGACGACAGCGCCCGCGTCGTGATCCGGCGACGCAGGTATGTCGTCGATGACAAGCCGGTGCAGTTGGCAACGTCCTACTACCCCGAGGCACTGGTCGCCGGCTCCGCGATCACTGAGATCAACACCGGCGAAGGCGGCGCGTACGCCCGCCTCAAAGAGTTGGGCCACGAGCCCACGAGGTTCCGCGAAGAGCTACGCACCCGTATGCCGCGGGACGCCGAGCGTCAGGCGCTAGACCTCGCGCAAGGCACGCCGGTCATCTTGATCGTGCGGACCGCGTACACCGCAGATGACCAGCCAGTCGAGGTCAACGAGATGATCCTCGACTCAGCGGCCTACGTGCTCGAGTACAAGTTCACCTCACTCGACTGACACCTCTTGCCTTTCTGTACAGAACCGCGCTTCACTTTCGAAGTGGAGTTCTGTACAGAGATCGCGACGCCCTACATCACTGCGTGGAGCGCCGAGCAAGACCTGCCGTGCGCGCTAGTGGAGCGCCCAGACCAAAGCATCGGGTACGCCAACGAGCTGCTGAGCGATCGAGATCGACATGGTGTGCTGTGGCGTCAGACCGCGTTGCGACAACGAGTTGGCAAGCCGGAGTTCGCCAGGGTTCATCCGTTGCGGCAACGACGAGCGATGGAACTGTTGCTGTGCCAGGTCTGTGGCGGACCAGCGGACCGGAACGACGACGGCGTCCTGTGGCTGCAACGGGATCACGGTGACGACTGGCCGCAGTGGCCGGAAGGAATGGCGTCGGCGGAGCCACCGGTGTGCCTGCCGTGCGTCGCGGTAGCTCGACGGCTGTGTCCGGCGTTGCGGCGCGGAGCCGTGGCAGTTCGAGTGAAGGAGCACCCGATTGCGGGTGTGCGCGGTGCGCTCTACCGGCAAAGCGTGCTTGTACCGACAGCGGTCACTGCGGGGAACTTCGCCTATGACGATCCGGCGGTGCGTCGGGTTGTCGCAAACGCGCTGATCCGCGAACTCCGCGGGTGCGTCATCGTTCCGTTCGAAGAACTTGAGCGTGAGCGGATTCCATCGCGGTAGCAACGGAACCCGCTCACCAAACTCTCAGCCGTTGAGGACGGCGCGTGACATCACGACGCGCTGCACCTGGTTCGTGCCCTCGTAGATCTGCGTGATCTTCGCGTCCCGCATCATCCGCTCAACGGGGAAGTCACGCGTGTAGCCGGCGCCACCGAACAGCTGCACCGCGTCCGTGGTGACCTCCATGGCCACGTCGGACGCGAAACACTTGGCGGCGGCGGTGATGAAGCCGATGTTCGCCTCGCCACGTTCGGCCTTGGCAGCGGCCACGTAGACCATGTGCCGGGCAGCCTCGATCTTCATCGCCATGTCGGCGAGCATGAACTGCACGCCCTGGAAGTCCGAAATGGACTTGCCGAACTGCTTGCGGTCCTTGACGTACGCGACAGCGGCCTCAAGGGCACCCTGGGCGATACCCACGGCCTGCGCGCCGATCGTCGGGCGCGTGTGGTCCAGGGTCCGGAGAGCCGTCTTCAGACCGGTGCCCGGCTCACCGATGATGCGATTAGCGGGGATCGTGCAGTTCTCGAAGTAGATCTCGCGGGTCGGCGAGCCCTTGATGCCGAGCTTGCGTTCCTTGGGGCCCACCGAGAAGCCCGGGTCGTCCTTGTGCACCACGAAGGCCGAGATGCCGGCGGACTTCTTGGCGGCGTTGGGGTCCGTCACGGCCATGACGGTGTACCAGGTCGACTCGCCGGCGTTGGTGATCCAGCACTTGGTGCCGTTGAGCACCCAGTCCGAGCCGTCCAGCACTGCGCGGGTGCGCATGGAGGCGGTGTCGGAGCCTGCCTCACGCTCCGAAAGGGCGTAGGAGGCCATGGCTTCGCCTGAGGCGATGGACGGCATGACCAGTTGCTTGAGCTCTTCGGAGGCGGACAGGAGGATCGGCATGGTGCCGAGCTTGTTCACCGCCGGGATCAGCGAGGAGGACGCGCAGACGCGGGCGATCTCCTCGATGACGATGCAGGTGGCGACGCTGTCGGCGCCCTGGCCGTCGTAGGACTCGGGGACGTGGACGGCTGCGAAGCCCGACTTCACCAGGGCGTTGTGGGCCTCTACCGGGAAGCGCTCGTTCTCGTCGACCTCGGCCGCGAACGGCTTGATCTCCTTCTCGGCGAGCGAGCGGACGGCCTCTCGCAGCGCCTCGTGCTCCTCGGCGAGCTGATAGGTGCCGAAGCTCGGGTTCACCTTGTTACCTCCCAGTAGCGAGTACTCGGCACGATGTTAGCGCCCGTTCACCACAGGCGCTGCTGTGCTGTTGAGCACTCAGAGGGACTTCTGCAGCGCCGCGTCCTTGTCTAGTACGAGCTGCTCGAGTTCGGCCTGGAAGCGGGCCATGCGCTCCTGCAACGCCGGGTCGGAGGCGGCCAGTACGCGAACGGCCAGCAGGCCCGCGTTGCGGGCGCCGCCCACTGAGACCGTGGCCACCGGGACGCCTGCGGGCATCTGCACGATCGAGAGCAGCGAGTCCATGCCGTCGAGATACTTCAGCGGCACCGGGACGCCGATCACCGGGAGCACGGTGGCGGAGGCGACCATGCCCGGCAGGTGTGCCGCGCCGCCTGCGCCCGCGATGATCACCCGCAGGCCGCGCGAGGCGGCCGAGTTGGCGTAGTCGAGCATGCGTTGCGGGGTGCGGTGCGCGGAGATGACGCTCACCTCGAACGGGACGTCGAACTCGGCGAGCGCCTCGGCGGCGGCTTTCATCACCGGCCAGTCCGAGTCGCTGCCCATGATCACGCCGACCTGAGTCACAGCCTCAGTCACTCCGAACTCCCGTGAATGTCGTATCCGTCGTTCCACACACCGGTGGACAGCCAGTCCGCGGCCAGCCGCGCGCGGTGGCGGACCTCTGTCATGTCGTTGCCGAGGAACGTCACGTGCCCGATCTTGCGGCCCGGCCGTTCCTCCTTGCCGTACAGGTGCACGTGCGCGTCCGGGAACCGGGCGAACAGGTGGTGCACGCGCTCGTCCGGGCCCATCGCGGGCACGTCCTCGGCGCCCAGCACGTTCGCCATCACCACGGCCGGCGCCATCAGGTCGGTGCGGCCCAGCGGGTAGTCGAGAACGGCACGCAGGTGCTGCTCGAACTGGGACGTGCGCGCGCCCTCGATCGACCAGTGGCCCGAGTTGTGCGGGCGCATCGCGAGCTCGTTGACGACCACGCCGTCGGCGGTCTCGAACAGTTCCACGGCCAGCACGCCCACCACGCCCAACGCGTCGGCGACCTTCAGGGCCAGCTCCTGGGCCGCGGCACCGTCCAGAGCGGGGGCCGGAGCGAGGACCTCGACGCAGATGCCGTCGGACTGCACGGTCTCGACGACCGGCCACGCCGCGCCCTGCCCGAACGGCGAGCGCGCCACCACGGCCGCCAGCTCGCGCCGCATCGGCACGCACTGCTCGACCATCAACGGTGTCCCGGCCTCGAGCAGCTCGGGCACGACGAGCTCGGCGCTGTGCGGCTGGTTCAGCATCCACACGCCGCGGCCGTCGTAGCCGCCGCGGATCGCCTTCAGCACGCACGGCCACCCGTGAGCCCCACCGAACCGGAGAACGTCGCGCACGTCGTGGACCTCGGCGAACGGCGGCACCGGCAGGCCCAGCTCGGCCAGGCGCACACGCATCTTCAGCTTGTCCTGCGCGTACTGCAGCGCGTCCGGACCGGGGTGCACTTTGACGCCCTCGGCGACCAGCGCGCGCAGGTGCTCCTGAGGCACGTGCTCGTGGTCGAACGTGACGACCTCGCAGCCCTTCGCGAACGCGCGCAACGCGTCGAGGTCTGTGTGCGTGCCGAGCACCACGTCCCGCGCGACCAACGCCGCGGGGTCGTTCTCGGACACGGCGAGCACGCGCAGCGACTGGCCGAGCGGAATGGCGGCCTGGTGCGTCATGCGGGCGAGCTGCCCGCCGCCGATCATGCCGACGACTGGGAGACGGGTACGGGAGTCCACGGTTGAGGCAGCCTACCTGCAACTTCTGATCGGCTCACGAGCAGAGCCAGCCTCTGGGCGGTGACGCTGCCCTCGGGTGCGGTGTGGATCACAAGCCGCTGGTCGTGCTCCGGGGCGCCGAGCACCTCGCAGTCGAACTCCAGCAGGCCTGCGACCGGATGCCGCAGCCGCTTGCGAGCCGACCGGCGCACCTTCACGCCGTGTTCCGCCCACAGCCGTGCGAACAGCGGGCTCGCCATCAACTCGTCGATCAACGGCTGTGCGGAGGGCCGACGCGCCAGAGTCGCGCGCAGATCGGCGACGTGAGCGCGGGCGACTCCTTCGCGGTCCTCCTCCGGAACCCAGCCTTCGTCACCGAGGAAGAACGCCCTGAGCAGGTTCCGGCCGGTGAAGTCGCCGAACACCAGCTCGGCGCGGGCCGTCCAGGCGAGCACGTCACCCACATCGGTGATCACCACCGCGAGGTCGTCACCGAGCCGGTCGAGCAGCAGCCGGATGCCGGGCCGCACCTCGTGCCCGGACGTGGGCTCCTCCGGCACGGCCTCACCTGCCAGCCGGAACAGATGCGCGCGCTCGTCGGAGGACAGCTCCAACGCTCGTGCGATGCCGTGCAGGACAGAAACAGAGGGGCGCGGACCACGGCCCTGCTCCAGCCGGGAGTAGTAGTCGACCGACATGCCCGCGGCCTCGGCCACCTCTTCGCGGCGCAGCCCCGGCGTGCGCCGACGACCGCCGCCGCGTGGCTCCATCCGTTCGCGGCAGCTGCGCAGGAAACCCGCCATGTCCAGCATGTCTCCACGGTAGCCAGGGATTCATCGTCCCTGGCTGCGTCCGGCGCACGGAACGACGCTGGATCGCATGAAGATCGCGATGACAGGTGCGACCGGACGAGTCGGCAGCAGGCTGCTGCCGCGGTTGCGCGAGCAGGGCCACGACGTGCGCACGCTGACCCACCGGCTGGCCGACACAGAGGCCGTCGAGGAACTGGTGTCCGGCGTGGACGCCGTCGTGCACGTCGCCGCCGCCCTCCGCACGAGCACCGATTTCGAAGGCGTGAACGTCCACGGCACCAAGGCCCTCGCCGAGGCCGCCGAGAAGGTGCCGTTGTTCGTCCACTTCAGCACGAACCTCGTGTACCCAGGCGGACTCGGCAGGCCGGCCACCGAGGACGACCCGGCCGATCCCGATCCCGCGTTCGGCGACTACCCCCGCACGAAGGCGCTGGGCGAACAGGCCGTGCTCGACACCAGGGAAGCCACGATCCTCCGCCTCGCCTTCGTCTACGGCGACGGCGATCCGCATCTGGAGGAGTCGCTGCGCTGGGCCGCGACCTGGCCCGGCCACCAGCGGCTGCACCTGGTGCATCACGACGACGTGGCGCAGGCGGTCGGGAAGGTGCTCGAATCCGGCGCCGGCGGGATCTTCAACATCGCCGACGACAGCCCGATGACGGCCGTCGAGTTGCACCTGCTGAACGGCCTCACCCCCAGCGAGGAGGCCGTTCAGCAGGAGTTCGACCCGTGGCACGGAATCGTGTCGACCACCCGCGCGCAGCGGGAGATCGGCTTCCGCCCGCGCTATCCCTCCGCGTGGGCGGCGTCCGACGGAGTGCTCTGAGCGGGTTTGGCAGCAGGCTCGGCGGCAGATTCAGCGGCAGGCTCGGCAGCAGAGTCGGCGGCAGGCTCGGCAGCAGATTCAGCGGCGGGCTCGTCAGTGGTTTTGGCAGTGGGCTCGGCCGCGGGTTCGACTGCGAGGCGGCGGTGGCGCCTCGACGGCTTCCACCCACCGCCCTGGCGCAGCATCCGGAACGTCACGGCGAACAGCACGGCGGCGAGCAGTGCGAACAAGCCGAACTCGAAGACCTGGAAGATCCAGAACCGGCCGACCGGCTGGTACTCGACGTACGTGCCGATCGCGGCCTTCGAGGAACGCATGCAGGTGTTCGGGTTGATCAGCGTCGCGCACTTCTCGGCCACCGGCACCGGACTGAGGTCGCTGCCCACGAACCCGCTGCCGAGTTCCAGCGAGTCCTGCGGAAGAACGGGTGTGCTGTCCCACCGGGCGACAACGCGCTGCGCCGGCAGGTAGTGGTCACGCACCACCGTGGCGATCAAAGCGCGGACCAGCGTGTAGAACACCAGCGTCGCCGCTATCGCCGTCACCACGTGCCGCGACATCAGGCCGATGAGCACGCCGAGCGCGAACCCGAAGATCGCGTAGCCGGCCTGCACGAGCGGCGTGGCCTCGAACCCGCCCCACGTCATCCTGCTGCCGCCGAAGCCGTCGCCGAGCCCGACCAGCGCGCCCAGCACGGCAGCCAGCGGACCGAGCAGGAGTGCCTTGCCCTGCAACCACTTCGCGGGTGTCACGTCCTGACCCCAGGCCACGAAGTAGGTGCGTTCCTCGAGTTCGCGGGCGATCAGGGGCGCGCCCCAGAACATGCCGATCACAGCGCCGAACGAGAGCTGCACGATGAGGCCGTAGAAGCCGGCCATCAGCATCGAGCCGATCTTGCCGCTCTCCGTCGAGACCAGGGTGAACGCGGCGACCAACGCGAGGGCAGTGGTGGCCAGGATGGTCCACCGGTGCTGACGCCAGGTCAGCCAGGCGAGTGCGCTCACGCGGCACGCTCCAGGTGCGCCACAACGAGTTCCTCCAGCGTCACGTACCGCGCGATCCACGGTTCGGCGATCTGCGCACCGCCGGAGCGCACGAGGTATGAAGACTGCGAAACGCTGTGCTTCGCGAGCACCACACGTCCCTCCACGGGTGATGTCGAGGCGCGCGGGCCTGTGTAGAGCACGTGCTCTTCCAGCAACTCGTCGGTGTCGCCGTTCACGAGCAACCGCCCGTCGGCGAGCAGCAGCAACCTGTCCGCCACACCACCGATCTCCGCGACGACGTGCGTGGAGAACACCAGCGTCATGCCGTTGTCACTCACCTCGGTCAGCAACTCCCGCACGACTTTGTGGCGCGCCAACGGGTCCAATTCGGACAGTGGCTCGTCCAGCAGCAGCACGTCGGGGCGAGATCCCAGTGCCAGCGCCAAAGTCACGTGCGTGCGCTGCCCGCCGGACAGGTCGCCGATCTGAAGCTTGCGCGGCACCCTGAACCTGGTCAGCCACTCGTCGGCGCGTTTGTGGTCCCAGACGTCGTTCATGCGACGGCCGAACTCCAGCACGTCCGCGACCTTGAAACCCTTGTACATCGGCTTGTGCTGCGGCACGTACGCGACCCGGCCCGCGATGGACGCGTGCCCCGAATCCGGCAGCAGATGCCCGGCCAGCACGTTCAGCAGCGTCGACTTGCCGGAGCCGTTGGCCCCCACCAATGCGGTGACGCTGCCCGGTGGCAGTTCGAAGGAGACGTTCCGCACCGCCCACTTCGACACTTCGGCCGCAACCACGCTCATCGCGCTCCCCCACTCAGCACCTCGCGCACCAGCGCGTCGATGTCCTCGTCCTCCAACCCGGCGGAGCGTGCCTCCGTCACCCAGCAGGCGAGCTTCTCGCGCAGCGGATCGAGGTCCTCGGGGGCGGCGGTCCCCAGGGACGTCTTGACGAAGGTGCCGGAGCCCTGACGGGCTTCGACGAGCCCGGCGAGCTCCAGCTCGCGGTAGGCCTTGAGCACGGTGTTCGCGTTCACGCCGCTGGTCGCGACGACGTCGCGGACCGTCGGCAGGCGATCGCCCGGCTGCAACCAGCCGAGCCTCATGGCCTCCCTGACCTGCCGCCCTAGCTGCAGGTACGCGGGTAGACCGCTGCCACGGTCGACGTGGAACTCGACCACACACGCTCCCCAGATTGTTCTAGTGGACTAGGACAATAGAACACTTCTGGGCGTGCGCGAAACCCGACCCGGTGGGGACACGGGACACCTGGGCGCGGGACAGGGGGAAGTCAGCGCCCAAGCGAGGTGAGGAGCCCGCACGCCTCGGCGTGCGTGTCCGGCAACCGCTCGATCCAGACCTTCGCGGGCCCTACCGGCCGCACGTTGGGGTCGTCGGCGAGGCGATCGGCGGCGAGCACGCGCAGGTTCGACACCCTGCGCGCTAGTACTTCGTCACGGCGTACCAGCACCACGGCCACGCACGGCCCGAGACTCGCCAACGTCTCGCCGCTGTCGAAGACCGTGCGCAACGCGTCGGACGCGAGTGTCATGGCGACCACACGAGACCATCCCGACGCACGGTGCACGTCGAGGCGCAGCATCACGAGTGCGTAGTCGAGGGGTGCGACGGGGGTCTCCCGGTACACCTCGCCCAGCCGTGTGCGCAGGTACGCGGCTGTCGCCAGCCCGGTCAGAGGATCCTCGGCCGCGCACTCGCCGGCCTGTTTCGTCACCACGTCCGCCCATCCCAGCGCTGTCATGCGCAGCATCCGTGAAGGGAGCGCGTCGACGTCCGGCGACACGATGTGCGACGCGTCGGTCAGCACGGCGTGCAGCGCGGCCAGGTCCATCAGCGTCTCCGTGAGGCCGGCACCCGCCTCGGCGCGAGCGCGGCCCAGCCGGACCAGCGCGTCGCCGGGGTCGGTGTTCTCCAGCATCGCCGCGCACACCTCGTCGACCTCGGC
Source organism: Lentzea sp. NPDC054927 (assembly GCF_053610285.1). Classification (NCBI taxonomy): domain Bacteria; kingdom Bacillati; phylum Actinomycetota; class Actinomycetes; order Pseudonocardiales; family Pseudonocardiaceae; genus Lentzea; species Lentzea sp. NPDC054927. Next base: position 42,342 of record NZ_JBSGXZ010000007.1, read on the forward strand.
GAGCGGCCAGTCTGCGGGGAACGCCCAGCCGGCGGCCATGGTGGCGGTCCGCCACCTCGACTTCAGCAGGCGTTCCGCTTGTGCGACACCCACCCGGTCTCCCTTCAGCTCTCCGATTCCAGGTGGGAGACGCGCCCGTCGCTGGATCGTGACGCAACCCGCGCGGGGGATTGAGATGACTCCGCCAGGCGCCGTAAGTCACACTGAGCGCCGCGAGGAGGGAAACGAAGACTGTGGCGATCGTTCCTGCAGACGTCCAGGGGCCCAGCGACGCGGAACTCATCGAGTCCGTGCGCGGCGGGACCATCGACGCCTACGGCCAGTTGTACGAACGCCACGTCTCGGCGGCCTACAACCTCGCCCGCCAGTTGGCCCGATCGCAGGCCGAGGCCGACGACCTGGTCTCCGAGGCGTTCGCGAAGGTGCTGGACACGCTCCGTGCAGGCCGCGGCCCCGACTCGGCGTTCCGCGCGTACCTGCTCACGGCGCTGCGGCACACCGCGTACGACAAGACCCGCCGCGAGAAGAAGGTCGACCTCACCGAGGACATGACCGACGTCGCGCCGGCGGTGCAGTTCAGCGACACCGCGGTGGCCGGGCTGGAGAAGTCGATGGCCGCCCGCGCGTTCGCCGCGCTGCCGGAGCGCTGGCAGATGGTGCTCTGGCACACCGAGATCGAGGGCCAGTCGCCCGCCGAGGTCGCCCCGCTGCTCGGGTTGACGGCCAACGGCGTGTCCGCGCTCGCCTATCGCGCCCGTGAGGGCCTCAAGCAGCAGTACCTGCAGATGCACCTGGCCGCGACGGACGCGGAACGCTGCAAGGCGACCGTCGACCGTCTCGGCGCCTGGACCCGCGCCGGCCTGTCCAAGCGCGAGGCGACCCAGGTCGAGGCGCACCTCGACGAGTGCGGCCGGTGCCGGGCGCTGGCCGCCGAACTCGCGGACGTCAACGGCGCGCTGCGGATCTTCGTCGCCCCGCTGGTGCTGGGCATCGGCGCCACGACGTACCTGGTGGCCGCGGGCTCGACGACGGCTGTCGTCGGCGCCGGTGCGGCCGCGGGTGGCGCGGGCGCGGTCGGTGCCTCGATCCCCCGCCAGCTCGTGACCGTCGGTGGCTCCGCTGCCGCCGTGGCCGCGGCCGTCGTGATCGCGCTGGCCTCGGGCAGCAGCAACCAGCAGGCGCCCGCCGTCCAGGCGATCGAGCCCCCACCGGCGCAGACACAGGTCCAGCAGCCTCCGACGCCCAAGCCGGTGCCACCGGTCCCGCCGGCTCCCACCACGGAGCAGCCGGTCCAGACGCCGACCCCGCCGCCTGCACCCACGCCGACGCCGGCCCCGACTCCGGAACCCCCGGCGCCGACGCCGACTCCGCAGCCCACGCCGCCGTCGCTCACCCCGACGACGCCGAGCGGATTCACGCTCACGCCCGGCGAGGAGCCGAAGGACTTCCCGATCACCGTCCGGAACACCGGCGGCACCGCGGCACCGCCCGCGGCGATGGTGCTGAACCTGCCGCCCGGCGTGCTGTCGACCGGCGGACCGTCGTCGTTCGGCGCCGCACGCTTGTTGCAACCGGACGGCTCGGCCGACCAGACCGTGAACTGCCCGGCGGGTGGCGGCACGATCACGTGCACGACGCCGGCGGGCATCGCGCCCGGCGGGCAGGCGACGTTCCTGTTCCGGCTGCGCGCGACGAACGAGGCCGTGCCGGGCACGATCACCGGCACGATCAGCGCGGGCACGTCGATCTCGGTCAACGTCAGCGTCGAGGTCAACGTGCCGCCGGTGAACGACGACATCGAGCTCAGCGTGTCGACGTGGCACGAGGTGTACTGGGACCCGCGCGTGGACGTCCAGGTGCGCAACAAGGGCCCGCGGGCCGGCACGTTGAAGCTGGACGTGTCCGCGTCGGAGAACATCGTGATCTTCACGCCGTACCGGGACTGCCGGCGGACGGACAAGAACACCATCCACTGCGTCACCGACCTGGACAAGGACGCCAAGTTCCGGATGTCCATCTGGGCGTTCGGGCTGCCGCACCGGGGCGGGACGATCTCCGTCACGGCCACCCTCGGCAACGCGACCAAGTCCGTGACCGTCCCGTTCAAGACGCGGCCGGAACAGCCGCCGGGTGAGGTGGAGCCGAACCCGCCGACGTCCACGCCGACGCCGACCACGGTTCCGCCGACCACCACGACCACGCCGCCGGTGAAGCCGACCGAGCCATCGGACCCGACCAAGCCGGGCACCCCGACCGTGCCGACCGAGCCGATCCTGCCGCCGGTGCTCCCGCCGTCGACGACGGTGCCGTCGCCGTCCGTGCCACCGTCGACTCCTCCGACGACCACGCCGCCGCCGAGGTCGGAACCGTGCGAGCCGTGGCCGAGGCTGCTCCCGCCGCTGATCCCGGACCTGCTGGGCCTGCCGACCTGCGAGCCACCGCGAAGTTGATCAAATGTTGATCTTCGATTGTCACTGAACGTGCAGCTCAGGTGGCTGGCGGTCGCGAAAGGTAACACCCGGAGGCGGCCGCCGTTACCTTGATCCGTAAGCTGACGCGGTGCTGCCAGTCGTTCGCCGTGCCATGAGCCGGCTGCCAGAACCACTCCAGTTCCTGTTGCACAAGCACCGCGAGTTGATCCGGTTCGCGCTGGTCGGCGGCACGACGTTCGTCATCGACAACGGCGTCTGGTACGCGCTCAAGCTCACCGTGCTGACCGACAAGGTCGTCACGGCGAAGGTCATCGGCGTGCTGGTGGCGATCATCGCCTCGTACGTGCTGTCGCGCGAGTGGTCGTTCCACACCCGCGGCGGCCGCGAGCGTCACCACGAGGCCGCACTGTTCTTCCTGGTCAGCGGCCTGGGCGTGGCGATCAACATCGCGCCGCTGTGGCTGTCGCGACACCTGTTCGGCCTGCAGGCCCCGTTCGTCTCGGTGATGACCGAGGAGATCGCGGACTTCGCGTCCGGCTCGATCATCGGCATGCTGCTCGCCACCGGCTTCAAGTTCTGGGCGATGCGACGCTGGGTGTTCCCCGACGCCGGCGCCCGGCCGGACCGGCGCGTTCACCCGATCTCCGTAGACTCGTCCCGTGTCCCTAGCCGAAACAGTGGTCTCCCGGTTCCCGGAACCGATCCGGTCGATCGCGCTGAAGCATCGTGAACTAGTCAAGTTCGCCCTGGTCGGGGGCACGTGCTTCGTGATCGACACGGTCCTGTTCTTCGGGATCAAGACCGTCGTCCTGCCGAACAACCCGGTGACCGCGAAGATCATCGCGACCCTGGTCGCCACGATCGTCTCGTACATCCTGAACCGGGAATGGTCCTTCAAGACCCGCGGCGGCCGTGAGCGTCACCACGAGGCGTTGTTGTTCTTCCTGGTCAACGGCATCGGCATCGTGCTGAACTCGGCACCGCTGTACATCGCGCGGTACGCGTTCCACCTGCAGGAGCCGCACGTGTCGCGGTTGACCGAGGAGATCTCGGACTTCCTGAGCGCGCAGATCGTCGGCACGCTCATCGCGATGGCTTTCCGCTGGTACGGGTACAAGAACTGGGTGTTCCCCGAGGAGAACGCCCGCTCGACCCGTCCGATCGACGACGAAGAAGCGCTCGGCCACTCCTGAGCTACCTCGGCGTGCTGGGCGCCCTCCAGGGGATGCCGACCACGTCCTGAGCCTTCGGCACCGGCAGGAACACCGCGAACGTCGCCGGTCGCGCCGTCGAGAGCTCCAACCGGCCGCCGTCCGCGTCGACCAACGCCCGTGCGAGCGCCAGACCCACACCGGTCGAGCCGCCGCCTGAGACACCGCGCTCGAAGATGTGCGCCGCCAGCTCGTCCGGCACGCCGGCACCACCATCGCTGACCTCGATGACGACGGTGCCTTCCTCGCTGCGAGCGGAGACGACGACCGAGCCCTCACCGTGGCGCAGCGCATTGTCCAGCAGCACGCCGATGGCCTCGCGGAGACGGGCCGGGGTGACCCGCGCCAGGAGGCCGTCCGGGACGCGGACGCGCAACGCCCGGCCCTGGCTCTTGACCTGCTCGCGCCACTCCTCGGCGATGCCGTTCAGCGCCGGGCGCAGTTCCAGCGGTTCGGCACCGACGGCCCTGGCCGCGCGGGCGGCCGCGAGGAGCTCGTCCAGCACCGCGGCCAGGCGTTCGGCCTGTTCGAGGGCCGCGCGGGCTTCCAGGGCCGTGTCCGGTTCGGGGTGTTCTGCCAGGGCTTCGAGGCGCAGCTGGAGTGCGGTCAGGCGGCTGCGCAGCTGGTGGGAGACGTCGCCGACCAGTTCGCGTTCGCGTTGGACGAGGCGCGCCAGTGCTGTGGCCGAGGTGTCGAGCGCCTCGGAAACCGCGTCCAGTTCGGGGATGTTGTAGCGCTGCTCATCGGCGCGGAAGTCACCGGCGCCCAGGCGGGACGCGCGGGCGGCCACGTAGCCGAGCGGGCGGGCAAGCGTTTGCGCCGTCACCAGGGCCACGACGGTGCCGGTGCCGACGGAGAGCGCGAGCAGGAGCAGCACCAGACCGGCCACCTGGGCCTGGGTGGTGTGCATCGGGGCGGAGGGGATCTCCAGCCGGACAGTGCCCTGTTGCGCGATCGGCAGTTCGACGGTCAGCGGGTCGGCGCCGGGAGACGGGCCGGTGGTGCTGGTGACGCCGCTGGACACGACGGTCAGCCGGCCGTCGGTGGGCACGACGATCTTCACGGCCTCGATGTCGATGCCGCGCCGGTTGGCGAGCTGGTCGTCGAGCGTGGTCGCGATCTGCTGGGCGCGTTCCGTGAGGTCGCCGCGGGCGGTGTCCTCGACGAGCTGCAGGGCCGTGTAGCCGAGCGGAATGCCGAGCACGAACCCCGTCACGGCGACGGCGAGCAGGATCGCCCGCAGTATCCGGCGGCGCATCAGTCGGCGTTGAAGCGGAAGCCGCGGCCGCGCACGGTCGCGATGCGCTTCTCCGCCGAGTTGGGCGTGCCGTCGCTGAGCTTCCGGCGCAGCCACGACATGTGCATGTCGAGCGTCTTGCTGCCCTTGAGGTCGGGGTCGTTCCACACCTCGGAGAGGATCTCGTCGCGGCTCACGACCTGCCCAGCGCGCTGGATCAGCACCTTGAGCAGTTCGAACTCCTTGTTCGCGAGCTGGATCTCCCCGCCGTCGACCGTGACGCGGCGGGCGGCCAGGTCGACGCGCACGCCGTTGACCTCCAGCGTGCCCGGTGCCCGGCGGCGCAGCAGGGCCCGGATGCGGGCCATCAGCTCGGCGAGGCGGAACGGCTTGGCGACGTAGTCGTCGGCGCCCGCGTCCAGCCCCACCACGAAGTCGACCTCGTCGGCTCGTGCGGTGAGCATCAGCACGGGTATGCCTCTGCCGTTCTGGCGAAGCCTGCGGCACACCTCCAGTCCGTCCATGCCGGGCAGGCCGAGATCGAGCACCAGCAGATCGATGCCCCCCGCGATCGCGGCGTCGAAGGCACTCGGCCCGTCGCTCACGACCTGCACTGAATAGCCCTCCCGCGTCAACGCGCGGGAGAGAGGTTCCGCAATGGCCGGATCGTCCTCGGCCAGCAACACCACGCTCACGGGCCCAGCGTATTCGTGGAACGATCGCCGCGTGTCACGCCACGATGCTGATCTCGAACTGGCCCTCCGCCTCGCCGACGCCGCCGACGCGATCACCTCCACCCGATTCCGCGCTCACGACCTCGCCGTGGAGCGCAAACCGGACCGCACGCCCGTGACCGACGCCGATGTCGCGGTCGAGGACGCCGTGCGCGCCGTGCTGGCCGCGGAACGCCCGGACGACGTCGTCATGGGCGAGGAACGCGGCGGCACGCTGGACGCGTCGCGCGTCTGGGTGCTCGACCCGATCGACGGCACCAAGAACTTCCTGCGTGGCGTGCCGATCTGGGCGACGCTGATCGCCCTGGTCGTCGACGGGGTCCCGGTCGTGGGCGTCGTGTCCGCGCCGGCGCTGGGCCGCCGCTGGTGGGCTGCCGCGGGCGGTGGCGCGTTCGCGTCGGACGCGTCCGGCGATCGCGCGATCTCCGTGTCCGGGGTGCGCTCTCTCGAGGACGCCTACGTGTCGACCACGGACATCAAGTCGTGGGTGGAGTACCACTCACGCGATGCGTGGCTGCGGCTGGTGGATGCGACCTGGGAGAGCCGCGCGTTCGGCGACTTCTACCAGCATTGCCTGGTCGCCGAGGGCGCGATCGACCTGGCCCCGGAGTGCGTGGCGAACCCGTGGGACATCGCCCCGTTCCAGGTGCTGGTGACCGAGGCGGGTGGCCGTTTCACCTCACTGGACGGTGAGGAGCGCTACGACGGCGGCAGCGTGCTGACGTCGAACGGCCACCTGCACGAGGCCGCGCTCAAGCTGTTGGCACGGTAAGACTTCCGCGCGCGACCTGAGCCCAGGCGAGCCGGCCGAAGAGGTAGTGGCACGCCACGCTCTCGTCGTCGAACCGGGCCCAGTCGTAGCGGTTGCCCTGCTCCTGCCAGAACACCTCGTAGCCCTTGACCACGTCGTCGTCGGTCTCGGTGAGGAGGCACCAGCGCTGGTCCGTCTCCTCACCGATGCTGACGACGTCGTCCGGCACGCCGATCTTCGTCAGCCACTCCGGCAGGCTCTCGACGTTCATGCGGTGATCTCCGTGAGGTAGCCGAGCGCGACGAGGTCAGCGACGGGATAGGTTGTGCGGTAACGACTTCCGCCGCCGGGCTGGCCGAACCAGGGTGCGCTGATCGTGCGGTGGACGGGCAGGTCCCTGGTGACCCGGTACCGGCGGTAGCCCTCGTCGAGCGCGGCAGGCGGCAGCGAACGTTGCGCGAACGGCGTGCCCGCCTGGGACAGCACGCGACCTTCCGGAGTGCCGAACCGGTCGAGCTCGGCGCCTTCCTTCAGCACCTCGGGCTGGCTGTCCTCGTAGCCGCCCTCGCGTTCGATCGGCCAGCGCGAGGTGCCGTCCTCGTGCTGGAACAGGCTTTCCCAGTCGCGTTCGTGCATGCCGGCCAACGCGTCGTAGCCAGCCAGAAGTTCTTGCACGATCGGGTGATCCTTGCCGAGACCTTCGGTCGCCGCCGCCGGGTGCGATTCCGCGACGACGACGAGATCGGCCCGCGGGTGGTCCTGCGGGGCGAACCGCGGCACCTGCTGTTCGTCCTGCCGCACCGGCGCCGGGAGCTGCCTCGCCGGCTTCGGGGCGAGCCGCGGAGCCTGGCCCGCGGACAGGAAGATCGCCATGAACCAGCTGCCGGCCGCGACCGCCGTGTAGCTGTGGCGGGCGATGTCACCGACGAGGCCGGGGTTGACCAGTGCCTGGGACTGCTCGCGGTTCTCGAGGCGGTCGGTGAGCGCACCGCCGAGGTCGACCCCTGCCAACGGAGCCGCCGGCGCGGTGATGGTGTCGCCGACCTGCTGCTCGCCACGCTCCTCCACGGCCGAACCGTCGGCGGAACCGTCCTGCAGGGCGTCCAGCGCGTCCTTCGTCAGATCCTTGGCGGGATCCTTGACGGTCGCCTGCGCGCCCTGTCCCGAACCGGGGGTCTGCGTGCCGGGCGAAGCCTGACCCGACTGGCCAGGTCCTTGCACCTGACCGGCCTGGCTGGTCGCCTGACCACCGAACTGGCTCGCGGCCGGCACCGCACCCGGCGCGCCCGTCTTGCCGGACACGACCTGCGATCCCGCCTTGGCCTCTCCGGCTTTCGCCTCGCCGACCTTGGCCTCTCCTGCCTTCGCCTCCGCCGCGGCCTTGGCTTCCGCGGCCTTGGCGGCCTGCTGACCGGCCTGTCCCTGCTGCGCCTGCTGACCGGCGGACTGGGCAGCACCCTGCTGTCCGGCAACCGCGCCGACCTGCGAACCGGCGACAGGAGCCGCCGACGGCACACCGCCCACAGCACCGCTCATCGCACCGCCGACAGCACCGACGGGTCCGCCCACCGGTGCGCCACCCATCGGCGCGCCACCGAGCGTCGGCCCAGTGGGAGCAGCCGGTGCCGCAGGCGCGGATGCCTGAGGTGCGGCACCGGTCTGGGCCGGAACATCGCCACGGATCAGCGGCTGCTCCAGGACCGCGGCCGAAGCCTGCGTCGTGCCTTCAGCGATCGGGCCGAGGGAGCCGTGGACGCTCGGGATCGCGTCCGCCACCACGTGCGCGACGGGCGCGGCGACCGGTCCGACCGCCTGGCCCACGTCGGCCACGACACCCGGCAGCCCCTGAGGCCTGCCCTCGCCTTGTCCAGGACCGTCACCACGACCGGGCCCATCGCCCTGGCCGTTGCCGTCGCCACGACCATGTCCATCGGCTGTGTCGAACACCGGTCCGACGGCGTCACGACCACCGGGCACCGCGTCGACGACCGGCTGGACCACGGCCGCGGCGGGCGCCGTCACGGGTGCAGCGGCGTCGAGAATCGGCGCAGCAGCATCAGTCACCGCACCGACAACGGGCGCGACAGGTGCAGTCACAGCACCAACAACAGGCGCCACCGGAGCAGTCACGGCGCCAACGACAGGAGCGACCGTCTCGGTCACCGGAGCGACCACGGCGGCAACGGGCTCAACGATCGGCGCGACCACACCGGCGACCGGAGCCACCACGCCACCGACGATGTTCGTGACCGGGGCCAACAGCCCACCGCCACCGCCTCCACCGCCGGGCCCGTGGGCTCCGGGCGAGGTGTTGACGGGCTGCGAACCCTGGGTCATGTCCACGCCGCTGTCCAGACGGATGGCGGAGGACAACGTGTTGTGGAGGTTCGCGACGTTGGCCGCGGCACCTCGGGTCAGCGTGTCGAGGCCGAGCAACGCGTTGGGGTTACCGGCACTGGCGGAAGCGTTCGCGGCGTCGTTGTTCTTGGCCAGCGTCACGAGCTCGCGCACGATCTCGACCTTGGCGGCCCCGACCTGCTTGGCGGCGTGGTCGAGCCGATCAGCGGCGGCATGACACCCACGAGCAGCCCGCTGCAGTTCGCCGTCCGGAGCCACGACCTTCGCCCAGCGCCCCCGCGCCGCGTCCCCGGTGGAGCCCGTCAGCCCGTTCAGAGCACGCGTGGCGGCCCCGTCGGACGAGGTCCCCAGCCCTTTGATCTTGTCGCCGGCCTCGCGCCAGGCAGTGGCGCTGGACCGCATGGCGTCCTCGTCGGCCTTGGGCCACGAAACGCCTGCCTTGGCCGCGACCGCGGCGAGTTCGGCGGGAAGCTCGATGCCCATGTCAGCCGTCCAACCTTCTCATCGCGGATGCGTTGCTCTGCTCGACGTGCCGATACGTCTCAGCCGTGGCAGCGAGCTTGTCGCCCACGTCCCCCAACGTCGCCGCAAGCCCCGACAACGCCCCAGCCGCGTCCCCGGAAGGCTTCTCGTGCGAAGCCGCAAAACTGCGCCCCACCGCGTCATCCCCCCAGCAAACGCCGAACGCGGCCAGCGCCTTGTCCAACGTCCCAGCGATCTCGCCCGCCTGCCCGGCAAACCCGCGCAACTCCCGCGCCCCGGCATCCAGCCGATCGAGATCGGCCCCGTACCCGGCCATCAGACCCTCCTGTTGATGAGCTCGGAGTCGAGCCAGCTCTCCCGCTGCTCGTTGTCCTCGTCGTCATCAACGCGACGACGAGCAGGTTGCTGAGCCACCTGAGGTTCGTACTCGGCAGGCGCCAAATCCGCAGTCCCGGCCACCAACGCCGCAGGATCCGCAGCAGCAGGCAACACCGTGCTCAACGCCTGATAGGTGTCCTCAGCCGCAGACTCGGCAGCCGCAGCCACAGTCCGCACGATCAACTCGGCCAACTGCTCAGGCCGATGCCGCCGATAAGCCAACTCGGACAACTCCAGCCCAGCAAGCTTCCCGCCAGGCCCAACCACGGCCCTGACCGTCCCGTCCGGACTCGAAGCCTCCCCGGACACAGCAGCCAGCTCCCGCTGAACAGTCGCCAGCCTCTCGCGGCTGCGCCGATAGTCGGCCAGCAGCTCCTCGACCTGCGCACGGTGGTCGTCCACCGAGTCCCCCTCACACGCATAGCCCTGGGCTCGGGCTCTAGGACGCCGTCGCCCTTAGATCGGTTCCCAGCGATTTCAGTTACTACGATCAACGCATGATCGCCTTCGAGGATCTGCCTGCAGGCCGAATCATCCCGCTCGGCGAGGTAATCGTCGACCGGGACGACATGGTGGACTTCGCCAAGAAATTCGACCCCCAGCCGTTCCACCTGGACGACGACGCGGGCCGCAACTCCATTTTCGGCGGTTTGTCCGCCTCAGGCTGGTACACAGCCAGCCTCTGGATGCGCAGCTGGGTAGACGTAGTCCTGTCCGACTCCACCTCACAAGGCTCCCCAGGCGGCCGCGAACTCTCCTGGCTGGCCCCGGTCTACCCAGGCGACACCCTGACCTTCGCCGCCGAGGTGCTGAGCGCCCGCCTCTCGAAGTCCCGCCCAACCCTCGGCCTGGTCGAGTTCGCAGGCACAGCCCACCGCGACAACGAACTGGTCTACCGCTTCATAGCAACAGGCATGTTCACCACCCGCAGCTGATCAACCCGATGGCGAAGCCGAGGCGTCCTCACGCTTGAAACGGGAGGTTCCGGTGGGTGGTCCCGTCACGAGTCGTGCCTCAGCTCTTGCTGCATCTGAGGAGGGGTTGGCAAAAGGAACACAATAAGTGA